>NZ_CP021382.1:1363333-1704166 GCF_002162135.1 Cellvibrio sp. PSBB006 | reverse complement strand
CCACATTTCCATTGTCATCATCATCGGCAAGCTGAAGATGATGGACCCTCCAATCGCTCTGCCGAGTCCCATCCACATAGGCGTGCGTTCTTGATCCGTCATGGGTGTGAGTTACACGATAAGGTGCTGGTGTCGAGTTGTACGTTAATTTAACGCTTCGCTGTTTTGTCGTCGCCGGCTGAGCGCGCCAAAAACGCCTGGGTCAATTCAGGCAGGTTTTCTTTTAACCATTCAGCCATCGCGATTTCCTGGGGCAATATTTGTTCGCAGGCTCGTTGCGTTTCGGTATCGCCCACCGCTTTGGCTGCCGCGATAAGTACGGTGTAAGAAGCAATTTCCATATGCTCAAAGACGTACCCGCTCATGGCGCCCTTTACGACTTCATCGTTAACCATCATGCCGGAAACCGATTGCCCGAACGCGATCAGTTTGGCAGACATATCTTTAATGGTAGAAGGGCTGCTGTCTAATCGCTCGATACAGGCTCTGAGCAGCTTCTGCTGTCCGTAAGTTTCTTCGATATGTTGCTCAATACGTGCTTTTAATTTGGGATAGTGCTCCAACCGTTCCGCTTGTCCTTTCAGCATCTTTTCAGCCTGCTCTTCCATTGCGTGCGCATCGCGGAGCCAGTCGATTAAATTTTCACTTGGGGTGTTCGTCATCTTCTTTTCTCCTTTTGAAATAGTATTTAAGTAAAAGTAAGGACCTGTATTTAAAAAAATAATTGCACGATTAAATGCTTGGTCATCGGTCTTTGGCGATGATAATCAGAAGCAGGCATATATGATCTGTTGGCTGCTTAACAGAATCTGTCATTTTTATTGCGAATGAAAAGGGTTCTTCAATATAAAGGGGGCATGAAAGCTCTTCTATGGTTCTTCATGTACTGGTTGACATGAAAATACAGGCGCTGGGCGTAAAGAATTTTCTTGTATGGCGCTGGTCTGAATAACATGTATTGATGAACAGGAACCAAAATCCATGAAAAAGACAACCGCTGATACCCGTAGTTTTGCTGATGATCCTCAGCGCAATCCGAAGCGGGATGATATTCAGGATGAAGGGCCACGAGAACTCTTCCTTAATAATCCCGAGCATCCATTGAAGGTGGCAGTGAGGCAAGGTAAGCATCCGACCCCCGAAGATCCGTTGCCAACTGAGGCGCCTGAACCTTTGTATCATCCGCATTCGACACCTAAAACAAGAAAGAACGAATGACGTGAGGATGGCGTTTCCAATACCGATTTCGCTTTTTGTACCATCCATAGAACAATGCGACCGCTAACAGTAGTTCCGCCAAATCACCGCCGTAGTACATAAGCTGTGCAGCGGACTGAATGGCTTCAACGGTATAGGTTTGATTGTTATAGAGTGACACGCTGGGCCACAGATTGATGTACATCAGCTTTGCCAGGTAACCATGAGCAGCAATTCCCAAAAACAGGGCTAAGAGACGTACGTGCAATGACGCGCGGTATGGGCTGTTGTCGCGACCTGCTATTGACCAGCAATATAGATAACCCGCCACAAAAAAGTGCACATGGATAAACACATGAAGCCAGATATTTGTCAGGCTCGCCTAGTATAGCGACGTCATGTATAGCAAATACATCACGCCTATGTTGAGCAGGAGCGTGGTAAAAGGATGGCTGATCCACACTGCCATCCGACTGCGCAAACAACAACTGCAGAAGCGTGCTGTGCGAACCGGGAGGTTACGTAATAATAAGGTAATAGGTGAAGCCATCACC
Organism: Cellvibrio sp. PSBB006; assembly: GCF_002162135.1. Lineage (NCBI taxonomy): Bacteria > Pseudomonadati > Pseudomonadota > Gammaproteobacteria > Cellvibrionales > Cellvibrionaceae > Cellvibrio > Cellvibrio sp. PSBB006. The sequence continues at coordinate 1,702,415 of NZ_CP021382.1, read as the reverse complement.
AAGGCTAATGGCGCAAACATACCGAGCAATAAGTGTTGTAGCATATGTCCGCGAAGATCGTGGTGTGCCCAAGTCAAGATGGGTGGACAAAAGGCTAGGGCCAACAAACCGGTTCCAATCATGAAAGAGCCAGTTCGTTTTATTTTCCATGACCGTAGTTCAGGTTGAACCACATGTGCTGCAAATATATAGAGCGCGGTTAACAAACCGAGCGCTAGCCAGATCGATAATGACAAAGACAAATTACCATTATGCATGGGCGGGATGATTTAGATCTTGAGGCAGGGGTGTCGCGCACGCCGCAGCAACAGAACGCCGACAATAATCAACGCGAAGCCCACCAAATTCCACATAATATCGTAAGGCAAAAGGGGCACTTCGTAGCGTATCTGGTGCAAACGTAAAACTTTGTGATTAATAATCCCGTCAAAAACCTGAAAGCTTCCCGAACCCAGAAATCCTCCGGCCCAAGTGTGCGTCAGGTGTAGCGCATTGTGCTGACGCAGATCCAGTATTATAAAAAACCGGCTACCAGCGCAACAATTTCTCCTGCGTGCAGCAGCCCGTCCGATAGTAAACCGATCGCCGGGGTGGCACCATCATAAAAGTGATGCCACCCCAATAGCTGATGAAAAATTATTTCATCAACGGCGGCCATCAGTCCTATACCAATGAGCACGCCACCCCAGCGGGATCGAGGAAAGTTTCGCATAATCAGCTCGCACGTTCCTGCTTCTGCTGTCTACGACAACCGCATTATGCCCTGTTCGCGCACACTCTCTTCGTACCACTGTTTCACAGTTTCAAGATGAACATTTTCCTGCTGCAAGGCATGGCGAAATTTGTCGGCCATATCACTCAAGCCCATATCTTCGGCCAGTTTTATCAGCAACTCCCACGCAGCATTATCCGTTAACTCAATGGATAACATAGCTTCCAGGCTTTGGCTAACGGATGTGCGTGGGTCCATAATGACTTTCATTAGCCCCGATGCTGCTACACCGGACGCATCGGCATCTGGCGTCTGTGCTGTCAGGTCGCCACCCAGGGTTTCCATGCATTCCACCAATAAATAAAAATGTTCGGCTTCCTGGTCATGGAATTCCTGTAGTTTTTCCAGTGGGAGCTTTAAGCCATCCATACTATTGGCTGCCATGTGTTCACATTTCAAAATAAGTTGCTCATAAATGCGTACACCACTGCGTTCAAATGCCAGGCGTTCCCCAAGTTTATTTAAAAACACTTCTGGATGATGACCAGTTAACATCTTGGTAGCAGACTTTACGACACCTTTTACCGTTCCCGGCATGGGCACAGAACCAAGAGGATCGTCATTATCCAGATAAAATTGTTCCAATAGTGTGAGGTTGGTATAGCCATCTGCGCCATCAAGTTTCAGTTTTTTACTGCCCTCGATCATTTCTTTGCTGAGAATAGGCGACATATCGATGCCAGTTTTATTGCTGCCCATTTTGGTATTCGGTTCCATAATGTATTCCTCTTCAATTTATCTAGTCAGGAAAGAGTCTGGTTATGCGATTTTTTTGCTCAGTTCGGTTCCTGGCTGCCAGCGGTATTGTTCAGCAACCATTTCAGAAGGCGAACCGGTAGAGTTGAGATGATCGCGATAATCTTTTGATTTCTGGCTTTCCTGGCTCTTATCAACGTAATCCGGACCTTTTGCACGCAGATTAATTTCTTCTGTTAGCACTTGCCGCACAAAATCCCGTTGGCTTTCATAGGAAATAGGATCGGGCAGAGCATCCGGTAATATTTCGGCGGGGTCGCGACGCTCGTATTTTTTGAATAGCTCTGTGACAACATGCAGATGGCCTAACTCGTAATCCAGAAAGCGTTCCCAGATAGCTTTAATGCGCGGGTTAGTCTCTGCCGCTACGCAGCTGTAGTAGTTGTAAACTTCATTTGCTTCATACAACAACCATTTTTCCAGCCAGGTTTCGTTCGGGTCAATGATGGAGCCGTACTGGGTTACATGTTGTTCCTCGATCGACGCGATTTCGGCATACAACGCGCGCGCAACCGGATCGCTGAACGTTGGCCCGATATTCATGTAGTAATCGCGTGTTTGATATTCACCGGAGAAAATTGTCAGCGCATTGAGTTTGGATACCGGAAAAGCGGCTTTGTGATCGTAGTGATGGCGTAAATCATCTTCTGGCGCACGGTGTTCTTCAACCGTCGGTCGGCCTGGCAGAATATCCGTGTAACTCTGGAGAATATTGTTGGCATCTTTCCCTTCCACCCGATCCATCAGCGCAGAATAGCGATACATGTGATCAAAGTCTTCGAGCAAACCGTAGCGGTAAGTTTGCGCCAGATACTCATCCGGTTCTTGTTGCGCAATCGCAGCGGTAACTTCAATCGCGACCTGCTCGTAGCCTATGGTTGTTTCCAGCGGTGAGTGATCAGAGCCGATGAGCCAGTTAATCATCGTTTGTTGATGATGCTCGACACGACGAATTTCTGCGAGCGGGAGGCGCAGGTTGCCGTTGAATTGTCCGCACATGTGTTGGAAGCGGTTTACCTGCTGTTCAATACCATTCATCAGGATGACGCGAACTCTCGTAAATGCGTCGTCGTCCAGCTTACTCAGTGGCTTGATGGCGAGCTCCCGCCAGGTAAATTTTTGTCGTTCTAACGGCGTTCCACGGTTATCAAACAATTTTATACTCATAGTGTGACCCTCAGATATAAAGAACAAGGGAATTAAATAACAGTAGGTTCTGTTGAGATCTGCTCATTGCAATGGACATACCACGTCACACATTTTATTTCTGTAGTTGAAAAGTGATTTTTTTTAATTTTGTGCGTCAGTGAAGAGTCTGGCGCCGATGTTTTTACAACGTCACTGTAAATTTTACAGACATGGATCGCCGGGCTGGTATAAAAGTAAGAACGCAGCTGGACAATCTGGTGAATACAAACGAAGCGCTGCGTTATCCAGGTAATTTTCTGGTCTATGGATGAAGCTGTTGCTGCTAATGTGAAAAGGCTATTTCCGCAGTTGGGGAAAGCATTTCCTTATTGAGCTTCCGGATGTTTCGCTAAAGGTTCATTTTCTGATGTTTGGCAGCTACCGGATCAATGATCGAAAAGACACGGCACCAAGATTAAGTTTACGCTTCGCTGATGCAACGGAACTCAATTTTTACGCTTGCTCCGTCAAATATGTGGAAGACACATTAGACAGTCAATATGACTGGCAAACCGATGTTATGTCGGATCAATGGAATCCTGCTCTTGCGCAAAAAAAATTGCGTAACCTGCCGGACACATTTGTCTGCGATGCGCTGTTGAATCAGGATATCTTTGCCGGTGTTGGCAACATTATCAAGAACGAAGTGCTTTTTCGGATTCGAGTCCATCCGCTGTCATTGGTGGGCGGGTTGCCATCAAAAAAGTTAAAGACGCTGATTGAACAAGCGCGCATCTATAGCTTTGAATTTTTGGCATGGAAAAAAGCCTATGTGCTTCGCCAGCATTGGTTGGCCCACAATAAAAGTATATGTCCTCGTTGTGATATACCATTTATCCGGGCGCATGTGGGAAAGACGCCATCGGCGTAGTTTTTACTGTGAAAAATGTCAGAAAAAATACGATGCAATAAAGTGACTTTTATATTGCATGGATACCATTCTCGTCCCGGCACATCCTTTGCAATTAATTATCACCGCACCGGTTAGCCAACAGACCGAAGTGTAGCACCCGAAACGAAAGATGCCCGAGGTGAAAGATGAATAAATTGCTCACATGGTTATTGCTCGGCTGTACCTGCATTGCTTTTTCTGCCTCGGCTCAGGCGTTCAGACCGGTTTCCGAACAATTGAGAGATCCCGAAGCGGCCGATGTTACTATCATCGGTCATGTCCTTGAGCCGAAACAGGTGTCTGTCGACAACAAGCTGCACAAGATCGCCGTGCAGCGTGGTTTTGAAATCAATGTGTTTGCTAAAGACCTTGTCAATCCACGCATGATGGCGGTGGCGGACGATGGAACAATTTATATTACGCGTCGCTCCGTTGGCGATGTACTTTTGTTGCGCGATACGAATGGCGACGGAAAATCGGACGAGCAGCGCATTGTCGCCAATCGACCCGGTATGCATGGGATTGCCATCAGCGATAATACGATGTACCTCGCGACAGTAAATGATGTGTATCGCACCACCATTCAGCCGGATGGAAATCTCGCACCTCTGGAACATATCGTCGATGACTTGCCGGACGGAGGACAGCATCCCAATAGAACGCTGGTCGTCGGCCCGGACGGGAAAGTATACGTCTCGGTTGGTTCTACGTGTAATGCATGTGATGAAACAAATCCGGAAAGCGCAACGATATTGCAAATGGAGCCGGACGGTTCAAGCCGCCGTATTTTTGCATCGGGTTTGCGCAACACTATCGGATTTGGTTTTGAACCGCAGAGCGGCGAACTCTATGGTATGGATCATGGTATTGACTGGTTGGGTGACAACGAACAATACGAGGAGCTGAATCACCTTGTTCAAGGCAAACGTTATGGCTGGCCTTATATATATGGTGCAAGTAAATTCAATCCGCAGGACGAACCACCAGGTGACATCAGTCTTGCTGAGTGGGCTGCCAAAAGCGTCGAGCCAGTAGGTTTTTATACGCCTCACGCTGCGCCGATGCAGATGATTTTCTACACGGCGGAGCAATTTCCTGATGATTACCATGGTGATGTCTTTGTGGCTATGCGTGGTTCCTGGAACCGTAAACCTCCATCAGGTTACGAAGTGGCGCGCATAAAATTTGAAGGGGGAAAGCCGGTAGGCTTCGAGGCCTTCGCGCAAGGTTTTTTGTCTCGCCAAGGCAAGCATTGGGTGCATCGTGGACGGCTCGCGGGTATTGCCCAAGCGAAGGACGGCTCGCTGTTGGTGGCTGATGACACCAACGGTGTGATCTACCGTATTACCTACACCGGCAAAACCCGTGGGCGTCACCACGTCGGTCCACCTACCAACTCCTGGAATACTGACATTCGCGTCGTCGATGCAACTTCTCCTCCACCGGACGGCGATAATACGGCGGGTCTTGCAATTGAATTATTAGGCGATGCGCAACCCCTGGGTTTGGAGTCTCCGGCTTTTCCTGATGGCGACGCCATACCAGAAAAATTTTCGGCTGACGGTCAAAATATTTCACCGCCCTTGCAATGGACAGTCGGACCCGAAGGAACGAAAAGTTATGTGGTGATCATGGAAGATCCGGATGTTGATGAAAATCCGCCGTTCGTTCACTGGCTGCTCTATAACCTGCCGGCGGATGTAACACAGCTGGAAGAAGGTGTGCCCCCGCTGCCGGAGTTGGTAAAACCGAAAGGTGCCATGGAGGGAAAAAATGATCGAGGTGCGATAGGTTATTTTGGTCCCAAACCGCCGATTGGCGACCCGGCACACCGTTACCATTTTCAGGTTTTCGCGTTAGATACGCGCCTGGACGTTAGCTTCGGGCTGTCCCGCGATGAATTGCTTGCTGCGATGGAAGGGCACGTTGTGGCCAGTGAAAGAATAGTGGGTACATTTGCTCGCTAATGGCGAGTGTGTGAGCACTTCATAAACCGACCGGAAAATTCTATGCTCCTACAGATAATTGCAGTCCTCCTCGGCGTGGTGGTAATTTATTTTATTGCCATGGCTGTGACCGGTAATAAGCTTGGTTTTTTCTTCAGCGGCCAAATGGGCAAGGGAGGCACAAGCGACAATGGTTTTAATGGCAATGGTTTTAATGAAGTAGAGCAGATATTCTTTAAAACCGTATTCAGTTTACTGGGTTATGTTGCACGAAAAGATGGGCCAGTAAACGCCAAGGAGATCAAACGCACGGAAACGTTTATGGAAAAAATGCATTTGGCCGCACCGCAAAAGCGTCAAGCTATTCAGTACTTCAAGCGTGGTGCTGCACCGGACTTTCAGTTAAACAATGCACTTCAGGAATTTCAGGGGCTTGCACGCAAGAGCAGCAGTTTAACGCAAATTTTGTTGGTCTATCTGGTCAGCATCGCGCGTGTTGACGGGCTGTTGGTGAACAAAGAAGTGGGTGCTGTGCAGGAGATAGCCAGCGCCCTGGGCTATTCCAATATTACATTTGAGCAGTTATTGAAGATGTTGTCTTCGCAGGAACGATTCGGTGATGATCAGCTGGATGATTCTGCGCAGGCGGATACACAACGCGCTTATGACGAAACCGCTACACATAAACGTTCCTCGCAAGGCTCGCCAGAGCAACCTTTCAAGGAACAGAAAGTCAGCGGCGGATGGACTCAGGGAAAAAAACGCTACAAAGGATTTGCCACTGAAAAAGAGCAATCACACTGTGCCTACGATGCGCTGGGTTTAACCCCAAGCGCCAGTGATCTGGAGGTCAGAAAAGCCTATCAAAAACTGGCCAGTCAATTTCATCCGGACAAGCTCATTGGGCAGGGGCTGCCGCCTTTTATGATCAAAGCGCTTACGGAACGCTTCAAAACTATTCAATCAGCTTATGATTGTATAAAAAAAGAAAAGGCCGCTGCCTGATTTGCGTTTCGTTGATTTCTTATTGTCCTCAGCGATGTTGGTAACGTGACACGACTAACAAAAAATAGTCTCGCCGGCGCACGATAAGAAACCTCGTATAGTGCATCTGGTCAAGATAGTAATACTATCTTTATCGGAGTAAAGACAATGAAGATCGCAACCAGTATTTCCGGTGAGCATTTCGATCACAAAGTTGCCGCCATTTTTCAGGACGAGTTCAGTGCTAAACGAGCCGTCGACATTCTGCGCAAGACAACCAGTTTGCAGAATCAACAGATTTTTGTTGTCGGTCCCAATGATCGCCACCCCGGGTGGGAACTGGAGCCTGAGGATCGTGGTATCTGGCACACACTGTTGCGCGCACATGTTTGGCTTGGTTTAGCCGGAGCGGTAGCGGGTCTGTTATTGTTTTTAATATTGTTTGCGCTGGGCATAGCGTTTGTGGTGGTTAATGCGGTAACCGCAGCTGCTGTAGCCATCGCGTTTGGTGCGATATTTGGCATGATGTTCGGCGGTCTGATGACATTGCGTCCGGATCATATGCCCTATGTGAGCGTATCCCAGTCAGCTCTGCGAAAAGGTAAATTCATTGTCGCTGTTCACGCCAGCAGCACAGACCAGCTCAAAGAGGCGAGTGATGCATTTAGCACGCTACAGGTGAAAACGGTTAGCAGTTTATAGGTTTAACAATTCTTCTTGCACAAGGATATGCAGAAATAGTTTTCATCCTCGGTCAGCGACAGCTTTGTACTTGATTCATTAATTCGGTTTACCTTTTCAACGTTCAGCAATGAAAATGATCCTCTTAAGCATGTGTGAGTTCGCACAGACGTTCTGTGCAAAGTAAATTAGCGTATCGCTTAAATCGTTAGGCTTACTAGAGGATTCTCGAATGCCACTTACAGCGACAGATCCGATCAAAATTATCCTGGCCATTATTCTCCCTCCACTGGGTGTTTTTATGGAGGTAGGTTTTAAAGGACATTTTTGGCTGAATATACTGCTCACTCTGTTGGGTTTTATTCCAGGAATTATTCATGCGTTGTATGTCATCTTTAAGCATTGATGCAGCTGCGCCGGATTACTTGTGTTTCTCGATCTTCTGCTGGCGCTTGATAAACAAAATCGCGGCCGCTGGAATATGGATAACACCAAACGAGCTGAGAAATACCAGTAGTTCCCATAAGCCGTTCAATGGGTAGCGTTGGCTGTTAACCCAGCCAAAAGCGATGCCCACAATTATTAGCAGAAAGTGCACAAACCAACGATTCCTGGCGTTGCGGGTGTGATAGGGAACACGATAATGGGTGTAGGCTGCGGCGGCCAGGGTGGTAAAGGTCAGGATGAGTAATACAGCAGTTTGCATAAGAAGCGCCTCTGCATAGGATGCCTCTTATGTGGATGTCAGACAGGTCGAAATGTTCTATCTGACATCCCGCATTTGATCAATTAACGCCAAACATTTACCGGTTCGTTAATCACAAACGTCGTTCATATTCCGCTTCCAGATGCGTATGGTTGCGCCAGAAACCCGGCGGTACTTCCTCTTTCAGGTTTGCAATTAATATATCCAGGTGTGCATGCCAGCCTGCCGCTACACTCAGTGTTTCACCGCGTGAATTTAACCGGCGGTGTGTAACCGTCAGTGCAACCTCCGCGCCTTTGGGTGAAAGCTCAAAACACACTTCTGATTCTTCGCTTGAACCTTTATTCCAAATGTAACTTAACAGGTGCGGTGGTTTACAGGCGGTAATCTCCCCCAGCAGCAATTGTTCATTTTGGCAGTGCGAATATTTAGGTGGCGGTAAATCATCGTCTTCGGTTAAATCACTGTTATTAAAACGGTGCTCAACCCGGCCACCGGTTTTCAGGTCCATAGTGCCTGCGGCCAACCAGGTACTGCGTTTGTCTGAGTCAGTCAGGTATTCCCAAACCCGCTCGATAGGGCCGGGTAAAACACGTTCGATACGCAAGGTATCGGAAGCAATAAGAGCGCCGTAACTGTTCATGATGAACCTCCGTGGTAAGTTGGTTAAGGACTGTGAGTGGTGCGCTTCTTTTTGTTCACTTTGTCTTCGGCCTTTAACACCGCTTCCAAAGCGTCCAGTTGTTGATGCCAGAACATTTCGTAATGGCGAATCCATTCCATGCCGCCGTGCATAGGGCGTGCATCCAATTGGCAAATATGCGTGCGTCCTTCAATGCGCCGTTGTACGAGGCCGGCACGTTCCAGCACCTTGATATGCTTCGACGCAGCGGCGAGTGACATGGCGAAGGGCTCGGCCAGCTCGCTCACCGTACGCGGTTGCGCCGCCAGGTTTTGCAGCATGGCGCGCCGTGTTTGATCTGCGAGTGCGTGAAATACCGCATCCAGTTGTGCTTGAGTATTGTTAACCATATGGTTTAGTTTCCTCCCGTAAAGAATAATTGTCAACCTTTTGGTTTAATATTTATTTGTGGCTTTCTGCAATGGAGTAACAGGAAGAGCCGAAACGATTAACGTCCCTTGTCTGGCCAATTCCAGGCGGGTTCGTCGAGCATGCCTTGACCAACAACGCGAGTGCGTCCCAAATGTTTTTCCAGCGCAATGGAGTTACACGTCGGCGCGCTTTCCAATGCGGCAATCAAACGACTGGCGTGCGACACGACCCACACCTGGGTGTGTTCGGCGGCGCGGATAATCAGGCGGGCGAGGGCGGGTAATAGATCCGGATGCAGGCTGGTTTCCGGTTCGTTCAACACCATCAATGCAGGCGGGCGCGGCGTGAGCAATGCGGCAACCCATAATAAATAACGCAAGGTGCCGTCGGATAATTCAGCGGCGGACAAGGGGCGAAGTAAACCTTCCTGCTGCAACTCCACCGCAAAACGATTGCCGGCCTGCATCACAATTTGTAAGCGCGCGCCGGGAAAGGCGTCATCAATAGCCTCGTTAAGGGCTTTGCCATCGCCGATTTCCTTGATGGTTTGCAATGCAGCAGCCAAATCCTGGCCGTCGTGATGCAATACCGGGGTACGCGTACCGATTTGCGGTTGCCGCGCCGGTGCATCGGCATCGGTGCGAAAGTGGTCGTAAAAACGCCAGTTGCGAATGTCTTCGCGTAAGGCAATGACCTCGGGGGTTTTTACCGGATCAGCCACCTGGGTGAATAAACTGTCAAACGTATTGGTGTGTTGTGCGATAACATCCCAGCTGCGATTTTCACGAATCTTGATGACACCACCATCACGTTCCACCAATGAACTTGCCGGACGATATTGTTCACCGACCCAGATGCTCTCCCGTTTTATTTCCGGATCAAAAGCGAAAGCAGAGCTTGAGGGGATGGGTAAGCCTAACGCAATGGCGTAGCTGAAGTTATCGCTGGAAAATCCCAGACGCAGGCGTTGAACATCCTGTCTCGGTCCACCCTGGATAGGAACCTCACCCTGGCTCATCCGGCGGGTAATTTTTTCGGGGCCGGCCCAGAATGTTGAGTCCAGGCCGCCTTCTTTAGCCAGTGCGCGCACCACGCCACCTTGGGCCGTTTCTGCCAATAAACGCAGGGCGCGATACAGATTGGATTTGCCACTGGCGTTGGCACCGGTGACGACGTTGAGATTTCCGAGCGGAATAATTAATTCATTGAGCGAACGATAATTCGCAACAGCCAGTGTGGTTATCATAATCCGTGATCTGTTCAGCCATTCGTGAGCTGCTTACGATGCGTGAACGAAGCCTTTACTGTCAAGCCTGCTAGTTGGAGATCCACACAAACTGATAGGGCGCCAACGTGAGTTGCCCGCCGAGGTTGTCATAGCGTTCGCCGCTGATTAAATCAGCCCAGCGATCGGTGCCGATCAAATTAATATCGGCAAGGTTGATCACCTGTTGCTCGTCGGTAATGTTATACAAACAAAACACACTCTGCCGGCGATCAATACTTTGTCGCCAGAACGCAAACACCTTGGTGCCCAAATGCATGGTGAACTGTGTCGTGTTGGGATGAAACGCGGTTTGCTGGCGACGAATAGCCAATATCTTCAGTAACTCATCAAAGATGAAACGATGGTGTTGCTGATGATTGGTCAGCGCGTGCTCCAACTCTTCATATTGCCAGATGTGTCGATTAATAGAGCGTGCGCGACCGGTGTGCTCCAGGCGCTGGTAATCATTTTCGGTACCGAACAAGCTGTGAATATAAATCGCCGGAATACCTTCCAGGGCAAACATAATTGCGTGAGCACAAATAAAGCGCTGCTGCTGCCAACCATCGTCGGGATTGTGCATGGTGCCTTTCAGCGCGCTGTATAACGCAATATTTAATTCGTAAGGATTATCCTTGCCGTCCTGTGCGCGGCGGTAAGTGACTTTGCCCCCGAAAGCGTTCATGGTATCTACCATGCGTTGTCGCTCTTCATCACTGACCAGACCATCCAGTGGGCGCAAACCAATGCCATCGTGAGACGCGATAAAATTTAAATAAGTCGTCCCTGCTTGTGCCGGTGGCATACTCATCAGCCAGGTTTTTAAGTGTCGACAGTCACCACTCACCAACGTATACAACAACAAGGGCGGCAGTGAAAAGTTATAAATTAAGTGGGCCTCGTTAGCGTTGCCAAAATAGGTGAGATTTTCACGGTTAGGTACATTGGTTTCTGTGATGATCACGGCATCGGGACTGTGGTGTTCAACTAATGTGCGCAATAGTTTGATAATTTCATGGGTCTGTTGCAAATGAATGCAGGGCGTACCGATTTCTTTCCACAAAAACGCTACGGCATCAAGGCGAAAAAGTGTTACCCCCCATTGCAGATAATGGCGAATGATATTAATAAACTCCTTCAGAACCGCAGGATTTTTGAAATCCAGGTCCACCTGGTCAGCACTGAAGGTACACCAGACATGGCGTGGCCCGGCAAGGGTTTCGTATTCATATAACAGCGGCGTGTTGCGGGGCCGAACCACTGCTGACAAATCGAGGCGGGGATCAGCTTCAACAAAATAATCCTGGCCTGGATCAACCCGTTTCTTGAAATTTTCAAACCAGCGCCCGCGACTGGATACATGATTGATCACCAGATCCGCCATGAGTTTGTAATCCGTCGCAATGCTGCTGATATCATCCCATTCGCCCAGCGATGGGTTTACGGTGAGGTAATCAATCACCGAAAAACCGTCGTCAGAGCTGTAGGGAAAAAACGGCAATATATGCACACTGCTGATGGTGTGTTGTAAATGCTGATCAAGAAATTGTTTCAAGGTAATCAGTGGCCGCTCGCCGGGCTTGACGATGGAGTCGCCATAGGTAATCAACACCGTATCAGCTTCATCCCAATTGTTGCGGTGTGCCTGTGGGCTGCGACACTGCTCATCAATACCCATCAAAGCAATCAGTTCCCGCGCCAGGGATTCATGATCAAGATCAGGATAAATAAACGTCAGATGCTCTTTCACCCGGCGGATTAAATCGGTCATCGCAGTGGTCATAGTGGGTTCCTAGGCAGAAAATTCCCGGTGATCGTCTTCTACGGCTTGTTTGAGTTGAGTGAGAATATCCGGTATCGCGCTGATGACCCGATTCCAGCTGGGTATAAAGGGGCGATCCATAGGGTTCTCCAGAAAAAACTCTCCGGCGCGCATGACATTTTGTGCAAATAATTCTACGGTGGCCTCTTCAATATGGCGGTCATAACCCAGGCCATTGATCAGCGCATCGTTATGGTAGGTGTCCACAAAATCCAACGCGATCCGATAATAGGTTGCTTTGATGGTGCGAATTTTTTCAGTGGAAAACACTTCACCATTGGTCGCCAGTTTGCGAAACAATGCCTTGGCAATGTCGGTGCTCATCTTGGATAAACCTTTGTTTGCATCGTCGGCGGAAACCTCCTGGTGTTTGTGGTCATAGATATCGGCAATATCGACCTGACACAAACGATTGGTCGCATAGTTGCGATGCATCTCCGACAGCACGCCGATCTCCAGGCCCCAATCACTGGGGATGCGTAAATCGTTGATCACATCGGTGCGCAGGGAAAACTCCCCCGCGAGCGGATAACGAAAACTGTCGAGGTATTCCAGATACTCGCTGTAACCACAGAGTTTTTTCAAGGTGCGCAGCAAGGGTGTTACAAATAAACGACTGACACGACCGCCCATTTTGTTGGTCGCCACCCGTGCATAAAACCCTTTACAGAATTCGTAGTTAAACGCAGGGTTCGCCACGGGATAAATCAAGCGCGCCAACATTTCGCGGTTATAGGTCACTATGTCGCAATCATGCAGTGCAACGGACATGCCGCGTCCGGATGCCAACACATAGCCGAAGCAATACCACACATTGCGGCCCTTACCCATCTGATTGGGCGAGAGCCCCAGTGACTGTAATTGTTTATCAATGGCCATCAACCGTGGACCGTCATTCCACAAAACCCGATGATACTGCGGCAAGGTGCTGAAATATTTCAGTGCGTGTTGATACTCTTCACGGTCTGCACGATCCAGGCCAATAACGATTTCATTCAGATAAGGCACCTTGGTTAATTCATTGATGATATTGCCCAGCGCATCACCGGATAATTCCGAATAGAGTGAGGGTAAAACCAGGGACATGGGTCGTGCAGTTTTGAATTGATTTAATTCAGCTTCCATCGCATCCACCGGTCTTTTGGCGATGTTGTGAAGTGTAGTGATCATACCGGTTTGATGAAAATCGCCCATGTTGCGCCTCGTTGGTTATGAATTGTTATTGGAATAAAGTGCGTGTAAATCGGTGTGTAAGATACGTTCCATCGCTTCCTGCCAGCCAGCAGGACCGGGTTGTGAGGTGCGAATAACCCACCTGGGTTGATTGACCTCAAGCTGTGCCGATCGATCCGATTGAATCACGACCGCGATGTCAGCGGCTTGTAACATCGCCTCGTCATTCGGGCTGTCGCCAAGGGCAATGGTCATTGTCGGAGCCTGGGATTGGTAACGTTGCACCAGCCATGTCATTGCACTGGCTTTGCTGAATTTTCCCATGATGCTGAGAAAGCGACCACCCTGAACACCTTGTAAGCCATGCTCATCTAATTGCTGGAGAAAGCGGTGTAATCTTTCAGAAGAGTCCTGCCATAACAACGGTTCGGTGTATTCGCGGGCACCCGCCAGGCGGGCCTTTTCAAGGGGCAAATCGGTTAAGGTGGCAATTTGTTCAGCGGTGCAATCCATAAACGCGGTAAAGCGATAGTCACAGGTTCGACGCAGCTCCTGCAAAACCGCGTCGATAGATGCGCGCGGTGGAGAGAACGCCTGACACTGCCAACGGTTATTTTCTTGCCAATGTACAGCGGCGCCATTCTCGCAGATAAACGGAAATTCCAGTTGCAGCTCTTCGCGCAGGTTGAGTAACTCGGTGCGGGTTTTACTGGAGACGAGAATCAAAGGATAACCGCGTCGACGGATTTCGGTGAGAGCGGGCAGGGCCGGCGCAAAACTGTAACTGTGGTGATCCAGCAATGTGCCATCCAGATCGGTAAAAATCAGTAGTCTCATAAGCGCATTCCGGTTGTTAAGCTGCCTGTGGCTTTCTCAATATGGTGATTGTCATTGAGATGAAAGACCAGATCAGCGCGACCAGGCATTTCCTCCAGAATATAGCGGGTTAACCTTTCATAATGCTGAATAAACCGTTTGACCTGCGCTTGTGTCATCAGTCCCTGTCCTGTGCCATGGGATTTCGCTATCAGTTTTTGCTCCTGTAACCAGCGCCATTCTTCAACGGCTTCCATGGAGGGAGCTTTGAGCATAATTAAAAAATCAAACTGATCAAACAAAGGTTGGTAATGTTCAGCCAGCTGCAGATTCACGTAACGACGCCATTGGCCTTCACAATCTTCTGTGGCTTCCAGGTCATTGACGGGCGTTGCAAGTTGACTTGCGGGCTGCGCAACAGCGCCCACACACCAACCTTCAAGGATAATGATATCTACCGGCACAGCTTGTTGTGACCATTCTTCCACAGGCTTGCGATCATCCCGTGCTTTATCAAAGCGCGGTAGCGCAACCGCCCGCGAGGTTTGCGCATGCAATAAATCGTTGATGAGTGATACCCCGAGTTGAACGTCGTGAGTGCCGGGAACCCCGCGGGTTTTTAACAGGGGGTGAACGGATAAGCCGAGTTGGTTGCGTTGCGCGCGCGTGAGATAGAGATCGTCAATGGATAGGTTGGCACAGCGCCAGTGCGCACCGCGCTCCAGCATGCACTGCAAGAGTGCGGCAAGTGTGGATTTGCCCGTGCCTTGTGCACCATTAATGCCGATGATCAGCGGTCTTGCGAGCGCTTGCTTTTTTGTTAATAGATAGCGAGCGAGCGGAAAATAAGACGTCTTGCACACATTCAAAAAGTCCGCCGGTAATTGTTGCTCCACCATCAATTGCTGGACCGCCGGCACGACATCATCCCATCGCATAATCTGCCCTCATGATGAATGAATACAAGCAATATTGAGAGATAAGCAAGTTGGAGACCAGAAAGCGGTCGCTTATTAAAATTGAAAGGTGACGCCGCCGCGAAACGATTTGGTCCGCCCGAAGATAAAGTTGGATTGAGTATAGCTGGTGTGAACTACCACCAGATCGGTGATCGGAAATTCCAGCATTAACTCGGCAAATGAATCACTGCCGGTAAATTCATCTTTGGCTTCGGGGCCGGGATTCAGGAAGCGACCTTCTTTGGTGTCCATTTCCCAGCGGCTGATACCGGCGAGGGGAGTGATACGAAAATGATCATGCAGCGGGATCACATAGCCGATAAAAGCGCGACCTTCATACAAACGATAATCATCAGTTGCACTGAATAAATTATCGCCATAGGTGAACGACAAATTACCGCCAATCAGGATATTGGATTCAAACTGATAACCGACAGAGACACCAGTAATGGTGCCGTCCACACGCGTGCCTTCGCCATCAATGGCATAGGCGGGCTTTAAGTCGATCTTGCTACGTCCCAATGTTGGTGTGACGACTACATCGGCGCAAGCACTGGTTGCAGCCAGGGTTAACAGCAGGGTTGACAGGATGTGAGCGAGTTTGGATGCAGGATGCACTGAGTAGTCCTTTCATTGTTATTAAATAGGGTTACTTACTGAATATGTGGAATAGGCTGACATGATACTGATGTTTGCAAAGGAGAAAAAGTCTTCTGTTGCATTGAAATGGGGCGGAGAGTGCAAGTTAATGCGACAAAACAAAAATTAACATTCGACGAATTTTTACAAAAGCACCATAGAGATTAAAAAGCTGACCAAAAATATGCTTGATTCTTACGTTTGTTTGACTCAGGTCACGGCTTTTATCAATTATTTTTTAAAACACGCGTTTTTTATAACAATGAACAACTAACGCTTCGCTTTAAAGATGGAAAAAATATTATCGCTCTGTCATGGATGAATTTATGGTAGCGAGCGATGTAGCTGATTATCGTAAAAATGATGATCGGATGCTGCAGCTGACAAACCTCATGGATTATTGGAGCGCATGCATGTCAAATCACACAGCTTTTTGTTCGCAGTTGGATCAATACACTCGTCATTCTCACCATCCAGTAACAAAAAAACTTTCCACATCGTTATTCGCTGCCATCCTATTGCCATTACCTCTGGCTATCAGCAGTGTCGTTGCACAGGCACAAAATGCGCCGGGCGATCAGCCCCAAGCGGTAGAAGAGCTACTCATTGTCGGCACCAGAACCCGGGGACGTACCGCCGAAGATTTACCTGTGCCCGTGGATGTGCTCGGCACAGAAGCGCTGGAAAAAACCGGCCAAACGGAAGTGGGGCGCATGTTACAAAGCCTGGCGCCATCATTTAATTTTTCGTCCTCGACCATCAGCGACGGTACCGATGCACTGCGGCCCGCGACCCTGCGCGGTTTAGGGCCGGATCAAACGCTGGTACTTATTAATGGCAAGCGGCGCCATCAAGCGTCGTTAATTCATATCAACACCTCTGTAGGACGCGGCACGGCAGGGGTGGATATGAATGCAATTCCTGCAGCATCGATAAAGCGCATTGAGGTTCTGCGTGACGGTGCAGCGGCGCAATACGGTTCGGATGCCATAGCCGGTGTGATTAACATTGTGCTCAGGGATGCTGACGAAGGCGGTAACGTCAGCGCCTACTACGGTGAGTATTCCGAAGGTGATGGTGAAACCATCAATCTGGATGTCAATAAAGGCTTTAACCTGGGCGATACGGGTTATATCAACATGACGTTGAATTTCCGTGATCGTGGCAGAACCAACCGTGCAGGCATGCCGGGAGACTGTGTTTTTGGTGGTTGTGTAGACAGCGATGATAACGGCATTGTCGAGGCTGATGATCCGCGTGAAGTTGATTTTAATCGCGATGTTTATCGCATTGGCGACGCCGACTCTGATCAATTAGCCTTGATACTCAATGGTGCTGTTGATGTTGGCGGGGGCGAGGCTTATGGATTTATTACTTACTCCGAACGCGAAGCGACGTCCGGCGCTTTATACCGCAACCCCAGCTCAGGTTACTCAGCAGCGCTGGATGATGGTGACAATGTTATTCCCATGGGTTTCTTGCCGCACATCAATTCACAAATCGATGATTTTTCAGCGAGTGTTGGTTACCGCATTGAGTTCGCCAACGGTTGGGATATGGATGTGTCCTACACCAACGGGCGTAACGAAATTGATTACGACACCAGCAATTCAATCAACTATTCTTACGTGAATTATCTGAATTTCGAAGAAGGTTTATCCGATGACGATATTCGCAGTAGCATCCCCCGTTCTGCGTATGCTTACGGTCTGGAACTGGGTCTACAAACCTTCAATATTGATTTCGATAACACCTTTGGCGATCTTTCCATTGCGACGGGTTTTGAATATCGAATTGATGACTACCAGATTAATCCCGGTGAGGAATACGCGTATCTGGACTACGACACTGATCTGGAAAATGGTGGGGTCGCCTTGTACCCGCAGGATGCCGGTGGCGGTATTCAAGGTTTTCCCGGCATTGCTCCGGGGTCAGCAGTCGATGAAGATCGCAATGTAATATCGGCATTTGTCGACGCCGATTATCAATTAACCGACAGCGTATTGGTAACTGCCGCCGTTCGCTTTGATGATTACGAGGATTTCGGCAACACCACCAACTTCAAACTGGGTGCAAATTGGGCGGTGAACGACATCCTGCGTTTGCGCGCTGCTGCGAGTACCGGCTTCCGTGCGCCTTCCATGCAGCAATTGTATTTCAACAACATCGGTACGCAGTTTGTCACCAACCCCGCTGACCCGGGTGGCCCACAAATCCTGGTGGAAGTCGGTACTTTCCGCAATGACAGCGAACTGGCCCAAGCCATTGGTATTCCGCAGTTGAAAGAAGAAGAATCAACCAACTACAGCGCGGGTTTTGTATTAACGCCGGTTGATCGATTAACTATTACTCTGGATTACTACGCGATAGATATCGACGATCGTATTGTAATCAGTAATCGTTTAAGCGGCGCCGATGATCCCAGCGGTACCCTGGGGAATGCACTGGACGCTGTGGGCGCCGGTGCCGGACAATTTTTCCTGAATGGCGCCAACACAGAAACGCGCGGTGTTGATCTGGTGATTAACTATGCCGGCATCGATTTTCTTGGTGGCAACCTGGATTTAACTTTGGCCGGAAACAAAACCGAAACGGATGTGGTCGATCTGTTTACCTCTCAAGCGGGATCACTCGCGCAACTTGATGCTGATGTAGTGTTCAGTTCGCAAGATATTTCCATCATCGAAGAATGGCAGCCGGAAGATCGCATCAGCCTGAGCGGTTATTATCAACTGGACAACTGGCGCGTTAACCTGGCGCTGAACCGTTACGGCGAATACACCGTCGAAGATGGTGGCCGCCAAACCTACGGTGCGAAAGTGCTAACCGATCTCAACGTGGAATACGGTTTTGATAATGGACTGACATTGAGCCTGGGTGGCAATAACATCTTCGATGAATACCCCGATAAAAATACTATCGGTAATACACGCGGCGGTGTGCTGGAGGATTCACCGGGCGGCAATGTCATCGTCGATAGCCCCGGCATCTTCACCTACTCCCGCCGTTCCGCACCTTTTGGTTTTAATGGTGCTTATTGGTATGCGAAGGTGGGGTATAGTTTTTAGTAAATAAATTCTGATGAAGTGTTGAGAAAGGATTCTCTACAATTAAAATTTTACGAAAATAGTAAAAAATGAACTGTAAATCGCGGGTAAGCTGACGGTTGCACGATGCAAGTTTGGCGTTAGGGCTTGTGTTTCGAAACCCTCAAGTCACGGATGACTTGAGGGAGCTACAGGGATGTATTCATGCGTTTTCGAAACACAAGCCCTAATGACAAACGTATAGCGAAGTGCCGCCGTATTCATTTGTTTTATCCTGCTTAATATTTCAACCACCTAGGCAACTCAGCAACCGTGTCCAACACCCCATCCGGTTTAATATCCGATTTATCCAGATAATTCTGGCGAAACTTGCCGGTTTTTACCAACACCCCTTTAATTCCCATCGCCTGCGCGCCACCGACATCGCTGTCGAGGTCGTCGCCCACCAATATCGCCTTGTCAGCACTCACACCAACAGAGTCCAGCACTCGCTGAAAAAATGCAGCGGTGGGTTTGCCCATGATTTGCGCGGTTTGATTGGTGACGTATTCAAGGCCAGCGACGAAGAAGCCAATGTCGGCTTTCAGACCGTCGGCTGTTTGCCAGAAACGATTTTTGTGCAGGGAAATTAATTGCGCACCGCTGTGCATGGCGTTGAAGAGGCGATTGATTAATGCGAGGTTCCACTGGTCGCCAATATCACCCAGCACGATAAAATCCGGTTGTTGTTCGTCAATAATAAATTGATCAAAGTCGGGCTTGATAGCGTCTGCCACGACTGGCCAGAGTCGTATTTTCTCGCCGCGCTTTTCTTGCATGGCGTGCAACTCCATGCGTGCGGCAGCCGGTGCGCTGATTAATTCATTGTCGTCCAGCACAAAATCCATCTCGCGCAACTGTGTGAGCAGCTCGGCGTGTGAACGGGTGGTGGTGTTGGTGAGGAAGCGCAGGGCATAATCTTGTTCGCGCAGCGTGGAAAGAGCGGCGGGGGCGTCGGGAATGACTTCATTGCCGACATACAGGGTGCCATCGAGATCGAGTAGAATCAGTTGAATGGAATTTGATGGCATAACAAACTCCTTGCAAGTGGACGTGCGATTTACCGAGTACACCGGCATTTGGATACCACTGTAAACTTATGCCTTCTCTGCCAATTGTGCAAATGGATTTACCGCATACACTTCCTTGTGACTATTATCTTTGTGTGCATGTATCTTTAGATGCACACAAATAGCGCATTCATTTTTTCAAGTACGCCAAAACTAATCTGCCTTAGGTACCTTCAACAACGGCGATTGCAAAGCCTTGACGTTAGAGCCAATTAAATCTTCAGTAGCTTCGCGCAGGTCGTCCAGGGATACTTTGCGGATAGGAATTAACGCGCGCGTGACATCATCAATGTTATATTTATCTTTACTGCGCGTGCGAATTTCCCGGTCGAGTTCATCGAGTAACACCACTGCCCGTGCGGTGATCGCGCCGTAGGAACGTTTGGCTCGCAGGTTTTCAATCTCGGCGCCTTTTTTACGCAGCTTGGACATGATTTTGTTGCGTCTTTCTTTCGGCATGCCGTTGGCGCGATACAGCAATTCAATGGAATAAAATTCCGCCAGCCCTTCTGCAATCCAGTCGTCGCTGTAGTGCTTTTCCTTGACGGCACTGATGCGCGTGACCATATGCACCAATTCGTGAATAAGCGGGCTGGTGCCATCTTCACCGACCATCGGTCGATCAGAATGTAAAAACAGTGAATTGGCTGCGGACAAGCCGCCGCGCCAGAGCGGATCATCGCCACCGACAATCAATAATTTTTTGGGTGATTCACCGAAAGCATCTTCCAATTCCGGCCACACAAAACCGAGAAAGGTAAGGGCGTCCATCCGGCGCAGGTTGGAACCTTTAGGCGCACTGACGGCAATATTGGTGTTACCGATCTGACTGCGACGGGTGCCGAGGTCGCCGGCGATCATCCAACCGGTGGGACGGTCAAAGCGACGCTCGGGGTTATCGATGCGAAACGTATCACCGCGTTTGCGTGGCCAACCGGTTTCAATGCTCCAGTCTTTGGGCAGTTTGAATTCCAGCGTGGCTTTGGCGGTGGCGCCGGGCGCTTCATAGGTATGGATGGCCGGAATAATATCGTCGCCGCGAAAGATCGCCCAGTCTTCCGTCATCATCGCGTCGAACTCACCCGGATCGCGCTCGTGGGTAATTTTGATGTACAGAGAGAGACGTGCATCTTCCTTCGGCAGTTTCCAGATGGCTCTGCCATCCTTGATCATAAACTCGCCGTTTGCGCTGATGTTGGTATACACATCGCGCTTAACGTCGAACTCGATGTGCCGCAACAAATCGCCACGATCGACTTCCATGATCACAAACGCCCGATCTTTTTCCGGCTGCAGTTCCACGGTGTAGTCGAGTTGATAATAGGGCGTTTCGTCCGCCTGGACCGACAGCGACCACAGGCTGAACACGAGGGAATAAAACAGGGTGTAAAGAACGGTGATGCGACGATCAATCAACGGCATAAGCGACTCTTGGGGGTATTTTTTGGGTGGATAAGGTTAGAGACAAGGACAGCAAGTGGTAGTTCGCGACATCTTAGCAGAGTGCCCTGAGCCTGTTCAGGGCGCATCAAAAATTTATTGGTCTATCCTTTCTAGTGGATTGTTAACAACAGGGAAAAACAGATGACAACAGTATTTGATAAACAACAGGCCGGTGTTCAAATGACCCTGGCAGGGTTGGCCTATGTCGATGAAGGCCTGGCGA
The DNA here is from genome assembly GCF_002162135.1 of Cellvibrio sp. PSBB006. NCBI lineage: Bacteria > Pseudomonadati > Pseudomonadota > Gammaproteobacteria > Cellvibrionales > Cellvibrionaceae > Cellvibrio > Cellvibrio sp. PSBB006. Next base: position 1,680,938 of record NZ_CP021382.1, on the reverse strand, counting down.
TCAATAAATTAAAACAGGCGCTGATCCAGGAGTTGATGAAGACGCATTACGCGACCCAAGGCTTGTGGTCGTTGGTATGGGGGCCAGTAGTGCACGGCTGGGGCGATAACCTGGTATTTGTGGCCCAGCACGTGCAGACAGCAGAGTACTCGATTGTGCTGCGCGGCACGATCGAGCAGCGCGGCAGTATTTGGGAGGACGTACCTACCGAACAACAAAACTTTCCCTTTTTCCCTGCGTTAACGGCAGAGGAAAAAGCCCAGGGACTGCCCGTACCCAAGGGTAAGGTATCGTCACATTTTCTTGAGGCGCAGCAAGCCTTGTTGAACGGGCGTGATCCGGATACCGGTGAAACACTTGGGCAATTTTTCAGCCGGGTCGGCAAGCAAACTGAGATCACCATTTATGTTACAGGCCACAGTCAGGGTGCCGGGTTAGTGACGGTGTTTGTACCCTGGGTCTTGAGTCAATCCCAAAGCTGGAGCGGCAAAGTGAATTGCATGGGATACGGTTTTGCGCCGCCCACCGCTGGCGATCCGGATTTTGCCAACTGGCTCAGCCAATATGCCACCAGTTTTCAGGTGATCAATCCGCTCGATGTGGTTCCTTTCGGCTATGCGGGTTTAAAAGATATTGTGAAAGATAAGGTGCCCGAAGCGGTGCCGGATGTATATCGCTTGGCGATTGATGCGGCGATTGGTATTGCGGAATTGGCCGGTCATTGGCAGCAACCGCAAGTGATCATTAAATTGCCGCAGGTACAGTTGCCGGAATCTATCGGTTATCTGGATCAGGTGGGTGCGCAGCACAATCACAACAGTTATCTGTATTTACTGGATGCGCCACAAACCGATAGCGATCCGTCGATCTTGCCTAAATACCGTTAATGACTAATTGTTGCTGAGCATCATCTCGGCTTTATTTACGACGCGCTCACAGAGTGCGTGGGTGGCGAGGATGTCATCGTGCGCACTTAACTGGCCACTGTGTACCTGCGCCACCCAGGCATTGATCATAGTGACAAATCCGCGTTTGTAGAGTGTGTTCTCCCAATCGCCAAAGCCCAGGGAACGGGCCTGGTTATCCTCGTAATGTACGCCGGTGGTCAGGCTGTCGATTTGCCATTTTTGTTGTGTCGCAAAAAATTCCACACGCTCTTCGGTTACGCCACTGACACGATTCATGCTGGCGGTCAGCAAGGTTTTATCGCGCTGCCATTGCACCTGAATGGCGCCGAGGGCGTTGGTTTTTCCGTGGGTAGTGATGTGCAGGTTTTGCAGGATGCCCGGTGCGAGAAAACGCAGGCTGTCCAGTACATGAATAAAATCATCGTAAATAAAAATGCGCGGTCTATTGGGTAGATTAACGCGGTTTTTTTGCCAGTGGATATGAAGCGGGTTGGCGACGTCCGCCAGGGGTGCAATCAACGGCGCGAAGCGACGATTGAAGCCGACAGTTAACGGAATATTTTTTTGTGTGGCGAGGTTCAGCAACGCTTCACATTCATGCAATTGGTAACTGAGCGGTTTATCAATAAACGTAGGGATACCGGCGTTCAATAATTGCGTGGCAATGTGTGCGTGGCTTTCGGTGTTGCTATGAATCATTGCCGCATCCGGCTTGGCGGCGAGCAGGCTTTCCAAGGTATTAAAGCAATCGGCCACGCGATATTGCTGCGCGAGAGCCGCAAGCGTTTGCGTATTGCGCGTGCATAACAGCGGGGTAATCTCCGGATGATTTGCCACCACCGGCAGATAGGCTTTGCGGGCAATATCGCCCAGACCGATCATTGCAATACGCATAAAAAATTCACCCAAAATATTATTGGCGTAACCGTATGATCCGATTACGGGTTGCGGGCAACCAATATCGACTTGCGGCGCAGGCCCCATTGGCGCAGGCGTTCCATGTAAAGATAGACCACCGGCGTGGTGTAGAGCGTCAGGAGCTGGCTGACCGCGAGCCCACCGATAATGGTGATCCCCAGCGGACGACGCAATTCAGACCCTTCGTGGAAACCCAACACCAGAGGGATGGCGCCCAGCAGGCCGGCGAGGTTGGTCATTAAAATCGGGCGCAGGCGCAGCAACGCTGCCTGGTAAATGGATTCACGGGAAGACAGTCCATCGCGGCGCTCGGCTTCCAGCGCAAAATCAATCATCAGGATCGCGTTCTTCATCACGATGCCGATCAGCAGGAACAAACCCAGCAAGGCAATCAAGCTGAAGGGCGTGTCACTCAGCCGCAACGCCAGCAGCGCGCCCACACCGGCTGAGGGCAGGGTAGAAAGAATCGTCAAGGGATGAATCGTGCTCTCATACAGAATACCCAACACCAGATACACCGCCAGCAATACGCCAAGGATCAGCCATGCCTGGTTCTGATCGGTACCCGGTGTGCTTGGCCCCCAGCCAGCCTGTTTGCTGCCCGGCGGACCCACATGGACTTCGGAAGGCACCATCAGCTCTGCCAGCAAATTATCAATGGCTGCCCGGGCCTGTTCAGCGGTGACGCCTTCCGCCAGATCGTACCCAATACTCACGGAGGCAAATTGCCTGGTATGACGCACCCGGTCGTTGGCCAGGCCATAACCAAAAGTCGCAAAGGTCGAGAGTGGGACGCGGCTGCCATCGCGGGTAATAACCTGGATTTGCTCCAGCGCCGCCGGCGTGGAGGTGTACTCCGGCTCCAGCTCCATCACCACCCGATACTGGTTGAACTCGTCGTACATGGTGGAGACTTGCCGCTGCGAGAAAGAATTGTTGAGCAGCGAGGCCACCATGGCCATATCCACACCCAGGCGTTGCGCCGCCTCGCGGTCGATATCAATCACCACCTGCTGGGCGCCTTCGCCGCGCTCGCCGTCGATGCTGGTTAGCTCTGGCAGTTTCTCCATGGCTTGTGTGACCTTAACGCCCCATTTTTGGAGGGGTTCAACCTCGCTCGACAGCATGAGAAGTTCTTGCTCACTGCGACTGAAGGGCGAGTTCAAACGAATATCCTGATCCACGCCGATCATCAGGATGCCACCGGGAATCTGGGGCATACGTCGCCGTATGCGGTCCACCACCTCTTCAGCGGGCACGCCGCGTTCGGCCATGGGTTTGAGGCTGACGCGCATCCACGCATTGCTCACGCCCATGCCGCCGCCACTGGCGCCGAAGACGTCTTCAACCGCGGGGTCGGACAACAGCAACTGCCGGAATTCCTCGATCTTGGGCTGCATGATCTGGAAGGAGAAGCCGTCGTCGCCGCGAATCCAGCCGGTGATCTGGCCGGTGTCCTGTTCCGGCAGCATAGTTTTGGGAATCGCAACGTACAGGTAGATATTCACGCCGATCACCGCAGTCAACAGCAGAATCACCAGCAGGCTATGGCGCAAGGCCCAGTTCAAACTGGTGGCATAACCGTGTTTGATGTCATCGAATATGGTGGGTTTTTTCTCCTGTCCCGGCACCAGCGGTGCGTCCGATTTGAGCAGGTGGGCACATAAACTCGGTGTCAGGCTGAGGGAGACGGCGAGGGAAATCAGCATGGCGGCGGCTAGAGTGATTGAGAATTCGCGGAAGAGTTTTTCCACTACGCCGCCCATAAACAGGATGGACACAAACACCACCACCAGGGTGACGTTCATCGCCAGCAGGGTGAACCCCACCTCGTGTGCGCCACGAATGGCAGCGCGATAAGGCGACAATCCGCGCTCGATATGACGCTTGATGTTCTCCAGCACCACGATCGCATCATCCACCACCAATCCCGCAGCGACGATCAATGCCATCAGCGACAGGTTATTGAGCGAGAAGCCGTAGAGGTACATCACCGCAAAAGCCCCGATCAGCGAAACCGGAATCGCCAGGCTGGGAATCAATGCACTGCGGGCGCTGCCGAGGAATGCCCAGACCACGCCCACCACCAGCAACACCGCGATCAGCAGCGTAATTTGGGCTTCTTTCAAGGTGGCGCGAATGCCGGGAGAGCGATCCATCACCACTTTTAATTCGGTATCGGTGGGCATCAGCGCGCGCAAAGCTGGCACTTGCTCATTGATGGCGTCGATGGTTTCCATGATGTTCGCGCCGGTCTGGCGGCTGACCGTGAGGGTCACAGCGGAGCGCTGGTTGTGAAAGCCGCTGGCGTAACGGTTTTCCACCGAATCGGTCACCTCTGCCACATCCTGTAAACGCACCGGCGCGCCTTCCTGGTAGCGGATGATCAGCGGTTTGTAGTCGGCGGCACTGCGCAGGGTGTCGCTGGTGCGGATCTGCCAGCGGCTCTCGTTTTCTTCCAACAACCCGAGCGGCTGCACCACGTTGGCGTTGGCGATGGCATTGCGTACTTCGTCCAGGGCGATGCCGTAATGGGCGAGGGAGCCGGGGTTGAGCTGGATGCGTACCGCCGGCAGGGAGGCGCCGTCGATGCCCACCTGACCCACGCCGCGAATCTGCGACAGTTTTTGTGCAAGGATGGTAGAGGCTGCGTCATAGAGTGCGCTGGGGGACAGGTTCGGCGAGCTTAACGCCAGCGCCATAATCGGCGCCTGGGATGGGCTGATCTTGCGGTAGGTTGGCATGCCCGGCATCCCCGCCGGCAGTTGGCCACGCGCCGCATTAAGCGCGGCCTGTACGTCGCGGGCGGCGGAATCCAGATCCCGGTCGAGATCGAACTCCAGCCAGATTTGTGTCGCGCCCTGGCTGGAGTTGGAATTCAGGCCGGTCACGCCGGGGATACTGCCCAGTGCACGCTCAAGGGGCGTGGCAACGGTGGCGGCCATGCTTTCCGGGCTGGCGCCGGGTAAAGAGGCGTAAATCTGGATCGACGGAAAATCCACCTGCGGCAGCGGGGCCACTGGCAGCATCCGCCAGGCCAGCAGTCCGACCAATACAATCGCGACGGCCAGCAAACTACTGGCAACGGGGCGGCGGATAAACGGGCGTGCGAGGCTCATAATCCGTTCACTCCCGCAACGGTAATGTCGCTTGTTCCGCCTCGGCCGGGCGGTTCTTCAACCAGCGGTCAAAGAACAAATACACCACCGGCGTGGTGAACAAGGTCAGCACTTGACTCACCAGCAAACCACCCACCATCACCAAGCCCAGCGGCTGGCGCAGTTCGGCGCCGGAGCCGGAGGCGAGCATCAAAGGGATCGCACCGAACAGCGCGGCGAGGGTGGTCATCAGGATCGGGCGGAAACGCATCATGGCGGCGCGGTGGATGGCCGCGCGGGGGCTCAGACCGTCTTTGCGTTGAGCTTCCAGCGCGAAGTCCACCATCATGATGCCGTTCTTCTTCACCAGGCCAATCAGCAACACCACGCCGATTACCGCAATCAAATCCAGCGGCCGTCCAGTCAACAGTAATGCCAACAGCGCTCCCACAGTGGCCGAGGGCAAAGTCGACAGAATCGTAACCGGGTGGATAAAACTCTCGTACAGCACGCCCAGTACGATGTACATGGTGACCACAGCTGCGAGGATCAGCCACAAAGTGTTGCTGAGCGAGGCGCGGAAGGCCTCCGCCGCGCCTTGAAAGCGCAGTTCCAGTGCAGCCGGCATCGCCAGTTCCTGTTGTGCGGCTTCGATGGCGTCAATGGCTTCACCCAAGGATGCACCGGTGGCTAAATTGAAAGACACGGTGGTCGAGGGGAATTGCCCCTGGTGGTTAATCAACAGGGCGGTGGGCCGCTGGGTTACCTTGGAAAGGGTGGACAACAACACCGGCTGGCCCGCGCTGTTGGACACATAGGTCGTTTCCAGTGCTTTTAAACCTTGCGCGTAATCCGGGTTAACTTCCAATACCACGCGATATTGATTGGCCTGGGTAAACAGCGTGGCGATTTGCCGCTGCCCATAGGCACTTTGCAGCGCGGCGGCGATATCGCTGACCCGCACGCCCAAGCGGGCGGCAGCATCGCGGTCGATATCCACATAAGCCTGAAGTCCCTGGGTTTGCAGGTCGCTGGCCACATCGGCCAATGCGGGTTCCTGGCGCAGGCGCTCAATCACCCGTGGCACCCAGTCATCCAGCAATTGGCTGTCCGGCGTGGTGAGGGTGAACTGGTATTGGGTGCGGCTGATGCGGTCTTCGATACTGAGTTCCTGCACCGGCTGGAACCAGGCGGTAATGCCGGTTACGCCTTTAATGTTTTCCCGCAGGCGGTCGATGATCTCGCCGGCAGTCGCGTCGCGCTCACCGTGGGACTTGAGGTTGATCAGCAGACGCCCGCTGTTGAGCGTGATATTGCTGCCGTCCACGCCGATAAATGAGGACAGACTCGCGACATCCGGGTCTTCCAACACCCGCTCCACCAACAATTGTTGTCGCTCGGCCATGGCATCAAAGGAAATATCCTGCGGGGCTTCGGTGACCACCTGAATCACGCCGCTGTCCTGCACCGGAAAGAACCCTTTGGGCACCAGCAGGTACAAACCCGCCGTCAGGACCACCGTGCCGATCATCACCAGCATGGCCGCTGGTTGATGTTCCAACACCCGATCCAGCCAGACACCGTAACGGGCAATCAGGCGGTCCATAAAACCGGGATCAGCCGCATCGTGGGCGGGGGCATCGCGCAGCATGCGTGCGCACATCATCGGCGTCAGCGTGAGCGATACCACCAGCGAAATCCCGATGGCCACCGCCAAGGTGATGGCGAATTCCTGGAATAGACGGCCAACGACGTCGCCCATAAACAGCAGCGGAATCAATACAGCGATCAGCGAAATTGTCAGTGAGATCAGGGTAAAGCCGATCTCCGCCGCGCCTTTTAACGCCGCCTGTAACGGCGACTCACCTTCCTCCCGATGGCGGGCTACGTTTTCCAGCATCACGATGGCGTCGTCCACCACAAAACCGGTGGCGATAGTCAGGGCCATGAGGGACAGGTTGTTGATGGAGAAGCCCATCATGTACATCACGCCGAAGGTGCCTACCAGCGACAGGGGCACGGCGACGCTGGGAATGATGGTGGCGGGAATCGTGCGCAGGAAGACGAAGGTCACCAGCACCACCAGGCAGATCGCGAAGATCAGTTCTTTTTGCACATCACGAATAGACGCGCGAATGCTGTTGGTGCGGTCGGTCAATACTGTGACTTCCACAGCGGCGGGCAGCGTGGACGTCAATTGCGGCATCAACGACTGCACACTGTCGGCCACGTCAATCACGTTGGCGCCGGGCTGGCGCTGAATGTTGATCAGTACGGCGGGTTGGGTATCAGCCCAGGCGGCGAGGAATCGATCTTCCGCACCGTTAACGACTTTGGCCACGTCTTTCAGGCGCACCGGTGCCCCGGCGTTCCAGTTGATCAGCAGGTTTTCGTATTCCTCAACGGATTTGATCTGGTCATTGGCGTCGAGCATGGTGGAGCGGTAGGGGCCGTCGAAGCTGCCCTTGGGTTGGTTGGCGTTGGCGGTGACGATAGCGGAGCGGACTTCTTCAAGGCTCATACCGAGCGACGCCAGCGCCGTCGGATTAACCTTGACGCGAATGGCCGGGCGTTGCCCGCCTGCCAGGCTCACCATCCCCACGCCGGGTAACTGCGCCAGCTTCTGCGCCATGCGCGTGTCGATCAGGTCGTAAACTTCGGGCAACGGCAGGCTTTTAGAGGTAACCGCCAAGGTCATGATAGGTGCGTCGGCGGGGTTCACCTTGCGATAGATTGGCGGCGTCGGCAGGTCGCCGGGCAATAAGCTGCTGGCGGTGTTGATCGCGGCCTGCACTTCCTGTTCCGCCACGCCCAGGTCAACTTCCAGCGAAAATTGCAGGGTAATAATCGAAGCCCCGGTGGAACTGGTGGAGGACATTTGTTTCAGGCCGGGAATCTGCCCCAGTCGACGCTCAAGCGGTGCGGTGATGGTCCGTGCCATCACGTCCGGGCTGGCGCCGGGATTAAAGGTAAAGACCTGGATGATCGGGTAATCCACCTGCGGCAAAGCCGCCACCGGCAGCAACCGCCACGCCAGAATGCCAGACATCAGCAGCGCCAACATCAGTAATGACGTTGCCACCGGGCGCAGGATAAAAGGGCGGGACACACTCATTGAAACAGTCTCATCAACAGTCGCTCATCGGTAAACCAAAACAAATTTATTGATCTGTCGTCGGTGCCGTTCGTCAATATTGGTTTGCTCGGCGATCCTGATGTCGGATTACGCTGGCGCTAATCCGACCTACGGTATTCCAGCTCGGTCGACGTAGGTCGGCTTAGCACAGCGTAAGCCGACAACCCCCCGACCTAATTCGTCACCTTAACCTCACGGCCCTCATTAAGCCGATCAATCCCCTCCAGCACCACCGCTTCACCTTCCTGCAAACCTTCTTCAATCGCCACCCGCACACCCTCGGTAGGGCCGAGTTTAATCGGGCGGATTTTGGCTTTGCCGTCTTCAATGGTGTAAACGTAAGTCCCCTGGGAGCCGAACTGCACGGCATCCACCGGGATGGTGATGGCCTTTTCCAGAGTCCGCAGATGCAGGCGAGCGTTCACAAACTGGTTGGGGAAGAGCATGTCATCGTCATTGGCGAATTGCGCTTTCAAGCGCAGGGTACCGGTGGCCGAATCGATCTGGTTATCCAGGGTGGTGAGTTCCCCTGTGGCTAACTGATGTTGTTCACTGCGATCCCAGGCTTCGACGGTCAGGCGTTGCTCCGCTTCGGCCGCCGCGTTATAAGACTGGCGCACCGCCACCAGTTGGTTTTCCGGCACGGTGAATTCAACCGCGATAGGCTGGGTCTGGGTAATGGTGACCAAGCCTTCGGTATCGCTGGCGTTAATCATGTTGCCGACGTCGATCCGGCGCAGACCCAGGCGGCCCGCAATCGGTGCCTCAATGCGCGTGTAGGACAGCTGCAACTTCGCATCATCAACCTGCGCCTGATGATTTTTTAACGTCCCTTTGAACTGCTCCACCAGGGCTTCCTGTTTATCCAGTTGCTGCTTGGGAATGGATTTTTGTTCGTAGAGGCGCTTGTATAACACCAAGTCTTCTTCAGCAGTTTTTAACTGCGCGCGCGTTTCCTGCAAGGTGCCCTCGGCCTGCGCCAGGCGCACACGATAGGGTGCCGGATCAATCTCCGCTAACACCTTGCCCGCGTTGACTTGTTGACCTTCCTGAAAGGAGATATCGACCAGCGGACCATCCACCCGGCTGCGCACCGTGACAGTGTTGAGTGGCGTAACGGTACCAATCGCTTTGATGTGGACTTTTAAATCTTCACGGGTGGCGGTGACCGTGCGCACCGGTACCGGACTCATCCAGGGGTTGGGTGGCGGCGGTAATTTTTCAGCCGGCGTGCGCCACACGAAGAACCAGAGTAGCAGCAGTACAACAACAAGGACGGCGCCCAACAGCCAACGCTGGCCGCGGGATAATCGGGAGACAGGTGCGAGCATGAAGATTCCTACATTAAACCTACTGACTGACGCTGGGGGATAAATGAACGGGATGTGTGGTGGATCAGAAAACCCTGACAGAATTCCCGATATCTCCCGGTCTTTTTCTTAATACGTAAGGGCGACAATAATCGGTAAGCATTGGCGCTGTTATTGCTTTGGTTGAAGGAGCGTAAGTGTTAAGTGTTGGGGTAGCAACCGGTTTTACATTTCCCAACGTTTTGTGATTGATGGAATTTCTGGTTTTCTTATTTAAGGGGTGCCATCTTGGAGAGCGGAGTTTCCGGACAGTATTGGGAGACACGCCGTGAATACATCCATGTAGGCTCGGCATCGGCATCCATGCCTCTGACGGTCTCCCAACACTGTCCGGAAACTCCTTTGTGCTCCGAATATGGATTTGTTCAAGGGCGACTTCCCGACCTAAACGTCTTTTTACACTTTCACCCCTGATCCCGACATTATCCCGATGATATAGTGCCCGGCACTTTTTCCGGCGTTTTGCGCTTTGCGTATTTTTTGTGGTGAATGTTATGTCCGTTGTTGTCCCCGCCTCTCATCCTGTTCCCGGTTTTGCTGAACAAATGTCTACCCGCGCGGCGTTTTTGATTGCCGGTTTGGGGATGTCCAGTTGGGCACCGCTGGTGCCTTTTGCGAAAGAACGTCTCGCCGTTAACGAAGCGACGCTGGGGTTATTGTTGTTGTGCCTTGGCGCTGGTTCGCTCGCGTCCATGCCGATTACCGGGATGCTTACCGGGCGCCTGGGTTGTCGGCGGGTGATTGTGGTGGCGGCGTTGTTGATGTGTGTGAGTCTGGTGTGTCTGACCAGCGCACCGAGTGTGTTGACCATGGCGATGACGTTGTTGGTGTTCGGTGCGTCGGTGGGCACGGTGGATGTGGCGATGAATATTCAGGCGGTGATGGTGGAGAAAGCCAGTGGCCGTTCAATGATGTCGGGCTTTCACGGTTTTTATAGTCTCGGTGGCATTCTTGGTGCGGCGGGTGTGAGTGGCTTGTTATGGCTCGCGTTTTCACCGTTTGTCGCGGTGGCCGTGATGGCGGTTGTCATACTGATATTGCTCACAGTTTGTTTCGCACATTTGTTGCCCTACGGCAGCACCAGTCGCGATCCGTTGTTCGTCATGCCGCACGGCAAAGTTTTATTGATTGGTTGTTTGTGTTTTGTGGTGTTTTTGGCGGAAGGTTCGGTGCTGGACTGGAGTGCGGTGTTTCTTACCAGCATGCGTAATGTCGATGCGGCGCAAGCCGGTTTGGGCTTTGCGGGCTTTTCGGTTGCCATGACCGTTGCGCGCTTGACGGGCGACAGGATTGTGCAGGCGCTCGGTGGAACGAAAGTTATTTTACTGGGCGGGATTTGTGCCGCAGCGGGCTTTTTATTAACGGTCCTGGTGCCCGCGCGTGAAGCGGCATTTTTAGGTTTTGTGTTAATCGGCTTAGGTGCTTCCAACATCGTGCCGGTGTTATTCACGGCGGCCGGTAATCAAAAAACCATGCCGGTGAGTTTGGCGATTTCGGCTGTAGCTACTCTGGGGTACGCTGGTATTCTCGCCGGCCCGGCGATGATTGGTTTTGTGGCGCAGCTCAGCAGTTTGTCGGTGTCGTTTGCGCTGGTTGCTTTGGGATTATTGGCTTTGGCAAGTTGTGCGCGGTTGGTGACGCGGTAAGTTTGGTTGGGATTAAAGTTAAGAAGGTATTGGCCGATAGTGAGGTAAATGTGCTTCGTAGTTCGTTTGTCGTTAGGCCATTGGTTTCGAAAACGCATGAATACATCCCTGTAGCTCCCTCAAGTCGTCCCTGACTTGAGGGTTTCGAAACCAATGGCCTAACGCCAAACTTGCATCGTGCGAGCGTCAAGTGTGCGGTAGTTTTTGGTTTTGCTTGGGAACAGCGGTTTATGTCGATATCACCCACCTCATCGTTAATCACACCTGGTGCAACAGTAAATGCACCGGCGCTGCCGGTGAATAAAACTGTTGAACCCACGGCATCGCCGCTCGTTATTCAGGATTCGCCTTCGACTCAAGTCAGTCTGGGTGCGTTTGAAAACTCCGCACCGACCTATAGAAAACCCTCCACAGAAATTACTTACCTGCGCTATCAGCAACAAACAGGCATTGTTGCAGGGGCGCTGTCGCAGCAACTGCTTAATGAATGGTCGATGTTTCGTAATGATCGCGCGCATAGTTTTCGTGCGGGAAGTTTTTTGAGCCAGGTGGGTGCGCTCAGTGCCGAAACCAGCAATTTCCGTAATGAAGCACGCAATTTCAGTGTGCCGGGGGATATTGCAGCGGAAAAGTTTTCGCCGGATTTCTCGGCGTTGGTGGGGAAACGTCGGGAATCTTTTTTGCTGACCATTCGTACCAAAGAGGGTGATGACATCACGGTTCGCATGACGCGTCGCCAAGGTCCCGGTGGAGAGAGCCTGGAATTTGCGTTTGATGTGGTTGGTGAATTATCGGAGGCGGAACAGCAGGCGCTCGATAAATTGGCCAGCAAACTCGGTGAAGTGGCGGATGAATTTTTTCGTACCGGTAAAGCGGAGCTGCGTGGCCTTGCTGCCTTTGATGATGCCAATATTCAATCCTTTAAACTTGAATTATCCAAACCCAACGGCGATGTCTACGATACGCTGAATTACGATTATGCGTTTGATGAAACCACGCAAACCCGTCGCTTGCGCGGTGAAGACGTGGCCGGTTATCAATTTGATATTACTGCGCACGTTAATGGCATATTACAAACGGATCGCGCAACGGCCCAGCAAACCATTGAGCAATACCTGGATTTAATTCGCCGGGCAGGGGATGCGCGCGGTACGGAGAGTGCGTCGGTGCGTTTTATGCTGGATGGGCTGCGCAGTGTTTTGCTGCTGGATGAATTAAAAACCTCAACATCTTCGCCGGCAGAAAAAAGCCTGCTCGATGAATTTCACACGGGATTGCCAGATTTCACCGCCAGTTTCCGCGCAGCCACCACCTATAACCCGGAAAATCGCACCCAGGTATCAGCGATGAATCTCACCATGGGACAAACCACGCGCACCGAAACCGACGGCGCACGTTTCCTGCTACAACAGGAATCCTTTTACGAATTGCACAGCAGTTATTTCAAACCCTTACCCTGGTTGGAAGCAGCGGATTTTGCAAATGGCAATTATGTATATGTCAATGAACACGAAAGCGGTAAAACGACACGCACGCTGGATATGTCAGCGGGGGATGTGGATAGTTTATTGATAGAGCGTGAGAAAACCCATGACATACTGGAGCGTTTCTACCAGAATTTTGCCGAAATAGATCGCCATGAAGACCATCAAAAAGAGCGAACACTTGAGAATCTGGTGGATCGACTTTCTCCCACTGAATCCAATGAAATCCGACAACAGAATCTGCTGGCTTTATTAAAAGAAAGTCGCTTTAACTTATTCGAATAGATACATTTGTAGAACATCGCGGAAGACATTGGGGATAAGCTTGCGAGACACGCCGTAAATACTTCCCTGTAGGCTCGACACCGGCATCCATGCCGGTGACGGTCTCGCAAGCTTATCCCCAATGTCTGGACGTCAGGTATACTGCCTCAAAAAATGCTGTAACCGCCAATAAGTCAATGAACGCCATAGCCACTCTAATGGGCCAAAATGAAAATATTTTAACCACAGCGAACTCCCGACAATCTGCAAAACCCAAATGCTCGCCACCACATAATAGAGTTGATACCGCTCCAGTTGTCCGAATAGCCCAAGGCCAAAACCGTAAAAAACAAATGCGCAAATTACCGATTGCATCACGTAATTAGTTAGCGCCATGCGACCCACATTCGCCAATTTTTTCATCACAAGTCGGCACCAGCCCAGTTTACCGATCAACGCAATCAATCCGACAAAACCCAGGGTGACCGGTATCCTGCCTAGATCGTAAGTCACGCCGAGAAATCCCCAGGTCATCAGAGTGATGATGTCAAAGTCGCTGGTGATTATTTTCCAGGTTTCAAAGGTATTGACGGCAACACCCAGACCAAACCCGACGAGCATCATCCACAGGTAAAAACGCACCGAACGCTTGCCCGTTAATACACCCAATTTCAGCAACGCCATGCCCAATAACATGCAGCCAATTGCATCAAAAAAGCCGCCTTTGTACAGAATAGTGGATTCGTAAGCGATGATAATCGGTGTAATTTCCCGCAAGACGGAAAGGTAATCACCTTGCATGGATTGAATGCGTTGTTCGAGAAAGCGTGAATCCGGTTTGGCCCAGGCTTCGATGGACTGCCAGTGCGCTATTGCTTGAGCCTGTTCGTCCGTTAGTTCACGTTGTTGCGCGACCAGGCGTTGGGCGGCTTGTGCCGCTGTGCGGGCATCAGTTGTTTCATCAATCTTGATTGCAGTGCGTGGTATCAGTGTCGCCAGTGCAAGCAAACCTAAAATAATCAGTGTGCGTGGTGAGAGTTTTCGCAACGGAAGTAAAAACATACCGGCAAGGGCATACCAATACAGTACATCGCCAAACCATAACAGTGCCCAGGCATGAATTACACCAAATAAAAACAGCCATAACATACGACGATAATACATATCGGCGAATTCACTGGTGTCGCCACGGGCTTCAGCGCGTTCACTCAGCAGCAAGATGCTGGTACCGAATAGCAGCGAGAATAGCCCGCGCATGGTGCCTTCAAAAAATAGATTATTGGTCACGAATGCAACCAGGTTCCAGCCGTCAATGCCACCATACACGCTAGGGTCGACGTAGGCTTTCGGCAAACCAAAGCTGATGATGTTGAGTAACAAAATTCCCAGTACCGCCACACCGCGCAGACTGTCGAGCGTAGTAATGCGTTCGTGAGTGGCGAGTGGCGCGATGGTGGGGTTAAGGTTGTTGATGGTCGCGGCAGAATTTTCCTGATAAGCCAACATAAGCGTACTCCTCCCGATCAATCCGTAGTACGCCGGTATATTCCGTTAATTAATCTTATTTTTCATGAAAGTTTACATTTGTTACGCAATGATGCTCGCGAGCAGGTTTAATTAAAAAGGAGAAAGATAAATTCGGTAGAGTTTTGTCAGCGCTCCCTGCGCATTTGATTTTATTTCGCTGGCTTTAAGCGATAGATTTTTCCATAAGGGTGACTGATCACAATATAAGGATAACCATCCGGTCCGCTTACCACGTCGCGAATTCTGCCGAGGTTTTGCAGTATGAGGGTATCGCTTACGAGCTGATTATTATTGTCGAGTTTGACCATGCGCAGCTGTTGCTGTCCGAGGCTGGCCACCAGCAACTGGTTGCGCCACAGGGGAAACTGGCCACCGGTATAAAACACAGCCTGGGATACACCGAGAGAAGGCGTCCACTGCTGCACCGGAGGCTCAATGCCTTCGCGCCAGGGACTTTCGGAAATCAGGGTGCCGTCATAGTTGGTACCAAAACTCACCAGCGGCCAACCATAGTTGCGTCCCTTCAAAATCAGATTGAGTTCGTCACCACCGCGTGGACCGTGCTCAACGGCCCAGACATGTTTGCCATCCGGTGACAGGGTTATGCCCTGCGGGTTGCGGTGACCGTAACTCCAGATGGAGGCGAGCGCGCCTTCGGTTTTTACAAAAGGATTGTCGTTGGGAACGCGGCCGTCGTCGTGCAGGCGGTGAATTTTGCCTAGCGGGCTGCCGAGGTCTTGGGCTTTATCCTGGTCAACGCGCTCACCGACGCTGAAGAAGATGTAGCCGTCTTTAAACACCAGCCTGGAACCAAAATGTGAATTCGATTCGGAATAAAATTCGTCAGGGGCTTGATAAATGATTTCGTGGTTCTGCCATCTTTGCCCGGCGATTTTGCCCCTGGCCACTACTGTCATGGCCTTGCCTTCGCTATTGCCGTGCGAATAGGTGAGATAGAGCCAGCCATTTTTTGGGTATTCCGGGTGGGGTTGCACCGCCATCAAACCGCCCTGACCGCGGTTCCACACATCAGGCAGGCCTTCGATCAGTGCGCTTTGCTTGCCGTCCCGAAACAGCGCCAGATAGCCATTTTTTTGCGCCGCGACGATACCGCCATCGGGCAAAAAGGCCATGGACCAGATTTCATTGGCCGCTTCGCCCACCACTTCGAGTTCGAAACGATAACCCGCACCGCCGAGCACGCCGGGCAGAGCGTCGGTAAATGTTTTGGTAATGCCCAGGTTTTCACCGGGCTGACTACTGAGGGTAAATTTATCCAGATTAAAAATACCGCCCCCGGTTATACCGAAAAAACACAGGCTGTGACGTCCGCTAGGTGGTTTCGTCAAGCCCACCCGCTGGCTCTGGAAGGTTTCCCAGTCGCCGGTATCCGCAGTTTCAAACTCGCCAAGGTTAGTACGCTTGCCCAGACCGTTCGGCGGACTTACCAGCACGGCAACACGCCCGGTTTCATAAGCGCCGGGGCCGCGTGCGTACACAAACTCGATACTGCGCACGCCGCTCATGTCGATGTTGTCGTAACACAGTATGCTGCTGTCATCGATGTGGCCGACGTAATCAAAACCCGCTTCCGTTTTACTCACATTGAAATTGGAAGAACGCAAATGGTTGAGGGACTCGGCCTCAATCGTACGCCCCTGCATTGTGTCAGCGCCGAGGGCGGATACGCTTGATAAAGAGAGACTCAACGAAAGAGAAAACAAGAAAAATCGCATAGCATTTACCTGCTGCCTTGGCCGTGTTCAGGCCGGACTGTAACGCAGGTATGGCTTTTAAAAGCAGGCTTTGGGAGGAGTTACAGAATACCGGGACGAACGTCTGGCGTTATGCCACATTGACCAGTCCCGGCAACAATTCCGCCAGCGCATCAATCGCTACGCGCAAGCGGCAGGGCAGGTGCGGTGTTTGCGGCCACAGCGCGTAGATGCCGAAACCGAACGCGGGCTGGTCTGCCAGCAGGCGGACCAGTTCACCGCGCTGCACGCGTTCGCGAATCAACCAGCACGGCAGCCATGCCAGGCCCATTCCCTTTGCGGCAGCATCGGCAATCGCATCGAGGTCATCAAAGCGCAAGCGTGCATTGGGCATGACTTCGACTGGCTTTTCATGTTGCTGCGGAAACAACCAGGTACGCGGCCGTCCCGAGCGGGTGTAGGCTAATGCATCGTGCGTCTCCAGATCGGGGATTGATGTTGGTATGCCGCGTTGCGCAAGGTAAGTGGGCGATGCGCACAGATACATATTTTGCTCGGCAATACGGCGCACCATGAGGCCGTCGCCGCTGGTGGGGCGGCCACTGCGTACGGCCAGATCAAACCCGTCCGCCAGCAAATCCACATTACGATCTGAAAATCCCAATTCCAATTCCAGGCCCGGATGTTGTTGAGCCAGTTCCGTCAATACCGGTGCAGCGCAGTAGCGACCAAATAATACCGGCATGGCCACGCGCAATTTACCGGCCACTCGCTGCCGGCCCGTCTCCAGAACTTCCTCGCCCGCCCGCAATTCAGCCAGCGCCCGACGACAATATTCGTAATAGGCTTGCCCCTCGTTGGTGAGACTTTGCGTGCGCGTGGTGCGATGAAATAAACGGACATCAAGCCGTTCTTCCAACTTCGCGATGGTCTTGCCCACCGCCGAGCGCGATAGGTGCAACAACTCCGCTGCGGCGGAAAAACTGCCGCTTTCAACCACTTCCACAAAAACCGATATCCCCGCCAATCGCTCCATTGCGCACCTTTTGTAGAGTTTTGGGAAACAAAGTGGCGAATTAATACCGCAACTGTTGAGCAAAAGCCAGTGCTAAGCTCTTCGCCATTCCCGTTCAATGGCAGGAGAGTCGAAATGCAAACCACAATACCGATCACTATGCGTGCCCTGCGTCAACCTGATTTCGAGGGACCGCAGACGATGCAGCTGGTGGATAACGAACCGGTACCGACGCCCCAGCGTGGTGAAATCCTGCTGCGGGTCACCGCTGCCGGCCTTAATTTTGCGGATGTTATGCGAGCCCGTGGCAGTTATCACGATGGCCCCAAGCCGCCTTTTATTGCCGGCTTCGAAGCTGCCGGAGAAGTAGTCGCTCTTGGCGAGGATGTAACAGGTATTGATGTTGGCCAGCATTTTCTGGGTGTCGGTTACGGCGCCTTTGCAGATTACATGGTGATGTCCGCCGATGGTTTGGTGCCAATACCGGCAGGATGGCGCGACGAACAGGCATTGGGCCTGGTGCTTAACTGGGCGACAGCCTTGGCCGCGCTGAAACCGCTGGGTCGGCTTGCCAAGGGCGAAACGGTACTTATCCAGGCAGCGGCGGGCGGTGTGGGGCAAGCGGCAGTAAAACTGGCGAAATATTATGGGGCTCGGGTGATTGCCACCGCATCGGCGGGCAAGCATGAACTGGTTAGTGCCTTGGGTGCGGATCATGTTATTGACTATCGCAATCAGGATCTTGCTGGCGACATTCGTGCGCTTACAGGCGCTGCCGGTGTGGACCTGGTATTGGAGTCTGTGGGTGGTGATGCATTTGCCACCAGCCTGGCGGTAACAAAGCCAGTCAGCGGTCGGGTAGTGATATTTGGTGCAGCGAATGGCGTGGCCAACCTGACTAATTGGCAATTGGTATTTCAACATCAGATTCACGTCATCGGCTTGCACATCGGCGTATTCAGTCAACAGGCACCCGCACAGTTCGCACAATTACTCGACGAACTTTTCACTCTGCAAGCCGCCGGTGTTTATCCTCCCGGCGAACCCACACTGTATTCGCTGGAAGACGGGGCCAAAGCACTTGGTGAGCTGGAGTCCGGTAACACGCACGGCAAACTCGCACTGCGCCCGTAATTTTTATCACCTCGATTGGCATTGGAGAGATGTATGTATCGCCCTTTCTTGAGTTTTTTATTGTTAATGTTTTCTTTCACTGTGCAAGCCGCTGCTGAAACGCATAAAGCCGTGCTTGATACTGTGCGACTCTACGCCATGGACTGCGGAACGATTATGCTCGAAGCCCGTGCGATGCATTGGTTTGAAGACACAGATGCTTACATCAAAACGCCGGGGCTAATGGCGGTGCCCTGTTTTTTAATTCGCCACCCGCGCGGCGATTTATTATGGGATGTCGGCCTGGGTGATAAATTCGCGGGGCAGGGCGTTGTTGATCTTGGGGATGGTTTTTCCGCGAAAGTGGAACACACACTCGTCGCCCAACTCAAGGTGCTGCAATTGACCGTGCAGAATATTGACTTCGTGGCGTTCTCGCACCATCACTTCGATCACACTGGCAACGCCGCGCTATTTAAAGAGGCGCGTTATTTGATTAGTCGCAAGGAGATGGAATGGACGCAAGGTGAGCCATATGGTGTGGATCGGGAAGGTCTGGCATTTATCGGCGATAATAACGCACAATTTATTGAAGGTGACCACGACCTGTTTGGCGATGGCAGCGTACGCATACTACGCGCCCCCGGCCACACACCCGGCCATCAAATATTGATGCTCAAACTCGCCAATACAGGCACCGTTATTCTTTCCGGTGATCTATACCACACACGCGAAAATTTTCGTCAAGCGCGGGTTGCCGCCCTCAATGATAGCCGCGCTGAAACACTGGCGTCGTTTGATCGCGTAGAAAAGTTTATGGAAAAATATAACGCGCGGATGATTATCCAGCACGATCGGGAGGATTTTTTAGGGTTGCCGAAATTTCCGAAGTATCTTGATTGACGTGCCTTTATTGAAAGCATCCTAATTAAGAGCATCATGAATAATTGTTGGCTTGTGATACTTTTTTGTTGTTATGGATTCCAAACCCCAATCATGGCCAATAATAATAGGGGACCTATAATGATGATCGCTGATGCTATTAAACACAGTAGCCCTACACCAAGAACTCGCCAATTAGATTGGAAATCATGGAGTGGAGAGTCCTTTATCGCTTGCTTGCTCATTTGGTGTTTTTCGGCAACATGCCTCGCCGTAATTATGTATGCAATTGTAAATATTGTATTAGGAATATTTTCTGGTAGGAAGGGAATCAAAGCGGTTAGAGCGATAATGAAGAATCCACCATATAGCACAGTCTTTTTTGCCGCTGACTCATTATTCAATGACCGAAAATTTTTCCATAAAAAATAAACGAGACCTACTGGGCCACCTATCGTGCCGCACGCCGCTTGCGTGGGAGAATAAAGCAACGTCGGTACCGCGTTACTGTTTGTGGGCGTTGTTAGGGTTGCTTGTGGTGGCAAATAAGGACTGTTGGTCATGAGAAATCCTTAAAGAAAAATCCCTGGATTGTTGAACTGTTAGTAGGGCCTAGCGGCAAATAATAGATGGAGACTTAAAACTCCTCTGATCCGGAACAACTATAACCTAAAAAAACCGGAGTTGTGGTGGTTCGCTGATTGAACATCCTCAAATTCTGAATGTTATGTAATAACCTCCTATACAACAAAAACGTTATGGTATAACATTTCCATCAATCGGCCATCCAGAGCCTGTTTTCCTTAAACATTGTCAATCGCACACGTTTTAAACAAGAGGATTTGTCCATGCGTTTCCCTCAGCACCCCCTTGCATCAGCTCTCAAGGTCATCCTGAGCGGCGGTTTTCTTGCCGCTTCAGCTGCGGTTGTGGCCCAACCGAATTCAGCTCAACCGGATGTCAGCCATGAAGATGCCATGCCGATTATCCACGTTACCGCCCTGGCGGTGGATGAGGATGCAAACAAGATCGTTGCGCCTTACAGCATCCTGGACGACAAGCAGATTACCCAGCGCGGCAGTTCTACCCTGGGTGAGCTGTTAAATGGTTTGCCGGGTGTGCATTCCGACACCTTTGGTGGTGGGGCGAGTCGGCCGGTGGTGCGGGGACAAACCTCGCCCCGTGTAAAAGTATTGTCGGATGGTACGAGCCTGTTGGATGCCTCGGATATTTCACCTGACCATGCGGTGACGGCTGATCCGCTGTTGGCCCAAAAGGTAGAGGTTTTGCGCGGTCCCGCTACGCTGCTGTATGGCGGTGGTGCGATCGGCGGTGTGGTGAATGTGTTGGATAACAAGATTCCGGAGGTTCTGCCCGAGCAGCCCGTTGAAGGGTTTGTTGCCTTGCGCGGTAATACAGTTGCCAATGAGCGCGCCGGTGCTGTGAGTGCAACAGCGCGCTTGGGTAACCGTGTTGCCGTACATGTAGAAGGTTCGTCGCGGGATGCGGATGATTATGAAGTGCGCAATTGGGAAGAAGATCAGGTGCACGGCACATTTTCCGAGAGCAACAACGCCAGCATTGGTGCTTCCTGGATCGGTGACAGCGGCTTTTTGGGGCTTGCCTATTCTTATCGCGATGATGAATACGGTTTGCCGGGCCATGCCCACGAATACGAAGGTTGCCACCCACACGGCGCCAGCTTGCATTGCGGTAGCCACGATGAAGAAGAGGAAGATGACCACGATCATGAGCATGAGGACGAACATGAAGAAGTGCCGGTGATTGAACTGGAGAGCAAACGTTTTGATCTGCGTGGTGAGATGCAGGAGCCGTTTGCCGGTGTACACAAGATTCGCGTGCGTGCCAGTCACACGGATTACGAACACCACGAAATTGAAGAGGATGAAATTGCAACAACCTTCCGTAATGAAGGTTATGAAGGCCGCATTGAAATTGACCACGCGCCGGTACTCGGTTGGCACGGTGTGGTGGGTGCGCAATTCTCCAACACTGAATTCAGCGCGCTGGGTGAAGAGGCGTTTATTCCGGATACCGAATCCGAAACCCTGGGTATTTTTGCCGTTGAACATTACGAGCTGAATGAGCAATGGCATCTGGAGGTGGGTGCGCGTTACGAACAACAGGAACACACGCCGGTAAATGACCCGCGCAATCGTCCGGCCTTTGATGATTCCGCTACCTCTTTTTCTGCGGCGATTATCTGGGAGTTTATTCCAGAGACTACGCTGGCTTTGTCTTTTGCCAACGCGGAGCGTTTGCCACAAGCGCAGGAGTTGTATGCGCGTGGCGTCCACCTGGCGACCAATACCTATGAATGCGGCCTGGTGCCGCATCCACTGACCTGCGGCGGTTTGGAAAACAACGCGGCCATCTCCAAAGAAGTGTCCAACAATATCGAATTGTCGCTGCGTAAACACAGTGGTGATTTAACTTACAGTATTAACGCCTTCCGCAACGATGTGGACGATTACATCTACGCCCGCACTCTGGATCAATACGAAGATTTCCGCCTGATCAAGTACACCCAACAGGATGCCGAATTTACCGGCGTGGAAGGGGAGGTGACTTATCAGTTTGATGAGACAGTCGCGGCGACGCTGTTTGGTGATTATGTGCAGGCCGAGTTTGTGGATGGCGGTAATTTGCCGCGCATTCCGGCATCGCGCGTGGGTGGACGCCTGAATATGGAGGCAGATGGTATCGGGGCGGAGCTGGAGTACTACCACGTGAATAACCAGGACGACATCGCCGACTATGAAGCTGAAACACCCGGTTACAACATGTTAAATGCCACGGTGAGTATCAGTTTATTCGGCGATGAGCGCTACCTGGTGTTCGTGCGCGGCAGCAATCTGTTGAATGAGGAGATTTGGAATCACTCATCCTTCCTCGCCGCCGTGGTGCCGCAACCGGGCCGCAGTTTAAGCGCAGGGTTCAAATACACCTTCTGATTTGCTGCTCACCCTCATGATGCAGCGCTTTGACCGGGTCAACGAGGTTGACCCGGTTTTTTTATGTGTGCATCGATAACTTTCACAGTGGGTAACCGGACTCGTTCGCCTGCGAATAAATTTTTTTGGCATAAGCTTATAAAATTTCTTGCAGGATTTTTTTGAGCTGGTACTCTCCCTGCTTCGTTTCCGAAAAAAGTACTTCCCATGCAAATCCTAACCCTGATTATTAATTGCTTCTCCATGATGACCGGCTCGGTCCGTCATGCGGATATGCATTCGTTGTCTGTCAGTTAGGCTTTCTTTTAATTCAGACCGCGAATCGAATGCGGTCTGAAATGTTCCAGATATTTCCCCTCATACCCCATTCGATTCTCTGTTCTTTTTCTCACAGGGATCAATGCCGTGTTTATATTCAATAAATTTCAGGAGTATGTGCGTCGTTTACGACGCAGGCCCAAACCGAACGAATTACCTGCTGACAATGCCGCGCAACGCGATATTGGCGTAAGGGTAGTGCGTATTCGCCTGCCCTCAGGTTACGAAATCGTCATTGTTGAGGAGGAAAAAGAAGAGTAGCCGGAGGCTTTGGCGGAAGACGGGTATGAATCAATGAAAAAGCTGGTGTGCATCCATGCATTACATCCGTATAAATGTTTATCCTGAACCAGAGGAAGAATGTACGGCTACCCGATCAGGCAGCCGCAGGGATTTTATATCCGCCAGCTTAAGGTTAAGCGGAGATCACGGCCCGGCTCTGACAAACCAATGATGCCTTCATAACCGGGAATGTGTTCGAAGCTGCCGTTGGTGGCATGGTCGATATAGTATTTATCAAACAGGTTCTTGACCGTGAAGGTCACGTTGAAGTCCGGTGTGACAAACCATTGCGCATAGATGTCGTGTACGGCATAACCGGATTTATCCACGGTGCCTGCGGAAGTGCGAATGTTTTCGAGGCTTTCGACCAGACGACCGTTCCATCCCAATTCCAGGGCATCATTCACTTGATAGGCGACGTCGGCCGTCCAGGTGTTGCCGATGGTGTTGCCCAGTGCGCCGTGATCATAGGCATTGAGTTCCAGATCGCCATTATCGCCGGCCAGTTCGGAATCAAAGTCGCTATAGCTCAAACCGACTTGCACTTGCGTCCAGTCGTAGCTCACGCGCAAATCAAAACCTTCGGTTTCAATATCGCCGATATTGCGGAATACCCAGCGCGGTATACCGTTTACCGGAATACGTTGGTCGTTGATGGCGTTGTCGATCTGTGCGCGGTAAAAGGTACCGGAGAAACCAAACGCATCGCGGTAGTATTCAAAACCAACTTCCGTATTTTCCGATTCTTCGGCTTCCAGCTCCGGATCATTCATGCGGGAATCGAGCAGGAACGTCTCCATGGTCTGGCGGCCGCGCAACGCTTCGGCGTAACTGGCGTTGACACTGAACGTGGGAGTGAGCTGATAGCTGACACCAACGTTAGGGCTGAAACCGTCTGCTTCGAATTCCTGGTTGTCCGTGTCTGTCAATTCATAATCGTCATAGCGCACGCCGGCGCTCAACAATAATTTATCCGTGACCTGATACAGATCCTGCACAAAAAAGCCGGTGACGCTGCCATTTTCTTCCTGCTCGCTGGGATCAGTACCTGGACCGGCGTTCACGGTGTCATCGCGATATTCGGCACCGTAAATTAATTCATGGCTGCTCAATTGAGTTGTGTTGCGCAGGTTAACGCCCTGGCTTTCAGAGGAGCCGTTGTAAACGCCCCAACGACCGATAACGTTTTGTTCCAGTTCTGCCTGGGTGTCGTAAACGGTGACTTCCAGATTCAGGAAAGGGTTGTCGGCGGGATTTAATTGATAACCCAGATTAACGGTTTCGCGCTCAATCTTGAGTGGATAGCCGGGGTTCCAGTCGCTGATCACCCATTGCGGGCGTTGCGCACGAATGCCGTCGTCTTCGCGCAAGTCATAACTGACCCTTACCGTCTGGCTGTCGGTGAGTTTGCCTACAACTTTGGCAAAGCCCATGGTTTGTTCAGATTCAGTACCGCCTAATTCCGTGCCGTTACCATCAGTGATGGCATCGCTATCAGACTTGGCTACTGTCGCCATTCCGCTCCAGTTGTCATTGAAACGCCCGAACAGATTCACGCTGGCTTTGTAACCTTCGGTGTTATCGAAATAACCGCCTTTAATCAACGCACCAAACCGCTCACCGGGACGCAACAAATCTTCCGGGTCTTTGGTGGTAAAACGAATGGCGCCGCCGAGTGCACCGGGGCCGTCGGTAGCCACACCGGCACCGGCGTGCACCTCAACTTGTTTTAACAATTCGGGCTCAATGCTTAAACGGCCGGCGTGGTGAAACAACACGCCGGCTTGGGTCGCGCCATCAATGGTTACGTTTAACAAGGCATCTTCCAGGCCGCGCACATACACTTTTTCCGCGATGCCCACAGAGCCACCCACCGCAACGGACGGGGTTTTACGAAACACATCTTCCAGATCGTTGGCCTGGATGCGATCAATATCTTCCTGGCTGACGACGCGGCGATTGCCGCTAACGCCGGCATTCAAGGGTTCGTAGCTGCTGGAGATTTTTACGGCAGGTAGTTGTGCAGCCGCCGCGCCGGTAATGGCTTGCAACGAGTAACTGCCATCAGCCTGACGCACCAGGCTCAAACCGCTGCCAGCCAGCAAGACACTGAAACCGTCCTGCACGCCGTATTCACCGCGCAGGCCCTGGGTTTGTTTATTGGCCGTAAGGACCGGGTCAAAAGACAGGAGCACACCGGCTTCCATGGCAAAGGTTGATAGCGCGCGTCCCAGGGGGCCGGCGGGGATGTTGTAGCTTTTTTTAACCGATGCGGCGGGTTCAGTCACTTGTGCCATGACAGGCAAAGCGGTTGCGGCGGCTAAAGCCAGGGTCGCGGCTTGCAGCGCCAGGGTTAAGGGGTTACGCGCAGCAATACCGGGCTGCGAATGCTTGGGGCGATGAGTCATGATAATTCCTGCGGTTGATGTCTGGGAGATAAAACAAGGTCTTCACTCCCTATGCCAATCGAGATTGAAAAAGTGACAGTCGTCGGTGCGATTTTTTTTCAAAAAGTGAAAAGGGGAGGTAAAAAGAAGGATTTATCTGCACGCTGGCCAGTCTGACGGCAACTGCGGTAGCATCCTTGTCCGGTGGCTCGATGCGGTAGATGGGGCCAATTTTATAGTGAGGTGTCAGTTGAAAGCCGGAGTATTTCGTCGTTTGGTTAATTTGTGGCCACCCTTGTTGTTTGCCGGTATCCGCGCAAAGGTGATTCGCGCTGATTATCGGTATGTAGAAGTGGTGATGAAGTTGCGTTGGTACAACCGCAATTACGTCGGCGTTCATTTTGGTGGTAGCTTGTTTGCCATGACGGACCCCTGGTTCATGCTGATGTTGATGCACAACCTGGGGCGTGAGTATTACGTGTGGGATAAACAGGGCGCGATTGATTACATTGCGCCGGGTCGCGGAATCGTCACAGCACATTTTCAAATTGATGATGACATCCTGGATGAAATCAAAGCGCGTACCGCGAATGGTGAAAAGTATCTGCCGGAGTTTCACATCGAGATACGCGATGAACAACAGCAAGTGGTTGCTCGTGTACACCGTGTATTGTACGTCCGCAAAAAACCGGCGGCGCGTAGCGCTTGATAGGCTTCACAGAAATTTCAAACTGTCGCGAGAATTTTCCTGTTATTTTGTTTGTCATCAAACTGGCAAGCTACAGTCACAAAGCGAGGGTAGATTCAGCGTGTTTCTGAATCTAATAAAGGAGAAACCCTCATGTCCCGGAAACCCCATACCTTGAGTAAATTCACAGTTTTTGTTTCAGTCGCGTGTTTATCCGTGCTGGCCTGCGCCGGTAAGCACCACGATGATGAGAAAAAGCATTATCACACTGACCATTCGCATAAACATCACCAACCGGTAGAAGTCGGACCGCGGCCGTTTTATCTGGTTGAAGATATGGATGCGAGTCCGCTGAAAAGAAAATTGCAATCCTGTGCAAAAGGGCCCTTCCGCAAAACCGATTTTTCAATCGGCCATCGCGGTGCACCTTTGCAATTTCCCGAGCACACGAAAGAATCCTATGAAGCGGCAGCGCGCATGGGTGCGGGCATTATGGAATGTGATGTGACCTTTACTAAAGATAAAGAGTTGGTGTGCCGTCACTCGCAATGCGATCTGCATACCACGACCAATATCCTCGCTATTCCGGAGCTGGCTGCCAAATGTTCACAGCCTTTCACACCGGCGGATCTCGCCAGCGGCACACCGGCATCTGCGCGCTGCTGCACCAGCGACATTACGCTTGCTGAATTTAAAACCCTTGAAGGTAAGATGGACGGTTTTAATCCCCGCGCCACGACCGCCGAAGAGTACATGAACGGTACCGCGAAATGGCGTACGGACCTGTACGCTGACAAAGGTACGTTGCTGACCCACGCGGAAAGCATCCAGTTGTTTAAAAAGCTCGGTGTGAAATTTACCCCGGAATTAAAATCAGCCAGCGTGCCTATGCCATTTGAAGGCACTTATTCGCAAGCGGATTATGCGCAGCAATTAATTAATGAGTACAAGGCAGCCGGTGTGCATCCGCGCGATGTGTGGCCGCAATCCTTCGATATTCAGGATGTGCGTTACTGGATCGAAAACGAGCCGCGCTTTGGTAAACAAGCCGTTTATCTCGACGATATCAACACACCGGACGAAGCGCCCTCGCAAGCAGAGGTTGAAGGGTGGGCCGCTGAAGGTATCAATATCGTAGCGCCGCCGCTGTGGGCGTTGCTGACACTCGACGATGACAATCGCATCGTGCCGTCTGATTACGCTATGTATGCCAAGGCTGCAGGTCTGGACATTATCGCCTGGTCATTCGAGCGCGACGGTCCGTTAAAAAATGGCGGTGGCTGGTATCACCAGAGCGTTCGTCCAGTCATCAATAACGATGGCGATATGATGGATGTGCTGCATGTATTGGCCAAGGACGTGGGTATTATCGGCATGTTTTCTGATTGGCCGGCCACAGTGACCTATTATGCGAGTTGTATGAAACTGAAATAAGCCTTATACGCGACGTTTTACCGTTATCCAATAATCGGTAAAACGTTGCACCTCCACGGGCAAGGTTGCGACGAGCGAATCCAGAATGCGATCCGTATTGTCGATGGGAAACGCACCGGAAATACGCAACCCTGTCAGGCTTGCATCGCCAATTAGATAACCTCGCCGATAACGGGCAAGGTCAGCAATAAAATCCGGCAACGCCATATTGTCGGCCATCAGAATGCCATTCAACCAGAGCGGTTGCGTGTGTGACAGTGCAAAAGGTGTTTCGACGAGTTGGTGATTGAAACGTGTGGTTTCGCCCGCGTGTAAACGCTGCGTTCGTTGACTGGTCGTTGCGTGAATTTCCAGTGCACCTTCAAATAAATCGACACGGCTAATATGTTTGTCACACGCCAGGGCAAACCGGGTACCGAGTGCGGTGACATCGCCATGCTCAGTGGCAGCAACAAACGCGCGCTGGTGAGTGTCCTTGGCGGTATTAATCAGCACTTCCCCTTTGTGTACCCTGATCCGTCGTTCCCTTGACGAAAAGTGCACATCAACCACCGAGTCGGTGTTCAACGTAAGTTGCGTTCCATCTTGCAAGATGACATCCCGCTGTTCGCCCACGGCGGTTGCGTAATCCGCTGACCACACCTGCCAGGGCGTATGACGATAACCCGCCCAACCCAATCCGCCGAGCGCAAAAACCGTCGCCATGTGTTGCAATACTTTTCGTCTGCCGGGTGAGGCGGGGCGCTCCAGCGTTGCCAGACCGATTTCGGCCGACATCCCGGGAGCGGAAAATTTACGCGTGACGTTTTCAATCTGTTGCCAGGCATATTCATGGGTCGGGCTTTGCTGGCGCCAGGCATGCCAGGCGGCGCGATCTTCATCGGTGGTATCGCCGGAAGTCAGCTGCACAAACCACTGAGCAGCTGCTTTGAGCGCATCGTTGTGAAGCGTATCGTTATTCATGGTGGCGGAGGACGCAATGCTGAATGGCTTTGGCGATATATTGCCGCACGGAACTCACGGACACGCCGAGTCGTTCGGCAATCTCGGCATGGCGCAGTCCTTCCAGCTGTAACAACAAGAAGGCGTGGCGTACGTTGGGAGCCAGGCCATCCAGCATAACGTCGATTTCTATCAGGGTTTCCAGCACCAGCGCGCGGGTTTCGGGGGAAGGGTATTCATCTTCTGGCAGATGCGCGATGGCATCCAGGTAAGCTCGCTCAAGATCCTTGCGGCGCAGGCTGTTTACCATCAATCCATGGGCAATGGTGGTCAGGTAAGCACGGGGTTCACGAATAAAGCTCCATTCATCTTTTAATAGCACCTTCACGAAGGTGTCATGAACGAGGTCCGCAGCATCCCAGGTATTACCGAGTTTGCTGCGCAACCAGCCATGTAACCAGCCTTGATGATCGTTATAGAGCGTGTGAATGGCATGACTCTGAACCAGATTCGCCATGATGCTGCCCATATTCCTGTGAGTGACAGATGAGATGATGAGTCTGCAAATAAAAATGCAGATGATAATTGTTCGCAATTATCCACATGGCTGGCGCAATGTCAACGCACGCGACATCTCTGCACGCGCAGCAAAAGCTATGAAGCGAGCGTTAATTTTCGTTAGGTGGAGTAAAAAGCCGTAAGTGAAGCAAAATTTCTTTGACAACGTTGTCTCAACAAACAAAGATAGTGCTGCTCGTTCTCCACTAAAAGGATAAAAAATCATGAACTATCCAAGGTTTACCGCCGCATTAGGCTTGGCATCCAGTGTGTTTCTTGGCGCCTGCACAGCAACACCGAATCAACATCAGCAACAGGTTTTCTTTGATGACTTCAGTTACACCGATATGCAGGCATTTGCCGATAACGGTTGGGCAGTCAGAACTGAAACCGGGCACCCGGGTATTGCCGGTGCAACCTGGTCGGGGGAGGGGATTTCATTCCATGCGGATGTGGACGGTGCAGATCAGGGTGTTATCAGGATGGCATCCATCACTGATGGCACAGGGGAAAACACTCGCCACACGCAATTTTGTCATGCGCGTAAATACCGCGAAGGCACCTATGCTGCACGGGTATTTTTTCGTGATGAGCCCGAATATGGTCCTGACGGCGATGAAGTAATTCAGACCTTTTATGCCATCAGCCCGCTGAAGGCACCCATGGATAAAGACTACAGCGAAACCGATTTTGAATATCTGCCCAACGGCGGCTGGGGTGCCGACGCCAAGCCGGCAATGTGGACAACCACCTGGGAGACTTTCCAGCTGGAACCCTGGACCAAGGTCAATGAATTTACCCGGCAGGAAGGCAGCTACGCCGGCTGGCGAACCCTGGTGTTTACAGTAGCGGATAACAAGGTTCGCTATTACGTGGATGGCAAATTATTCTCCGAGCACAGCGAGAATGTGTATCCGGAAGACTTTATGTCGATCAATTTCAACCTGTGGTTTATGCCCAAGGGTGCGGATGATTCATTGGGGCCAGTAGATTCACCGGAGCGACGCGAATATCACGAAGATGTTGACTGGGTATTCCATCAGGCCGATGTTGCCTTGTCGCCCCTGGAAGTAGAAAAGGCCGTTGCTGTGTTGCGGAAGCAGCAGGTGAAATTTATTGATCAGGTAGCAGAGCAGCAACCGCCATTGCCTTCGCCCTGCGGTTTGTAAGTTTAATCTGCGTTGATAACCGGGACGTCCATGCCGCGTTGCACGGCGGGGCGTTCTCCTACCGTGGTCAGCCAGCGCTGTACTGCTGGCATGGTCGCCACGGCATCGCCCAAAAACTCACTGAGAAACGTATCGGCATTAAAGGCCCAGGGATAGGCGGCCATATCGGCAATGGAGTAGTCGTCACCGGCGAGAAAAGCGTGGGTTTCCAATTGTCTTTCCATCACCTTGAGCAGCCGCTCACCTTCTTCACGATAACGTTTGGTTGCGGCAGGCATTTTTTCAGTGGCAAAGATACCGAAGTGACTTAACTGACCAAACATCGGACCGAGGCCACCCACTTGCCAGTAAAGCCATTCCAATGTTTTGTATCGCGCGGGGCCGACAGGAGGAAGAAAGCGATCATACTTTTCGGCGAGATACGTGAGAATTGCGCCACTTTCAAATAATGCCACCGGCGCAGCTTCGTTTGTGTTATCAACAATAACCGGGATTTTGTTATTGGGTGAGATAGCAGTAAACGACGGATTAAATTGTTCCTGTTTACTCAGGTTAATAACCTTCACGTTGTAAGGAATACCTAACTCTTCCAGCATGATCGAAATCTTGCGGCCATTGGGAGTAGTGTAGGTGTACAGCGTCATCATGGCGTTAATTCCCGAAGAGAAAATCTGACCCATTTCATGAATGGTCACTCGAACCATAGAAGTATTTTATTAATCGATTCTGTGCGATATCGCTCGCAGGAAATAGTATAAATGTCTATTTGAGCACCCCGTCTGAAATGATTACTTTTGTTGGCGCCGGGTTCACGTTGACAGGGTTGTCGGGGAAAATTAAAGTGCGTGAATGTAACCGTAATCATGAAAATATTTTGTCAGCCATGCGTTCGTTTTCATGAATTCGTACAAAAATTGACAAAAATTTAGCGCTTCCTTGTCATATTTGGGCTTTTTAAGTAGCCATCAGGCGCCGCTTTCGTTACTATTTCGCTAATTGTGATTTCAAGGCATGCCCGTCCCGAGAGTCAGCGAGCATGTCCAGGTGAGTGGTTCCACATTACTCGCCGTTGTACCGGTCTCTCACCGTCGATGTCTGGTTGATGCATCGACGTCTCCCTCTGCCCTCCACATTGTGGAGGGCTTTTTTTTTTGCTCCTTTATTTGTCACAGCCCGTGGCTAGGTTATTTTCAGCATAGCTGGCATAATCGACGCCCCCGAATTTGCTGGCAATTTCGCGAGTAGTTCACGCCCGTCTCGCCGGCCTCTTGGCAGCGCCTCCGCGTTATGTAACTGAGTGTTATGTAACACGTGCAACTTGTTTCAGGTTGTGTGGCAGATGTTGTTTATCTCGGGTGCGCTAACCTTCATCGTTTGAATCAGAGGATTAACATGCAACCACAGGTAAAACCCCGCAACCCCAATTTTTCTTCTGGCCCTTGCAGCAAACGTCCGGGTTATGACCTGACCAAACTGGATGTGTCCACGCTTGGCCGCTCTCACCGCTCCACGATTGGTAAGGCTGCGTTACAGCGCGCTTGCGAAGATACCGCCGCAATTCTCGGTTTGCCCGATGGCTATCGTGTTGGCGTGGTGCCTGGTTCTGACACCGGTGCGGTAGAAATGGCGATGTGGTCTCTGCTGGGTGCACGCGCTGTGGATATTCTGCAATGGGAGTCCTTCGGTAAAGGCTGGCTGAGTGATGCCACCAAAGAATTGAAGCTGGTGGTAAATGCTCACGAGGCGGATTACGGCTTGCTGCCCGACCTCTCCAAAGTCAATTTTGAAAACGATGTGATCTTCACCTGGAACGGCACTACCTCTGGTGTGAAAGTCCCCAACGGTGACTGGATTCCTGATAACCGCGCCGGCCTGACCATTTGCGACGCAACCTCAGCGGTTTTTGCCATGGAGATGCCGTGGGAAAAATTGGACGTGATTACCTTCAGTTGGCAGAAAGTGTTGGGTGGCGAAGGTGCGCACGGGATGTTGATTCTCAGCCCCCGCGCTGTTGAACGTCTGGAAACCTACAAGCCGTCCTGGCCCATGCCGAAGCTGTTCCGCATGACCAGTGGTGGCAAGTTAAGCGAAGGTATCTTCAAAGGCGACACTATCAATACGCCTTCCATGTTGGCGGTGGCCGATTATCTTGATGCGCTGGATTGGGTAAAAGCGATTGGCGGTGTCAAGGAAACCATTGCACGTTCCAATGCCAACCTCGCGGTACTGGAAAAATTTGTGGCGGAAACAAGCTGGATTAATTTCCTGCCGCAAACACCGGAAACGCGCTCCAATACCAGCGTCTGTTTGACCCTGGATGCAACGCCGGAACAAGTGAAGACGATGGTGAAACTGCTGGATAAAGAAGGTGTTGCCTACGATATCGGTGCTTACCGCGATGCTCCGGCCGGTCTGCGCATCTGGTGTGGAGCCACGGTTGAGCAGGCGGACCTCGACGCGCTGATGCCCTGGTTGAACTGGGCCTATCAGGAAGCGACGAAAGCTGCCTAATACGTCGCGCTGGTTGTTACCGTACAGCCAGCGCTTTCCACTCTCCGTAATCTTCTGCCCGAATAATGAGAAGGAAGGGATCATGTACAAGATCAAAACCTACAACCAGATTTCTGTGAAAGGACTTAACCGTTTCTCTCGTGAAAAATATGAAGTAGCCAGTGATATTGGCCATCCTGATGCGTACATCCTGCGCAGTCACAAGTTACATGGTGAGCCGCTGCCGGAAAGCGTAAAAGCAGTTGCCCGTGCCGGTGCCGGTGTCAATAACGTTCCCGTGGCTGACTACACCAAATCCGGTGTGGTGGTATTCAACTCACCAGGAGCCAATGCCAATGCTGTAAAAGAGCTGGTGCTGGCTGGCATGTTACTGGCTTCGCGCGGCATTTTGTCCGGCATGGAATATGTGCAGGGGTTAACGCACATGACGGATGCTGATGAAATGTCGAAACTGTTGGAAAAAGAAAAAGCCAATTTTGCTGGCAGTGAATTGCAAGGCAAGACGCTCGGCGTCGTGGGTTTGGGAGCCATCGGTTCCATGATCGCCGAAACTGCACTGGCTTTGGGTATGAACGTTGTCGGTTTTGACCCGGCGTTGTCGGTTGAGGCAGCCTGGCGTTTGCCGAGCCAGGTGGGTCGGATGGAAAACCTGCAATCGCTGTTGGCGCGCTCGGATTACATCACCTTGCATGTACCTGCCATCGAAGCCACTAAACATATGATCAACAGTGAATCCATCAAAGCCGTGAAAACCGGCGCGGTGCTGTTGAATTTCGCGCGCGAGGCGATTGTTGATGCCCATGCCGTGGTTGGGAGTCTGGATGAAGGCAAATTGCGCAAATATGTCTGCGATTTCCCCGAACCCTGTCTGTTGCAGCGTCAGGATGTTTACGCCATGCCGCACATCGGCGCGAGCACTGAGGAAGCCGAAGAGAATTGCGCCATCATGGCCGCCGATCAGCTGATGGATTATCTGGAAAACGGCAACATTAAAAATTCGGTTAACTTCCCGAGTGTGTTTATGGATCGCAATCCCGGTACCGGTGCGCGGATTACGTTCTCCAACGACAACGTTTCCGGCGTGCTTGGCCATGTGCTGTCGTTGTTGGCGGATAAAAAAGTCAACGTCGTGGACATGGTCAACAAAAGTCGCGGCGAGATGGCCTATAACATCATTGATGTTGAGCAAGCGCCCAGCGATGAGGTGATTGCTGCAATTCGCGCCGTTGATCATGTAATTTCAGTGCGCGTGATATAGGTGACCAATCGCCGGTCACCATGAGTGGCCGGCATTTATCTCGTGAGACACGGCCGGTACGACTAAAAACGGAAGGCATACGAGAGAACCGCAAACGATGTACAAGTTGGTGTTTTTCGTTCCTGAGTCCCATCTCGATGCTGTCAAATCGGCGGTGTTTGCGGTGGGTGCCGGCCGTATCGGCAACTACGATTGCTGTGCCTGGCAAACACGGGGGGAAGGGCAGTTCCGTCCTTTGTCCGGCAGTAATCCGTTTATCGGTAACACCAGTGAGTTATCTGTTGTTGCCGAATACCGTGTGGAAATGGTCTGTGCTGATGACTGTATCGCAGAAGCACTCAAGGCGCTTCGTGCGTCCCATCCCTATGAAGAGCCCGCCTATGATATTTGGCGCTTGGCCGACATTCCGGCTTAGTGGTATGGTTGGATTTCTCGTGTCTGGTGCCGGAACAAACTCATGAGACCCCTGTGGCAGTATTTGCAGAATTACCTCCAGCCTAATCACGCCTTGACCCAGCAAGTGGGTTTTTATCCCGCCCAAGCTTCGGTGATGGTGTTATTTACCGATGCAGAAAATCCCGAACTCATCTTCACCCTGCGTGCCCAACATTTGACGAACCATCCCGGTGAAGTGGCGTTTCCCGGCGGCATGTGGGAAGCGGATGATAAGACCTTGCTTGATACCGCCTTGCGCGAAAGCCACGAAGAAATTGGTTTGTCGCCAGCCGCCGTTAAATTATTGGGAGCCTGTAAACCGCGTGCTACCCGTGCCGGGGTTCGTGTCTCGCCCTTTGTGGGGGTGATCGACCCGAGTATTGAGCTCGTACCCAGTCCCGATGAACTGGATGCAGTCTTTCGGGTACCTTTATCGGCTTTTCGCGCGGGCATACAAACCCGCACAGATATTTTTTCCCATGCGGGAAAATCCTGGCATGTGCCGGCATACCAACACCAGGGATATGAAATCTGGGGTTTTACGGCGGCATTAACCAGTGAAATTATTACGGCTGTATTCAATGCAACTGATGAAGTCTTGCCAATCGAATAACATTGTTTTTCCCAGTCAAGGAGTTTGCATCATGAAAAAACTATTTACCGGTTTAATCGCTGTGTGTTTCGCTGCGTTGGCGCAGGCGGAAGTGCAGACCAAGGTTATTGAATATAAGGTTAATGGCGAAAGCTTTACTGGCTTTCTCGCCTATGACGACAGTGTGCAGGGCAAACGGCCGGGTATTCTGGTTGTTCACGAATGGTGGGGGCATAACGACTACGTGCGTAAGCGTGCCGAGATGCTCGCCGAGTTAGGCTATACCGCGTTTGCACTGGATATGTTCGGCACGGGTAAATTGACGGATCATCCTGACGAAGCGGGAAAATTTGTCCAGATGGTCACGAGCAATATCGAAGTAGCCGAAGGGCGTTTTGAAGCAGCCTACAACTTGTTGCGCAACCAGCCCACGGTGAACCCGGAGCACATTGCTGCGATTGGTTATTGCTTCGGTGGTGGAACATCCTTACACATGGCCCGCCAGGGCATGGATCTGGATGCGGTGGTCAGCTTCCACGGTGCATTGGCGACTAAAACCCCGGCGAAAGACGGAGACGTTAACGCTGAACTGCTGATCCTGACCGGCGCGGACGATCCCATGGTGCCGGCTGAACAGGTGGAAGCATTCCGCAAAGAAATGACCGATGCCAACGTCGCCTTCCGGATCTATTCCTACCCCGGCGCCACACACGGTTTTACCAACCCGGAAGTAACCGAATTGGGCAAGCGTTACAATCTGCCCCTGGCCTACAATGCGGCGGCGGATGCAGATTCCTGGGAGAAAATGCGTGAATTTCTGAAAGATGTATTTGCCAGGGAATAATGATTCTTCCAGCGGAAGATCGCCGGATTTTCCGCTGGTATCCGTTTGACTTAATGGCGCCTTCTGCCAATATTGACGGAACAATAGTGATCATACGACGGGTTTTACAGGGCGGCCGATCATCAATGATGAACGGTAGATCAACCGATTTCCCCCAGCCTGACGCTGGTGGGACTCACAATAAGGCAATTAAGGATGAGTAATTTTCAAGCGCCGCTGCGCGATATCGATTTTGTTCTGTTTGAATTATTCAATTACGAATCACACTGTCAGCAATTGCCCGGTGGTGCTGACCTCAATCGTGAATTGGCCACGGCCATTTTTAATGAGAATGCCCGCTTTTGCCAGGAGGTATTAGCGCCGCTTAATGCCATTGGCGACAGCCAGGGATGCCTCTGGAGCAAGGGGCAGGTACAAACGCCGGATGGCTTCAGGGAAGCCTACCAACAGTATTGCCAGGCGGGTTGGCCCTCCATGACCCGCAATACGGAATACGGTGGCCAGGGGTTGCCGTTATCGCTGGGGGTGGTACTTAACGAGATGGTGGCATCGGCCAATGCGGCCTGGGCGATGTATCCCGGTTTATCCCAGGGTGCTATGCACACCATTGAGGTGCATGGCACGGATTATCAACGGCAGACCTTCCTACCGCGGTTGATCTCCGGTGACTGGACCGGCACCATGTGTCTCACCGAGGCCCATTGTGGCAGCGATCTGGGGTTATTACGTACTCGTGCGGAACCCCAGGCCGATGGCAGTTATCGCATTACCGGAACCAAGATTTTTATTTCCGCCGGCGATCACGACATGGCGGACAATATCATTCATATCGTGCTGGCTCGATTGCCCGATGCACCTGCTGGTACCAAGGGCATTTCGCTGTTCATCGTGCCCAAGTTTCAAGTGAATACCGATGGCACATTAGGCCAGCACAACAATGTGCATTGTGGCTCTATTGAACACAAGATGGGTATTCATGGTAATGCCACCTGTGTGCTGAATTTTGACGGTGCGACGGCTACCTTGTTGGGGGAACCCAACAAGGGTTTGAATGGCATGTTCACCTTTATGAATCTCGCGCGGCTCGGCACCGGCTCGCAGGGCTTGGCGCTGGCCGAGGCCGCCTGGCAAAAATCCCTGGCCTATGCGCGTGAACGTTTGCAGATGCGCTCACTGACCGGCCCGAAAAATCCGCAGGGTATTGCAGACCCCATTATTGTTCACCCGGATGTGCGCCGGATGCTGCTCACCCAGAAAGCCCTGATTGAAGGGGCGCGGATGCTGGCATACTTTGCGGCAATGCAAATCGATATCAGCCAACACGGGGTAGAGTCTTCTGCGCGGGAAGATGCCGAGGAAATGCTCAGCATCCTGACGCCGATTGCCAAGGCATTTATGACAGAGACCGGTTTTGAATCGACCAACCATGCACTGCAATGTTTTGGCGGCCACGGTTATATTCGCGAGTGGGGCCTGGAGCAGATCGTGCGGGATGCGCGAATTGCCAGCTTATACGAAGGTACCACGGGTATTCAGGCGTTGGATCTTCTGGGGCGGAAGGTGTTGATGACCCAGGGTCAGGCGTTGCAAGGCTTTATCAGCATGATTGATGATGTGTGTCTGTCACATGCCGATAACCGGGAACTGGCACATTTAGTCAAACCTTTGGCTGAGCTCAGGAATGAATGGCTGGAGCTGACTCAGAACATTGGCGCGCGCGCGATGCAAAACCCCGACGAGGTTGGCGCAGCGTCGGTGGATTACATAATGTATTCAGGCTATTTAACACTCGCTTATCTCTGGGCTCGGGCGGCGGCCTGTGCACAGCAGGCATTGGTAGAAAACCCCGATGAGCATGCCTTTTACCAAGCCAAATTGCACACGGCGCGTTTTTATTATGAACGGATATTGCCGCGCACTCGCACTTTGGTGCAATCCATAAAATCCGGAGCAGATAACCTGATGGGGCTGCCGGAAAGTGATTTCATTTTTTAACAGTTTGTTTTTCACATTTTTCAATTCAAGGATTATCACAGGAGTCAGTGAAGCATGTCGTTAAACTATAACCAGATCATCACCGATATTTTTGAGTCATCCTGTCGAGAGTATGCCGATAGCCCGGCTTTTACCTGCATGAAGCACACACTGACTTACCGCGAGCTTGATCGTTATTCAGCGCGCTTTGCTGCCTATCTGCAACAATTTACCTCTTTGCAGCCCGGCGACCGTATCGCCATTCAACTACCCAATATTTTGCAATACCCGGTGGCAGTGTTCGGTGCGATTCGCGCCGGTTTGATTGTCGTGAACACCAACCCGCTTTACACCGCCCACGAATTGAAGCATCAACTGAATGACTCGGGTGCAAAAGCACTGGTGGTACTCGCCAATATTGCAAAAAATGCGGCCGCGATTGTGCCGGAAACGAAAGTTGAGCAAGTGATTGTGACAGAGCTTGCCGATATGCATCCGCCGGTCAAACGGATACTGCTGAATTTCGTGGTCAAGCACATCAAGAAAATGATTCCGCCATTTTCATTTCCTTTGCAAGTGGGTTTTCGGGATGCATTAAACAAAGCACAAAAACCGTTTCAATCGGTCAAGCGCGATCCGGAAGATGTTGCTGTTTTGCAATACACCGGTGGTACCACGGGTGTTGCCAAGGGCGCGATGTTAACCCACCGCAATCTGGTGGCGAATATGGTGCAGGTTAACGAGCACATGCATAAAGTGTTTCGTAAGAATCAGGAACTCTATATTACGCCGCTGCCGCTTTACCACATTTACGCGTTTACGATTCATTGCATGTCGGCATTGTCCTTGGGCAATCACAATTTATTGATCCCCAATCCGCGCGATATCAAAGCATTTGTCAAGACTTTACAAGGTTTGCCCTTCACCTGTTTCGTTGGTTTGAACACGCTCTTTAATGCCTTGATGCGTACTCCGGATTTTGTGAAACTGGATTTTAGTCATTTGCGTTTGACCTCATCCGGTGGTATGGCGTTGACCGCCGAAACATCCAAACACTGGACCGAAGTGACGGGCAGTACGATCAGTGAGGGCTATGGCCTGACAGAAACATCACCGGTTGTTGCTATCAATCCACCTGGTGGTATTCAGCAGGGCACCGTCGGTTTACCGATGCCGGATACTGATTGCAAAGTGATTGATGAAGACGGTAATACCTTGCCTACCGGTGAGCCAGGCGAATTATGTATTCGCGGTCCGCAGGTCATGAAAGGTTACTGGCAGCGGCCTGAAGCTACCGCAGAGGTGTTGGATGCAGACGGTTGGTTCAAGAGCGGTGATATCGCCATTATTCAGAACGATGGCTATATCAAGATTGTTGATCGTAAGAAAGATATGATCAACGTATCGGGCTTCAAGGTTTTCCCCAATGAAGTGGAAGATGTGTTGGCTGGTCACCCGGATATTGTTGAAGCAGCGGTTATCGGTGTGCCGGATAACGATGGCAGCGAAACGGTTAAAGCGTTTGTAGTCACCCATAATTCATCGTTAACGATTGCTGATGTACGTGATTATGCCAAGACTAAATTAACACCATACAAAGTGCCACATCTGGTTGAGTTCCGCAGCGAGTTACCGAAAACCAATGTTGGTAAAGTTTTGCGTCGAGAGTTGAAAGACCAGGAACCCAATGCGGAAAAACAATAACAACGATCTTCTTTTACAAAGGTAAACCGCTATGTTCGGCATATTTAACGAAACCATTTTGATTCTGGTGGCGCTTGCCATTGTCATCGTCGTCAAAGGCGTAAAAAGTGTACCCCAGGGGCAAAACTGGACCGTCGAACGTTTTGGAAAATTCACACGCTTGCTTGATCCGGGTTTACATATCATCGTGCCGTTTGTCGATGCTGTTGGACGCAAGGTAACTGTGATGGAGCAGGTGCTCGATATAGAACCTCAGGAAGTGATCAGTGCTGACAACGCTATGGTCACTACCGATGCCGTTTGTTTTTATCAGATATTGGATGCTGCCAAAGCGTCCTACGAAGTTAATAACCTGGGTCATGCGATGCAAAATCTGGTGATGACCAATATCCGCGCAGTGCTCGGCTCCATGGAGCTGGATGCGATGCTTTCCAATCGCGATACCATCAACACCAGTTTATTGATGAAGGTTGATGAAGCGACCAGCCCCTGGGGTATTAAAGTGACGCGCATTGAAATCAAGGACATCACACCACCGCGCGATTTGGTAGATGCCATGGCGAACCAGATGAAAGCCGAACGGGAAAAACGTGCGCAGATTTTGCGTGCCGAAGGTGAGCGGGAGGCTGCCATTAAAGTCGCTGAGGGTGAGAAGCGTGCCCAGATTCTTAAAGCGGAAGGCTTGCGTGAATCTGCATTCCTGGAAGCTGAAGCGCGCGAACGGGAGGCGGAAGCAGAAGCCAAAGCAACCGAGATGGTGAGCGAGGCGATTGCCAAAGGCAACTCACAGGCAATTAATTATTTTGTCGCGCAGAAATATGTGGATGCGCTGGGCCAATTGGCCTCGTCACAAAACGGTAAGGTCATCCTGATGCCGTTGGAAGCTTCAAGTATTATCGGTTCCATTGGTGGAATCAGTGAGTTAATCAACTCGGCCAAACAACAATAATATCGACAGGCACGGTTATGGAATTTCTCGCATCACTTGAACCCTGGCATTGGCTCTCCCTGGGCATGCTGATTTTAATTCTTGAGATCCTCGGCGCGGGTGGTTTTTTGTTGGGAATCGGTGTGTCCGCATTAATTATTGCTGTTGTGTTGGCAATATTTCCCGGGCTCGCCTGGTTTTGGCAATTTATTTTGTTCGCGACACTTTCTATTGTTATCACGCTGGTGTACTGGAAAAAATTTCGCAAGTTCAACAATAAGACGGATCAGCCATTGTTAAACTCGCGTGCGGCTCGTTTGGTCGGCCGCAGTGTTTCGTTGCTTACGCCGATCCAAAATGGTACGGGTAAGGTGCAGATCGAGGATGCCCTCTGGACGGTTGCCTGTACGGATGACCTGCCACAAGGTACCATCGTCGATATTGTTGGCGCAGATGGAATGACGCTCCTCGTCAAACTGCATGACAAATCTCTTGTAGTTAAGCCGGAATAAATCCGGATGCGTGATTGGTTGCGGTGATGAAACGAGCATTGATTCTTTCCGGTGGTGGCGCCCGCGCTGCTTATCAAGTGGGTGTATTACAGGCTTTGGCAGATATTCTTCCTGACGACGCGCCATATCCCTTCCCGATTATTTGCGGAACCTCTGCCGGTGCTATCAATGCGGTAGCGCTGGCAAGCCATCCGGGTACTTTCAAAGAGTCCGTCGCTGGTTTGGCGGGCATGTGGCGCGATCTCAGCCTGGATCAGATTTATTTGCACGGTTGGAGCGATATATTTAAAGGTATCGGGTTGATCGCACTGTCACTG
Organism: Cellvibrio sp. PSBB006; assembly: GCF_002162135.1. Classification (NCBI taxonomy): domain Bacteria; kingdom Pseudomonadati; phylum Pseudomonadota; class Gammaproteobacteria; order Cellvibrionales; family Cellvibrionaceae; genus Cellvibrio; species Cellvibrio sp. PSBB006. The sequence goes on along the minus strand of NZ_CP021382.1, from coordinate 1,640,034 downwards.
TTTAACGAAGGTGTCGGTCGCCAACGTCCTCTATCGTTGCTGGATAACTCACCGCTCTGGCATTTGCTTGGCAGCAAGATTCGCCTGGAAAATATTGATCACGAGATCGAGAAAGGTAAGTTATTGGCTGTCAGTATTTCAGCCATGGGATATTCCTCCGGGCAGACTGTCAGCTTTTTTCAGGGCCATCCTGATCTGGTTGGCTGGAACCGCTACCGCCGCGCCGGTGTCCCCACCCGTTTGCGTCTGGAACATTTGCTGGCGTCATCGGCTATTCCAACAATCTTTCCTGCCGTGCGCATCAATCGCGAATACTTTGGAGACGGCGCCTTGCGTCAACTGGCTCCGATCAGCCCCGCACTGCATCTCGGAGCTGAATCCTTGTTTGTTATCGGGGTGAGCGGTAACCGTAAATCGGTGCATTGGGGTAAGCGCAAGCCAGTGCGGCACTCACCATCGATGGCCCAAATTGTTGGCCATTTGTTTAACAGCGCGTTCATTGATGCGATGGAAGGCGATCTCGAACACCTCGAACGTCTGAATCAACTGCTGAGCCTGATTCCCGAAAGCGAACGCCAGGCGAGTGGAATGGAATTGCGGATTGTAAAAAACAAAGTTATCTCTCCCTCGCGCCCCGTAGATGCTATCGCTGGCCGTAGCGTTCGCTACTTGCCTAACAGCCTGCGTTTTTTCCTGCGTACCATCGGCGCCACAGCAAAGGGCGGCGGCGCAACGGCTGCAAGTTATTTATTGTTCGTGAAAGAGTTTATTACTGAACTGATGGAGTTGGGTTATCAGGACACGATGTGGGAAGCGGAGAGTATTAAGACGTTTTTTGATGTGGATAAATAAAAGTTTTGCTGAGAATTGAGTTGGCAGATTTTCAGTTTGTTGTAGAGGAACTTCGTAGTACGTTTGTCATTAGGCCTTTTGTTTCGAAAACGCATGAATACATCCCTGTAGCTCCTTCAAGTCATCCATGACTTGAAGGTTTCGAAACAAAAGACCTAACGCCAAACTTGCATTGTGCGAGCTTCACCTTTCTCTTTAAATCAAGCCCTACGACGGAATAAAGGCAAAGGTTGGTCTACGGACGCTTGATAATATTCAGTGAAATCATCGAGCGATTTCAAAGCGGCCTGCAGATCGGATTCTGGATTGCTAAACGCAAACGCATTAACACCACAACGGCGCAAATAGCAAAGCTGGTCGCGAATAAAATTACCCACCGCACGCAATTCGCCGGTAAACCCAAAACGCTCACGCAGCAAGCGCGCGGTAGAGAATGCGCGACCATCCATAAATGTCGGGAAATTCACCGCAACCAACGGCAATGGTTGTGCGTCTTCGCCGAGTAAATCTGCTGTCTCATCACTATCAAGCCACACGCCGATATCTGTGCGACTTTTAAGTTCTGATTTTTGCGCAAGCCATACTGACAGAGGCACGATCACTTGACCTGCGGGTACGGCAAAGTTAGCAGCATCACCTTCCGGCTTGGACAGGAGTGTCCAGGTATCTTCGACAATCACGCCGTCTTTAACTAGCTTTGGCATAAACACGCTCCTTAAAGGGAGTTGCACCGATGCGGCGGTAGGTATCGATAAACAATTCTTCTTCCGTCCGATTTTCGACGAATACGTCGACCAACTTCTGAATAACAGACGGCATATCCCCGGCGCTGAAAGACGGGCCGAGTACATCGCCGAGGGATGCGTCGTTACTGGCGCTACCGCCCAGCTGGACCTGGTAAAACTCTTCGCCTTTTTTATCGACACCGAGGATGCCGATATGACCCACATGGTGGTGGCCGCAAGCATTCATACAGCCGGAGATGTTCAGGTCAATATCGCCCAGATCGTAGACGTAATCCATATCGTCAAATTGACGTTGAATGGATTCGGCAATCGGAATGGATTTGGCATTCGCCAGAGAACAGAAATCACCGCCGGGGCAGCAAATAATATCGGTAATGGTGCCGATATTCGGCGTTGCAAAACCGGCAACTTTGGCTTTGTGCCACAGCGTGAACAAGTCGGTTTTCTTCACATCCGCCAGCACAATGTTTTGCTCGTGGGTGGTGCGCGCTTCGCTGAAGCTGAATTCATCGGCGAGATTGGCAATAATCTCCAGCTGGCTGTCGGTGACATCGCCGGGGGCAACGCCGGTAGGTTTCAGGGACAAGGTTACTGCTGCGTAACCCGGTACCCGATGGCCGCGTACGTTGCGTTGTAACCATTTGCTGAATGCCAGGTGCTCGGCAGCTAAAGCGGCAACTTCGGCCTGTGCTGCTGCGTCATCGATGGTTTCGTAAGGTGGCTCAGTAAAGAAGCTTTTGGCCCGGTCAATTTCTGCCTGGGTCAAGGTGTTACTGGTGCCTTTCAAATATGCCCATTCGGCTTCCACTTTCTCAGTGAACACTTCGGGGGTCAGTGCGCGAACCAGAATCTTGATACGGGCTTTGTATTTGTTATCGCGCCGGCCGAACAGGTTATACACCCGCAGGATGGCTTCGAGATAGGTCAACAGGTGTTCCTGCGGCAGATACTCGCGGATCACACTGCCGATGACCGGTGTGCGGCCCAGGCCGCCGCCAACATAAACTTTAAAGCCTACTTCGCCCGCATCGTTAAGCACGATCTGCAAACCGATGTCATGAACTTGTACCGCAGCGCGATCCTGTTGCGAGCCGGTTACGGCGATCTTGAATTTGCGCGGCAGGAAAGCGAACTCCGGGTGAAAGGTGGACCACTGACGAATGATCTCGCAATAAGGACGCGGATCTATAACTTCATCTTCGGCAACACCGGCAAACTGGTCTGAGGTGGTATTGCGGATGCAGTTGCCGCTGGATTGGGTGCCGTGCATCTGGACTTCTGCTAGTTCCTGCAGAATATCCGGGACTTCAGTCAGGTCAGGCCAGTTAAATTGAATATTCTGACGGGTACTGACATGGCAGTAACCTTTGTCATAGTGACGGGCAATATGGGCCAGACGGCGCAATTGGGCACTGTTCAGCATCCCATAGGGGACGTTGATCCGCAGCATCGGCGCCAAGCGCTGGACATAAAGGCCATTTTGCAGGCGCAGCGGTAAAAACTCTTCCGGTTTTATCTCGCCAGCCAGGAAGCGCTCAGTCTGGTCGCGGAATTGGGCGACACGCTGGCGCAGAATGGTGTGGTCGTACTCGTCGTAAATGTACATAGGGGCTAATACACCGTGCAACAGAGAATAGGTGGTCCGCGCAAGAGTCTGCAACCTCGGAACGCGGCTAAAAACAGGCGCGCAGCATACACTAAAACACTTTTTACAGCGAGGTATGAAGGCGCTGGCCCTGTTCAACTTGGACTCGCGCGGGGAGGCAACATAACAAGCTTTCATTGGGCTTTGAACGAATATTTAACGCTAAATACATGCGATTTCGTTATAACAAACGCATTTGGGTTGCCAATCCTGAAAGATTTATGTTAAGAATCGCGCTTAAGGTCGGATAAACGCTGTTCCGGTCACTCAGTGCGCACTCATTGTGCGTAAACCATAAAAATTCACACTGACACATCAGGAGAATAAAAATAATGAACGAACCTATTGAGCTGGAAGAACGTGGTGATAGCGTTGCTGATGCCATTGCTGCTGTTGCGTTAATCGCTATCTTTGTTGCCGCTTGCATTTTCTGGGTAAGCGGGCAATAAGCCGTAACGATTTTGTCATCATTCAGATCCCAACAAACCCCGAGCATGTCCTCGGGGTTTGTTTTTTTGGGGCTGACAATGTGAGCCAGGCGAAGCAATTATGAACACCACTAAATCGTCGCAAGCTGATTTCCACCTGCACAACAGTTTTGTGTTCTGGATTACGCGTTTATCGAGCGTCATGAAAGAGCAATTCAACCAGCAATTACAGGAACAGGATGTCACCTGGCCGCAATGGATGATCCTCAATGTGTTGCACCACCAACTGGCCAAGACCCCGGCGCAAATTGCTGACAATATCGGTGTGGATCGTTCAGCGGTAACCCGTCTCTTGGATCGTTTGGAAGCTAAATCCTTGATAGCGCGGGTTCATGATGGGCTGGATCGACGTTCCATCAAGATTCACATTACGGAAACGGGGCAAAACCTGATTGCAGAGCTTAATGATGCGGCGGTCCGCCACCAGGAAGCGTTTTTACGGGAACTGCATCCGACTGAGATGCGTGCGTTTAAGATGAATGTACAGAAGTTACTGCGTGCCGGTGGGGTGGAAACAGCCCAGGTCTGGCGGCATATGTGATTGGCCACATGGCAATTGGCTACACGTTGGCAAGGACAGTTTTCACAATGACAATCATGATCACCACAAACACAACCGTAAAAATAACACCTGCGGCAATGTAGGTATAAATATTTCCGCCGGTAAAATCCCGCTCACGATTCTTATTGCTCTGCACGCCGATAGCGGCGGCCAAGGTGCTGGATACCACCTGCCAAAAGGTCGGTTTCTTTACTGGCTTCTGTTCATCTGTCATTGGCTGGCTCATTGCTTCGCGTCGTGGGGTTAGTTCGGAGTGCTGTAAAAATGGTCGGTCAGATATTATCATGCCCGACCTACTTTGGTGCGAGTTGTATGATGTCTGATGATCTGGATGCCTTGGCAATTCTTCCCCCCTGTCATGAACAGATTATTCTGTTACATGAAGATCAGGATTTTCTGCTCATCAACAAACCGCACCGTTTGCTGAGCGTGCCGGGGCGTCATCCCTTGAATCGTGACTCCGTACTTGCGCGCCTACAACAGGATTACCCCTCCGCCAGCATCGTCCACCGCCTGGATTTTGATACTTCCGGCATCATGGTTATCCCGCTTAACAAAGCGGCGTTGTCCCATATCAGTAAACAGTTCCAGGCCCGCCATGTTGTTAAACATTACACCGCTGTAGTGACCGGTTTGATCGCGCAGGATGCCGGTAAAATTGATTTACCTATTGCAGCTGATCAGGAAAACCGTCCGCGGTATAAAATCTGTCACCAGCAAGGCAAACCTTCGGTAACGGACTATCAGGTGTTAGCGCGCGATTCAGCGACTGATACGACGCGTGTCTGGTTGCATCCTGTTACCGGTCGTTCGCATCAATTGCGGTTACATATGCAGGCAATTGGTCATTCGATATTAGGTTGTGAATTTTATGCGGAAGCTGCTGTGCAACAAAAAGCGGCGCGCTTACTGTTACATGCGACGGAGTTGGCTTTTGCGCACCCGCGCTCGGGGGAAATAGTTAAAGGGCTCAGTGCGCCGCCGTTCTAGCGAACATTAATGCACGAAATATCCCACCACGCAGGCAAGAGTTGCCGAACATCCTGCTGTGCAAAGCGGTCATCCAGCAACCATAAATAACCCGTGTCATCTTGCGTGCGAATAACGCGGCCGGCGGCCTGAACAACTTTCTGGATGCCGGGATAGAGATAAGCAAAATTGTAACCCTGTTGGAAAACCTGCTGCATTCGCTCGCGTAAATGTTCGGTGACCGGGTTAATTTGCGGTAAACCGAGCGTGGCGATAAAAACGCCTTTTAATGCATCGCCGGGCAAATCCACGCCTTCGCTGAATGCGCCTCCCAGCACAGCCAATCCCAGTAAATTCTGCTCTCGACTAAAACGATCAATAAACGCCTCGCGATCTTGCTCGCTCATGCGACGTGATTGGGTGATAAGCGTTACATCCACGTGAGATAACTGTTGTTGCAGCTCTTGCTCAACCTGTTGCAGAAATTCATAGCTGGAGAAAAACGCGAGATAATTGCCTTTCGTTTCATGCAATTGTTGCGCAATAGTCTCACAGATAGGTCCAATAGCCGCCGAACGATCCCGATAGCGGGTGGAGATATGTTGAGCGATTCGCACCTGTAACTGATGCGCCTCAAATGGCGAAGGCACTTGCAGGAAAACGGTGTCGTCCGGCAGACCCAGAAGTTGTTGATAAAAATAAGCGGGGCGTAAGGTAGCTGAGAAAAAGCAGGCACTGTGAGCATAGGCCAATCTGCTGGCCAACAAGCGCGCCGGAATCAGGTTGCGCAGTGTCAGAACTTCTTGCTTGGGTTTTGGTTGCTGCATATCGATGCAGTAATCATCATCAATCAGTTCGAGTTTTTCCAGATAATTGACGGCATTGAAAAAGAATTCCTGTACCGATGTATGTTGTACAGGATGGTCCGGGTGCTGCTGCAAGAACTCGATATAGTCGTTGGTAAAACCGGTTAATGCCAGATCGAGTTTTTCCGGTGAGCGGTCAAGCAAGGTTAATTGATCATCAACGAACGCCAGGGGCTTGATTGTCTCGCGCCAGAGACGATTGATGCGTTCCAGGGATTTTTGCAGCGTCTTGGGTGCAAGCCGCTTGGCTGCTAATAAATCGCTTCGGCTGAGTGTCGCGCTGTACATCTGGCGCGCGCGATCAACCAGATTATGACATTCATCAACTAATAAATAAGGATGCCAGTCAAACTCTTTTGTTAAACCCTGGAGCAGGGCGCTGGTATCAAAATAATAATTAAAATCGGCTACCACAATATCGACCCAACGGCTCATCTCCATACCAAGATAGTAGGGGCAAATTTCATGCGTGTGCGCCAGTTGCGTCAAGGATTGTTTGGTTAGCAGGGGTGTTGCATAAGCGGCTTGGCGGGCGAGGAATAATTTATCGTAAAAATTTCGCGCAAAAGGGCAGCTGTCTCCTGTACACCGTTTTTCAGGCTCCAGGCATATTTTTTCCTGCGCGGTCAGCTCCAGTACGCGCAAAGGTGTAGCCTCACTGTCAGTGGCAATTAATTGCAGATTTTCCAGCGCCAATTGCTTGCCCGTGGTCTTTGCGGTCAGATAAAAAATTTTATCGACGGGAGTTTTATTAAACGCTTTGATGGCTGGGAAAAGACTGGCCAGGGTCTTCCCGGTTCCGGTGGGTGCCTCCGCTAGTAGTACCCGCCCAGTGGCGGCTGCTTTATAAACGGACTCAGCCATCTGCCGCTGTGCACTGCGAAAACTACCATGTGGAAAAGGTAGCTGGTCAATCCATAGGCTCAGTTGTTGTTGGCGGACGTTGATCTGTTGTTGCCATTGCCAATAAATCTCCGCGAGAGTTGTGCTGTAATCAACCAATTCCTGATGGGTGTAATGCGCCTCAACGCGATATTCCTGTTGATCGCCCAGATTAAAATAGACTAACGCCAGATTGATTTCAGGGCATTGATGCTGAGTGCAGAACATCCAGCCGTAGAGCTTGGCTTGGGCCCAATGTAATTGACGGTGATTGTCCGGCAGTTTCTCAAATTCACCGTAGAACGTTTTTATTTCTTCCAGGCAATGCGTTTCGCTATCGTAGCCATCGGCACGACCGCGAATCAATAGTCCTTCATATTGAGTCGTCAGGCTGATTTCCTTTTGGTAGTGAGCGGGGCGGCGCAAAGCAACTTCCTGATGACCTGCGACACCTTCCTGTGCACTGGGGCCGGGTGTAAAGCGGCGATCAAGACTACCGCATTTCGCTGCAAATTCAGCTAATGCGCGCACGGCTACCGGCTTGAGTCGCGGAGACAGGTAAACATCATTGCCAGCTGACATAGCAAACCTCTGCCGGTATTTTTTGTTCGGCAAAAAAATTCAGCCAGCGCAATTGATTATCCTGAAGCCGGTCGCCGGGACCCTTGACTTCAATCAGGCGATAGTTTTTCTGATCGGGAAAAAATTGAATTAAATCGGGTAGGCCGCTGCGGTTTGCCTGTATGTCAAATAACAAACGTTGAAACATCGCCTTTAGAGGAGAGGCGGGAATACAGTGTAATGCCAACTCCACCAAGGTTTCATCCAGAAATTGCCAATGTACAAAATGATTGGTAATCCCAAACTTCTGCTCCCACACAGCTTTGATATGATGAACATGCTGGTCCCGATCAAATAATTGCCAGAGATCATTAATACCGGGCCGATTCATCAGGAAATCTTCCTGGTACATGTCCAGCGGTGCGCCTTGGAAGGGGTGGGCGAACGCGCCTGCCACGCTACGAAACATCTCCGGCCACAGCCATAAACCGAAAAGCCCATTCAGCAATAAATTTTCTGCATAAAAACAGGGCGCTTCCGGTTTATCAAAATAGGCTTGTGCTACTGCTTCCACAATGAGCGGATTACCTTGTTCATCGGTTATTCTTGGCAGGGTTAAACGCTGTTCTTTAATCGATTGCTTAATGGGTTTAACAAAGTCAGCGCGTATTTTCCTGGCCAATCGCGGTGCCATACGATGAGCCAATTGCAACTCATGTTCATTGGCGGGATGGGTAAGTATCTCATTGAGTAATTGCCAGGCCGCATCAAACTTGCCGAGTTTTTCGAGCAAACGAACTTGACGTTCACGGGCGGGTGGCAAGGTCACATCACGATACAATTGTATCGCTGTCGTCAATTCACCGTAACGCTCAAATTCATAGGCCACCTGGTTGAAGAGCCTGGCGCGCCGACGCTCCATAGCCGGGTTGGCAAATTTTTCCGGCAGCAAGGGCAAGAGTTGTTGCAGCGCATTGAGGTCATCAGCCGCATCGAACAGCTCGCGCAGCAATACCAATTGCTGGTACTGTAAGACTTCCGTTCGGTCCTGGAAAACGCGATGTTGTTTATCTATTGCGTACTGCTCGTAGCGGAAGAGCCCCAAATCCTGCAATACAAATTCGGTCAGATCCTGATAAGCGTTACCAAAAAATAATAAGCGCAAGGTATCGCTGATGTGTTGCACATCGAGGCGGTAAAGATTGTCTAGTTGATTGCGGGTCCACTGGGACCAATTGGCGGGTTCGGAATAATGCGCCGCCAATACTTCAACCAGTATTTCCTTGCGCTGGCTTTTGTACGCTTGCAACAAATTCGGAAATAAAAGCAGCAACTCCGGTTTGGTTACAATATTGACCAGTTCGGTAATGGATAACGGCGCGTTCGGACTTACCAGCCCGGATTGAATTAACTGCTCGGCTGCCAACTCGTGATCGCCGATTTCTGCATAATGCAATTTGGCTGAGCGAAACCAGCAGCCTTTTCGTCCAAGCATACGTACCAGTAAACACTGACTGTCCTGGTTTAATTGATTAAACGTTTGGATGAATGCTGATTCTTCAGCATTGAGTAAATCGCTATGTTGATCAGTTACCCAATCTATCATGAAGCGAAAGTTGTGCAGGTAATAATGCGGGGGAAGAGGTTCAGTCATGCGCGTTATTTTACGGACAGATAGGGCTTTGTAAAATGGGGCAGGTGCAAATATTCCATTGAGCACCTGCGGGCTTGCCTGCCTGTGGGGTTTTTGATGTGGAACAATGGCTTTGGAATATGCCACATTCGCGCTTATCAGCTATAGTTAATGGCACGATTCACGATATAACAGGTTGATTCCATGACCCAAAACACCGATGTGGGTATCCCGGTGGATGGTAAAAAGGCAAGGATTCTGATTGCCGATGATTCCAAGATAGTCCGGGTAACCGCCAGCAAGATCCTCGCCACCCAATTTGATGTTGTACTCGCTGAAGACGGGGAGGAGGCGTGGGAAAAGATTTGTCAGGACACCTCCATCCAGGTCGTCTTTACTGATCTAGGCATGCCCAGGCTGGATGGTTATGGCTTGATTCAGCGCATCCGGCAAGCAGAGGATGAGGGTATTCGCAACCAGCCGGTAATTGTGATTACCGGTGCCGCGGAAGAGGAGGGCGTTCGCCGAAAAGTCTTTGAGCTGGGCGCCACCGACTTTATTACCAAACCCTTCAAGTCCACCGAGATTCTGGCTCGGGCGGAAGCCCATGCCAGCTACCGGCGCGACAAGGAAAGTTTGCAGAAGAGTGCAGATGTTGATCTATTGACCGGCACGCTGAACCGCAACGGTTTGAACAAGCAGTTGGACAAAGATGTGTCTTTTGTTAATCGCCACGCTGAGAACATGGCGGTCATTTTATTTGAATTGGATAATTTTAAAGCCATCTATAAAAAAATTGGCGAGCAGGCGGCTAATCGGATCATCAAACAAGCGTCCACAATTCTGCAAAATGCCATCCGTAAAGAAGACAGTGTTGGCCGGTACAGTGTCGAGAAATTTCTGATTGTGTTACCCATGGCCAAAGCTGAAGGCGTTATTGTGTTGGCCAAGCGTCTATGTGAACGAATCAGTTCATTCAAGATGACTGTGGCGGGTGAACCCTTTGCGATTTCTATGTCCGCCGGTATTGCCACGGCGCGCAAGGGAAATACCTTCACCGCGAAAGGGTTATTGCACTCGGCGGAGCAGGCTCTGATTAATGCAAAAGCGGTGGGGCCTGGTGAAGTTCAGATCCTGAAGCTGGAGATCGGTAACGAAGAAGAAACGCCTATTCTGGTCTCTGTTGATGGCTTGCTGGATGCTATCAATAAAGGCAAAACAGACATCTCCACCGTTGAATTGGATGCTGTTGTTGAACGCCTCAAACCCTTGATAGCGCTCATGAATGAAACACAACGCCAGCAGCTCTTGTAGGTCGGATTAGCCTGGCGTAATCCGACGTATAGACAGAATCACAACCAACCCTTCTGCCGCGCAATGCGCGCGGCATCAACCCGATTAGCCGCGTTGAGTTTGGCAATCGCTTCCGACAAATAATTTCTCACTGTGCCTTCAGACAAACATAATGTGGCCGCGATGTCGGCGGTACTTTTTCCTTCAGCGGCCAAGCGCAGCGCACGCCGCTCTTTATCATTTAACGGGTCCACTTCGCCCAGTGCCATCATCGCCAGTTCACCATCAATCACGCGTTTGCCTTCCATTACGCGATAGATGGCCTGAATCAGCTCAGCGGAGGGCGCATCTTTTAATAAAAAACCGGATACCCCCATGTCAATTGCACGGCGAATATAACCGGCGCGACCGAAGGTGGTGATAATAATAATTTTGGTTTTGGTGTGCTGCTGTTGCAGCCATTGTGCCAATTCGAGTCCGGATCGTCCCGGCATCTCAATATCGCTCAGCAGGACGTCAAATGTTTGCTGGCGTAATAGTTGCAGCGCTTGATCACCGCTTTCAGCCTGGGTGATATGAAAGCCTGCTTCCATGCCCAGGAGGGCGGCGAGAGCGCCGCGCACCATGGCCTGATCTTCGGCGAGTAAGATGTTCATGCTTTATTATCTGCGTGGGATAGGGTTTCTGATGGCAAGGTAATAGTGAAACAACTGCGTTCTTGCAAGTCAATTGTCAAGGTGCCGGCCAAAGCATGCAGACGCTCACGAATACCACTCAATCCATTCCCTTCAGCAAGCGAATCAATTTTTCCATTGTCACACAGTGTTACCGTCACATGCTCCTGAGTGCGAGCGAAATTCAACGTACATTGACGACCTTGGCTGTGGCGCAGCACATTGGTTGCCAACTCTTTCAACGCGAGGATTAAAGCAACTTCAGCACGCGCATTTAACTGTGGCAGCTCGCCTCCTAGCTCAACAATAAAATTATTTTCCCGTAATTGCTCACACAGCGCCATGACTTCGCCAGCCAAGCCGCGATGTTTGTATCCTGATACGGTTTGGCGAACCAGGCTTAAGGTATCACGGGCAATTTTATTGAGCTCTTCCAGGTGTTGTTCACCCTCAGCATATTTTTCTTGTTTGAGTAATTTTCCGGCAAGCTCAGCTTTGAGCGCAATACTGGAAAGTGTATGACCCAACAGATCGTGCAAATCCCGGGCAATACGTTCACGTTCAGCAATCATGGCTAACTGGCGGATTTCCAGGTGACTTTGGTGTTCTTTGATTCTAGTGCGTTGGCGAAATTGTTCAATAGCGCCAACAAAGCCCACAGCAATGGAGCCGGATAGCGCCGGAAATGCGAAATAGGGAATGGGATACTGATGGTAAAGTTGTAAGCCCAAAATAATGAGTCCTATTGCGATGGACCAGAGGATGAATTGACGTATCGGAAAATATAACCCAACAAAAAAGCTGGCGTAGGTTAATAGCGTACTTGAGCCAGGCGTTACAGGCGTAATTATCACGGCCAGCAATAATAATAACGCTATAGGAATCCAAACTCGATTTGTTCGAATGCTGGAGATAATGATACACAAAACAATAAACACTACGTAAGCGCCCATCATTATTGAATGCTTAAACCAGTCGAAGGGCGTATAGAAAACAGGGATAAAGTAATAGAGGCTAAAGATCCACCAGATCCATTTATGTCGTTGAAATTCAATGTTGTGATACAGCTTGAGGTCATGTGTCGGGGAATTGGAAGTGTCCATTGCCTTGGCCTTTTTGAGCGCTGGGAGTTGGTGGCTTTATATTGCAAGTAAGTGTGTGATTCTATTGTGTCCGAGCGTTGGGTTCGGGGCAACGATAGTCGTCATCAAAGTCGCATGACAATTGTCACTTGTTTGGTAACTGGAAGGGGCGCTGATTACGCGGGTGGGCTTAAAAAGAGCCGCTACAGCCTGGGGCTGCTATGACTGTAGCGACTATAAGAGGACGTGAAGTAAAGAGGATGTAACGTAAACATTAAAACAGTGGAGCAACTTCCGGCAGGTTAATTAATACACCGACGAAACCTGTGCCGCAGGCTCAGTCACCTGCCAGCCACCTCCCAGCGCTTTGTAAACGGCAATCAGGTTGAGTAACAATTGGGTTTCGCTTTGTGCAAGCTGCGCGTTGATATCCAATTGTGAGCGTTGCGCATCCAGCACACTGAGGAAATCGCTGCTGCCGATTTCAAAACGTTGCCTGGCAAAACGGGCGGCGCGCGTACTGGCTTGGGCGGCTTCCTGCAAACGCAAACGCCGATCTTCCTCGCGGCTGAAATTTTGCAAGGCATTGTCTGTTTCTTCCAATGCCCGCAAGACACTTTGTTCGAATTCAGCCAGCCGTGCCTGGGTGCGTGCGTCTGCCGCATCGATCTGTGCCTGCACGCGGCCCAGATTAAATGCAGCCCAGCGAATTGAAGGTGCAAAGCTGAATGTCTCCGTCGGCTCTTCTCCAAGGCGTGACCAATCACTGGAGAGGTAACCAATGTTGCCGTTCAAGGTAATGCGTGGGTATAAATCGGCAACGCGCACGTTATATTCCGCCACGGCACCACTCAACGCCTGTTCGGCACGCTGAATATCCGGGCGGCGTTTTAACAGCTCCACCGGATTACCCACCGCCAATGCTGCCGGTAATGAGGGCAGGGATTGCGGTTGCGCGAGTTGTTCCTTCAATTCTGCCGAGGGCTGGTTGGTCAGCACGCCGAGACGGTTCAAGGCGATATTGATCTGTGCTTGCAAACCGGGAATGCTTGAGCGGGTTAATTCGAGTTGCGCCTGCGCACGGGAAACATCCAATTGATCGGCACGACCTACCTCGGCAAAACGTTGCGTGAGTTGAAACGTTTCACCTTGATTGCGCGTATTGTCTTCAGCCACCGCCAACAGATATTGATTGCCGCGCAAGGTGATGTAAGCATTGGCAACTTCTGCTGCAACACTGACTTGTGCGGCATGCAGGTCGGCTTGCCGCGCACGCAGTTGTGCGCGACTCAACTTCACCTGGTTGTTGATACGGCCAAATAAATCCAACTCCCAGCTCGCATCGAAACCGGCCTGATAGGTTTCATTAATCCGTTGGCCACCAGCGGGCACCAGCTCACTACTCAGTTTTTGTCGTGTGCTGTTAACTTCTGCTTCTACGGTGGGAAACCAATCGAAGCGGCTGTTGCGCAACAGTGCGCGCGACTCTTCCAATGACGCCTGTGCAATACGGATGTTGTGATTGTGCGCGAGGGAGTTGCCAATTAATTGATTCAATTCGACATCATGTAATTGAGCCCACCAATCTGCCACGGGTTGTTCATGATTAAAACGACCTTCAAGCGAGAATGTTTCAGCCGTTTCCGGCAAACGTGCAGCGGCTGATGCGTCTTCAACACTTTTGTAGCTACTGCAAGCGCTGATCAACAGCGGCAGGGCAAGCAGCCCTGCGCTTACTATTTTTCTGGACAAAATCATGCGTGAATCTCCTTCTTGGGTGCAGCGGGCAGCTGCGCAGGGTCAAGATCCTTGTCTTCAATCAGATAGCTGCGGTTGCCTTCCAGGCGGCGCAGTAACACATAAAAGATGGGGGTAAAGAACAGACCGAAGAAGGTCACACCCAACATGCCGGAGAAAACCGCAATACCCATCACGTTACGCATTTCCGCACCGGCTCCGGAGGAGAACACCATGGGCAATACACCCATAATGAAGGCGAAGGATGTCATCAGGATGGGGCGCAGACGCATCCGGCTGGCAGTAATAGCCGCCTGATAGGTTTCCATGCCGCGCTGTTCCAACTCCCGTGCAAATTCCACAATCAGGATGGCGTTTTTACTGGCGAGCCCTGCCAACACAAACAAACTGATTTGCGTGAAGATATTGTTGTCACCATTGGTTACCCATACACCGAACAGCGCGGCGAGAATAGATAGCGGTACAATTGAAATCACCACCAGTGGCAAGGCCAGGCTTTCATACTGCGCTGCCAGCACCAGGAACACCAACAGCAAACACAGCGGGAAAATAATGAAGGCAGTGTTACCGGACAAGACCTGTTGATACGTCAGATCAGTCCATTCAAACACCATACCCGGCGGCAGTGTCTCGGCGAGGATCTTGCTGATCGCATCCTGTGCCTGACCGCTGGAATAACCTGGCGCAGCGTTGCCATTCAAGTCGGCGGCGAGGTAACCGTTATAGTGCGTCGCGCTTTCGGGGCCGTAACTTTCTTCCATGCTTAACACCGAGCCCAGCGGCACCATATCGCCATTAACATTACGTACTTTCAGGTTCAATGCATCGCTGGCGGTGTTACGAAATTCCGCATCAGCTTGCGCAATGACTTGATAGGTGCGACCGAATTGATTGAAGTCATTCACGTACAGAGAACCCAGGTAAACCTGCATGGTGTCGAACACATCCTTGACGTTCAGGCCTAGCTGTTTGGCTTTGGTGCGATCTACATCGGCAAAGAGTTGTGGCACATTGATTTTGTAGTTGGAATACACACCAGTCAGCTCCGGTGTTTGCCAGGCTTTTTGTTGCACCTGGGCAACCACCTCCGCCAATTTTTCGTAGCCTAAACCGGCACGGTCTTCGATTTGCAATTTAAAGCCGCCAGTGGTTCCCAAACCACGTACAGGTGGTGGAGGGAAGATGGCGATAAACGCTTCTTCAATACCGGCGTATTTCATTTGCAATTTCTGCGCAATGGCGCTGGCAGAAAGCTCGTCGCCGGTACGTTGATCAAACGCATCGAGGGTTAAAAACACAATGCCGGCGCTGGAGCTGTTGGTAAAGCCGTTAATGCTCAAACCGGGAAACTGTACGGCCGCTTCCACCCCATCTTCTGCCAGACCGATTTCACCCATTTCGCGAATAACCGCTTGGGTGCGATCCAGGGTGGCGCCATCGGGCAGTTGTGCGAAACCGATCAGGTATTGCTTATCCTGGGGCGGCACAAAACCTTTGGGAATAGTGTTAAAACCGATACCGATAATGCCTAATAGAATGACGTACACACCAACGGTCAAACCTTTGCGGCCCAGTAATTTTCCTATGCTGGTGGAATAACTGCCCGAGCTGCGGGTGAAGCTACGGTTAAACCAGCCAAAGAAGCGGCCAAAGACTTTGTCCATAATGCGTGTCAATCGATCTTTCGGTGCATCGTGACTTTTTAACAACAGAGCAGCCAACGCCGGGCTGAGTGTCAGCGAGTTAATGGCGGAAATGACCGTAGAGATTGCGATGGTCAAGGCAAACTGTTTGTAGAATTGACCGGTTAAACCGCTCACAAAAGCGATGGGTACAAATACCGCTACCAATGTCAACGAAATCGCAATAATCGGCCCGCTGACTTCTTGCATGGCTTTGTAGGTTGCAGCAAGCGGTGATAAACCTTCTTCGATATTTCGTTCAACGTTTTCCACCACCACAATCGCATCATCCACCACGATACCGATAGCCAATACCAGACCGAATAACGACAAGGTGTTGATCGAGAAACCGAATGCCCACATCAACGCAAAGGTACCGACAATCGACACCGGCACAGCAAGCAATGGAATAATCGACGCGCGCCAGGTTTGCAGAAAGACCACGACCACAATCACCACCAATGCCAGCGCTTCAAGCAAGGTTTTGATCACGGATTTAATCGAATCTTTTACAAAGATAGTTGGGTCATACACCACTTCATAATCCACCCCGGCGGGGAAGCGCTCCTTCAGATCGGCCATGGTGGAACGCACCGCATCAGAAATCTGAATGGCGTTAGCGCCGGGTGACTGAAAGATCGGGATAGCAACGGCGGGTTGATTATCCAGCATGGAATTTAAAGCAAATTCTGCCGGGCCAAGCTCAACCCGGGCGACATCTTTCAGACGGGTAATCTCGCCATTGGCGCCGGCGCGGATGACGATATCGCCAAATTCTTCCGGTGTTTCCAAGCGTCCTTTGGCATTCACCGGCAATTGCACTTCAATCGCGCTGCTGATAGGTGCACCGCCGATAATCCCGGCGGCTACCTGCACGTTTTGTTCGCGAATCGCATTGGTGACATCGTTGGCAGTGAGGTTGCGTTCGGCAATTTTTTCCGGATTCAGCCAAATGCGCATCGCATAGTCGCCTGAACCAAATAAGCGCACCATACCCACACCGGTGACCTTGGCTAATTCATCCTTGATATTCATGACGGCGTAGTTACGCAGATATAACTCGTCGTAGCTTTTGTCCGGCGAAATTAAATGCACCACCATGGTTAAATCCGGTGAGCTTTTAACAACGGTCACCCCGGTTTGACGCGTAACATCCGGCAAACGTGGCAAAGCCTGTGATACGCGGTTTTGTACCATCTGCTGTGCAAGGTCAGGGTCAGTGCCAATCTTGAAGGTAACCGTCAAGGTCATCCGTCCATCGGTGGTTGCCTGGGAAAACATATAAATCATGTTCTCCACACCGCTTAGTTGTTCTTCCAGCGGACGCGCAACCGTTTCAGCGATTACCTTCGGGTTAGCGCCCGGGTAAGAAGCATTGACTACC
The DNA here is from genome assembly GCF_002162135.1 of Cellvibrio sp. PSBB006. Lineage (NCBI taxonomy): Bacteria > Pseudomonadati > Pseudomonadota > Gammaproteobacteria > Cellvibrionales > Cellvibrionaceae > Cellvibrio > Cellvibrio sp. PSBB006. The sequence continues at coordinate 1,622,957 of NZ_CP021382.1, read as the reverse complement.
ACCGAAGGTGGAGAAACTTCGGGATACTCCGAGATAGGCAGTTGAAACATGGCGAGCAACCCTGCGATAAAAATCAACAGGGAGATGACGCCAGCAAAGATGGGTCGATCAACAAAAAATCGGGAAATATTCATAGCATTCCTGCTCGTTGTGTTGCTGGCGTGCAGCGAGGAAAAATAAAGTAAGGATTAGTGAACCGCGACCTGATTCAGGGTCGATACATGAACCGGAGTCACCACCGCGCTGGGTCGCAGGTGCGACAAACTGTTTACTGCGATGCGCTCGCCCGCATTAACACCTTTCAGTACAACGCGGTGAGATTGATAGTGATCACCCAACACCACCTCGCGATAATTCACGGTGTTGTTTTGATCGATGACGTAGACGAATTTTTTGCTTTGATTGGTACCGATAGCGCGCTCAGGAATCAACAAGGCTTCATTGGTCTGCGCAGAGCCCAGGCGCACATTGGCATACATCCCCGGGGTTAACGCACCGTCGGTATTCTCAAAAATAGCGCGCGCGCGAATCGTGCCGCTGGACGTATCCAGACGATTGTCAAAGGCGTGGATGTGGCCTTGGTAGGTCACGCTGTCATCCACAGCGAGGGTCAACTCAACTGGCATTTCCTGCGGGTGTTTGCTGGTGCGGACAGACTGTATATAGGTCTGTTCATTCACGTTGAACTCTGCATACAACTGGTCATCCGCAACAATCGCTGTCAACACCGGGGCGTTTGCACCCGCTTCAACCACGTTGCCGACCGTTAATTCGGCCCGCCCGACACGGCCATTGATTGGGGCTGTGATGTGAGCGTATTCAAGGTTCAATTTTGCCTGGCTAAGGGCGCTTTCTGCTTCCAGCACGGCTGCTTGTGCGACCTGGCTGTCGCTGACGGCCGCATCAAACACACTTTGGGAAACCAGCTTGGAGGCAACCAACTGTTGTGCGCGTTTTAACTCATCATCCGCCAGTTTCGCCCTTGAGCGTGCGGTGGCCAGCTGGGCCTCGGCACGCTTTAGCGTGGCCTGATGGGGGCGAGGGTCAATAACAAACAGGGGATCGCCTTTCTTCACCAGTTGGCCTTCCTTAAATAACACCTGGTGAATCGTGCCGCTTACTAAAGGCTTGATGGCTGCACTTTCTACGGCAGTCAGGCGACCGGAAAAATGATCCCAGGCGCGAATTTCCAGCGGTTCGAGGGTGGTGACTTCAACGCTGGGGGCCGGTGGCGGCGCTACTGCTTCATCATCGGCGTTGGCGCTGCCGATAAAGTAAGCCCCGGCTGCGGCAGCCAGAAAGGCAGCCAGTAATAATTTGTATGCATGTTGTGGAACAAAGGTCGCGAGAGCTGAGCCCATGGTGAAACTCCTGTTCAGAGATAAAAGATTGGATGCGATTGGTACTGTCAGGCATCGGAATCTGGTCTCCAATGCGATGTTGGGCAGATAATACATACCGGTCGGTATGTTCGTCAATCGCTAATGTAGAATTTTTTGCAGGGCAGCTTTTTGGGTCGCGTGCCCAAAGTAGGGAACCTTTTTGGGGCTTCAGGGTGTCTATACTGACAAGTTATTGCCAATCGGCCAGTTAAACGGTAGTTTGGTGTCCATTAATTGGCCGGTTACCATCATAACAAGTTTGCATTCGTACCGGTCGGTATTTACACTGTGTGAAGTTTGTACACCCTTGGCCCAAAGAGAGAAGCTGACATGTCCACTCAAGATACCCGCACCCGTTTGCTGGAAACCGCGCTGGAATTGATTTGGCAGAGCAATTACAACTCGGTAGGTGTAAATGAAATTTGCAAGCAGGCGGGGGTGACCAAGGGCGGCTTCTATCACCACTTTGAATCCAAGGCGAGTCTCTTCTGTGAGGCGAGTGAATACTATTGGAATTCGGTGAAGCGGGATCTGGATGCGCTGCTCTCGCCGGTTAACACGCCACTTGAGCAGTTGGAGAACCTGATTAACTTTATCTTCATCACCAAATTTGGGCATGATGCGGACAATATTCCGGGATGTCCTTTCTTCAGTGCTGGCGCGCAAACAGGTTGTGGCGAAGAGGCGGTGAATGAGAGTTTACTGAATATGTCCAAAAATGGCGTTAAATATAACCTTGCTCTCGTGCGCTCACTTTATGCAGCGGGCTATCTTGACGGCGAAGTGGAGGCCGAGCGGGTAGCGCGTCTGATGAACCAATATATTCAAGGTGCGGTCAGTTTTGCCCGGGTTAACCGGTGTATGGAGACCATCAAGCGGGATGTACCGGAAGGTTTGTACCGAATCCTTGGATTAAAACGTGAATATTGGTTCAAGACAGCCTCAACCTGGCCGGTTGTCTGTGAAAAGACGACTGCCAAAGCGTAAGTAGCTCTACTTAAGTAACTCAACAGCATCACCTCTTGTCTCCAGGAAGCGGGTTTTTCGGCTTCTTTCTGCTTTTTTCTTTTCTTATCGCTACAAATTCATAACCGGGTGCTAAAATCGCGCCCCGGTCGGCGTTTACTTGAACGCATAAGATAAATTTTCTACGAGTGATTTTTATATTTTGGGGAAGTTCATGGAACGTCTTATTGAAAAATTGATTTATCGTTCGCGTTGGGTTCTTGCTCCGATTTATCTGGGGTTGAGTCTTGCCGTTGTTGCGCTGACGGTGAAGTTTTTTCAGGAATTGTCACATTTGCTGCTTGATATCTGGGTTCTTAAAGAAGCAGAAATGATTCTCATCGTGCTGTCCCTAGTGGACATCTCAATGGTGGGCGGGCTGTTGATCATGGTGATGATGAGCGGTTATGAAAATTTTGTATCGCGTTTGGATGTCGACGAAGGCGAGGAAAAGTTAGGTTGGCTTGGCACAATGGATTCTTCGTCTCTGAAAGCCAAGATTGCCGCCAGCATTGTTGCGATTTCTTCTATTCATTTGCTCAAGATGTTTATGGAGGTTCAGAATATCGATAATACCAAGCTAATGTGGTATGTCATTATCCATATGACATTCGTTGTGTCGGCTTTCCTGATGGGCTATTTGGATACAAAAGTAAAAAAGTAACGCGATCATCGCACCATATCGATCATTTTTTGCAGGAGAATAATAGCTAATGAAAATCCTGAATCGCTTTCTGATTTTTATTGTCAGCGTCAACTTGCTTATTGCATGTGGCATAGCAAATCATCAAGAAAAATCTGTGTCCTCGGAGCAGCTCCTACGTTTGCCCTACACCAGTCAGGCCGACAATAAAGCGCGCGAATATTTCGTTTATCTGCCGCGCGGTTACGAAAATCAACCAACAAAACAGTGGCCTGTCTTACTTTTTCTGCACGGCAATGGCGAGCGCGGCAACGGTTTGGATGAGCTGGACTATGTATTGATTCATGGTCCATTGTACGAAGCTTGGGTTCAGAAAAAAGATTTGCCATTTATCATCATTGCACCGCAGTTGCACATGTTCGGAATGGGTGAGGTGGATTACATTGCGAAACGCACGCGCGCACAAATTCCGGTGCGCCTCCCGGATGGGGTACCGCCACGCGGTAATTTTATCCCAGTGACGGGTGTGATGACAGCCGGTGACGAGATCACCGACATGAGCGATACGCCGGCGCTTTTACCGGATGGTTGGGACAGGGTCGAGCAGGATTTGTTGGGTATGCTGGATCGGGTTCACGCGGATTATCGTACCGACCAACAGCGGGTTTATTTATCCGGTCTGAGTTATGGCGGGTTCGGCACCTGGTATATGGCCAGCAAACATCCGGAGAAATTTGCTGCTATTGCGCCGGTTGTTGGTTGGGGGCATCCTGATTTAATGCCGCCGATTGCGGCAGCGAAATTACCGGTGTGGCTGTTCGCCGGCGGACGCGATACGGCAGTGCGCAAACCTTTCTTTTACGCAGGCATTAATAAACTGGAACAGCTCAGCGATGCTGAAGTCCGTTTCACTGTCCATGAAGACATGCCTCACGATGCCTGGCGACGCATTTACGCGGGTGATGATCTATACAGCTGGCTGCTAAGCCACTCACTCCCCCGCTGATAACCCCTCTCCCGATCCGCTCCGACGGGTCGGGAATCTTGCCTTCCAGACTTCTAACCCCTGTCCCTTATTATTTCCTATACCCCTTTACATCCAGAATTTTCCGGTGCATGATTGATATCAAAGTGATATCTAAAAGAATCACTTGATGCCCATCAATAAAAGCGACATTGGTTCGTCATTCATAAAGGAGAGTGCTATGACTCATGAATTCAAAGCCAGCAGTGGTTCGGGGTATGTGCTGTTGTTGGTGTTATTACTTGCACAGGCAGGCAGCATAGCCGGTGTAATTTTCTTTGCGCCAGTCTTGAAAATCCTGTTCGGTTTGATTGCCGTCGTGGTGTTCATATGTTGGTTTGGTTTTTATATGGTTCATCCCAACCAGGGCAAGGTGTTGCAGTTATTTGGTCGGTATGCCGGCACGGATCGCGAAAATGGTTTGCGTTGGGCGAACCCGCTTTATGCAAAAAAATCGGTGAGTTTGCGTGTCAGGAATTTTGAGAGCGGCCGCTTAAAGGTGAATGATGCCAATGGCAATCCCATCGAAATCGCGGCGGTGATCGTGTGGCGCGTGGTGGATACTGCCGAGGCAGTGTTTGAAGTGGACGATTACGAAAACTATGTCACCATCCAGAGCGAAGCCGCCTTGCGTAACCTGGCCACCAGCTACCCTTACGAGCATGATGCTGAGGATGACCGTTTGTCATTGCGCAGTGATTCCAACACCATTTCCCAGAAACTGCGCGACGAAGTGCAGGATCGTTTGCAAAAGGCTGGTGTGGATGTGCTGGAAGCTCGTTTGAGTCACCTGGCTTACTCGCCCGAAATTGCGCAAGCGATGTTGCAACGCCAGCAAGCCAGCGCCGTGTTAGCTGCGCGACGCATCATTGTGCAGGGCGCGGTGGGGATGGTTTCTGATGCGCTGGAACAGCTGTCGACCCAAGGCGTGATTGAGATGGACGCCGAGCGTAAGGCTGCCATGGTGAGCAATTTATTGGTGGTTCTGTGCGGTGATCAGGTCAAACCCGTCATCAATGCCGGCAGTTTGTATTGATGGATTTGAAACCAGACTGAAGCGAGTTTTATCGTGTCAAAAAAAGCGTTTCCATTACGTATTAACGAGCAGGTTCTTGCGGCTATGCAGCGCTGGGCAGATGATGATCTGCGCAGCCTGAATGCGCAGATCGAATTCGTGCTGCGCGATGCGTTGGTGAAAAGTGGTCGGGTTAAATTAGTACAAAAAGTCGTGACCGATGTTGAGCTGATTGATGATGAAGGTCAGGACGAATAGCTAACAAAGAATGGGAGGTAAAATGCGGAAATTATGTTCTTCTCAAAAAAGCCGAATGGGCGTCGGTGTGGCTATTGGCGCTGCGTTGGGGGCTTCGTTAGGTGTGGTGACCGGGAATATAGCGGTTTCGCTCGCTATCGGTATTGCCATCGGTGTGGTGCTGGCGGCAATAAGAAATAAAAAATATTAATAAATTTGGACATTTGCACAATGCGAGTTTCGCGTTAGGGGCTGGGTTTCGAAACCCTCAATTCAGGGATGAATTGAGGGAGCTACAGGGATGTATGCATGCGCTTTCGAAACCCGGCCCCTAATGACAAACGGATTACAACGTGCCTCAAATACTATTGAAAATACTCCGGATGTTCTTGCGGAATTACTTCCAAAATATTGTACACATCTTTCATATGCACGCTCATCGCTTTCGCAGCCTCGGCACTTGAACCGGTTTTAATCGCTTTGATGATGGCATTGTGCTGGGCGATGATGCGTTTGTATTGGCCGCTGATATGTAAACTGAGATTACGCACGCGATCCATATGTGCTTTTTCTGCTTCAATCAAAGAAGCAACTCGCGCGTAGCTGGTAAATCCGGCGAGGGTTTGGTGAAACAGGTCATCCAGTTTTTGAAAGGCCAGTGGATCGTCGTCTTTCGCAGCGACTTTTTGTTCTGCAATAATTTTCTCGCCTGCCTGAACGATTTCGGCTGTCACATGATCGGCCAGGAAGGTCACCACAGAAACTTCCAGCGCTTCACGGATAAAACGCGCTTCCAGAATCTTATCCATACTGAATTTTGAGACGTAGGTGCCGCGTTGGGGCAATACATCCACAAAACCGATGTTGGATAATTGAATCAGGGCTTCGCGCACTGGCGTTCGACTGACACCGAATTGTTCCGCCAGGGCGGTTTCGGAAATCATTTGGCCGGGCAGCAATTCCATGCTGACGATGGCATCGCGAATAAACCCATAAATCTGGTTGGCGACAGGGCGGTCGAACGAAAGGGTTTTGGAATCTGCACCTGGTTTTCGTGCTAGCACTACCGGTTGTTTGGCCACTCTGGATCTCCCGCCGCAAAGGTCGTTAATCAATATGAATGTCAGGTATGAATTTCAAGATGTTAGGCTGTTATTATTTTATAGGCGCGTTGATCGACCGATATTAACATTATCTATGGCGGGAGTTAACGAAAATCTGGTCGTTTACGGGGTAGTTATAGGCGCATGTTTACTAGTATTGCAATTCACGCACTGCTTTATTGCTTAATGTATTTTTGACCATTAGATGCAAAAGAAAATTGTGTCTACTTTTTCATTTCCGTGAGCAATTTCAGTGCGCGAATGCGCTGCTGTGGATCGTAAAGATCAATCGTAAACATAAACTCGTTGATCTCCAGTTCATCTGCCCAGCGTTCCAGTTTTGCCTTAACTTGTGCAGGATTACCGATGGCCGCCAGTGACAGAAAATCTTTCACATACAATTCCTCTTCGATATTCCACAAGCCATCCATTGAGTCGACCGGCGGCTTTAACCAGAGTGGCTGACCACGCAGCAGGGCAAGTATGCGTTGTTGGCTGGTGGTGGATAGAAAAATCGCCTCGTCTTCTGTATCTGCAACAATAACCGGCATGCCCAACATGGCGTAGGGTTTTTCGAGTACTGCTGAGGGTTGGAACTGAGTCTGATAAATTCGAATGGCGTCGCGCATCAAACGCGGTGCGAAATGACCTGCAAATGCATAGGGCAAACCGCGTTGCGCGGCCAATTGCGCGCTATACAAGCTGGAGCCCAACAGCCAGATCGGCACCTGGGTTCCGGCGCCGGGAATGGCCTTTAATCGTTGACCGTCTTGCAGCGGCGCCAGCAATTGCTGCAACAAATGCACTTCGGTCGGGAAATTATCTGCACGCATATCATCGCGACGCAGAGCGCGGGCAGTAATGGGATCAGTACCGGGTGCCCGACCCAAACCCAGGTCGATGCGATCAGGGTACAAGCTTGCCAGGGTGCCGAACTGTTCCGCGATAACCAGCGGCGGATGATTGGGTAGCATGATGCCACCGGAACCTATACGCAGCGTTTGTGTGCCGCCGGCAATATAACCAATCAGGACGGCGGTCGCTGAACTGGCGATACCCTCCATATTGTGGTGCTCCGCCAGCCAAAATCGTTTAAAGCCCAATTGCTCCGCTGTCTGGGCATAGGCCAGTGAATTTTGTAAGGTTTGATGAATGGAATTGCCTTCACGAACCGAGGCGAGTTCCAGTAATGAAAAAGGGATATTGTGCAACATGGAAGATTTCTACCGCTTGAATTTGAACAATGTAATCAGGGTTGGGATCTTCGACGCGAAAGCAAGCGTTAGCCTTCGTCATTTAATGTAAAGACCGTTGCGCAATTCTTATGTTCACATAGACTATAAGAAATGCAATGATAATAAGATGAGGAGGTTGGCATGTATTTTTACCGTTCGTTGCGCCATTGTTCGTTGTTCTGCGTAGTTAACTTTATAGTTACCTTGGGTCTGCTGTTCAGCTCTGTTTCCGCTCTTTCCAATTCCACCAATTTGACCTTGAATGACAAGGAGTATTTTGAACAGCCGGGCTTGAATGTGCTGGTGTTCAGCAATTGGTACGACGGCTTGTTCAGCGATGCCAAGATCAGCGGTGTTGAATTAATCCACCACGGTTTACGCACGGCGACCAACGGTGATGTGCGGCTCAATGCCACACCGGAACAGTGGGATGCGATTCCACAATTTAAAGAGCGTAAGATTAATCAGGATGATCAATCTATCGAAGCCTTCCTTCATTATTCTGATCATCAATTCGATTTTTCGATCAAGGTGAAAAAGAATACCGAAGGCGTGCGCATTACGGTTAATTTGCCAAAACCCTTGCCTGCCGTCCTGGAAGGCAAAGCCGGTTTTAATCTGGAGTTTTTACCCTCAGCTTATTTTCATAAGTCCTTCATGATGGAAGAAAGCACTGGCATTTTTCCGCGTTATCCCAATGGTCCCAAAGAAATTAACGGTATTGCTGAGCCGCGTGCGTTGGCTGTCGGCAAACATCTGGTCCTGGCGCCGGATGATATTGAGCGGCGCGTAAGTATTGAAACCTTTGGTGCGCCACTGGAACTCTACGATGGTCGCACAAAAGCGCAAAATGGCTGGTTTGTTGTGCGCAGTAAAATTCCTGCAAATAAAACCGGTGCGGTAGTGGAATGGCAATTAAATGCCAGCACTATCAAAAATTGGGTGCGGCCACCGATGATTGCGCATTCGCAGGTGGGCTACCATCCTGAGCAGAAAAAAATGGCTGTTATTGAATTGGATGCGCGGGACAAAAAAAATCCCAAGGCGGAATTGCTACGCGTGATGCCGGATGGCAGCCAGAAATCAGTACTCAGCGAGCGCCTGGATTCCTGGGGTAACTATCTGCGCTATCAGTATCGTCAATTTGATTTCAGCCGTGTGACCACGCCGGGTCTTTATATGATTCAGTACGGCGAGCAAAAATCCGGGCCTTTCCGTATTGACGCACAGGTTTATCGCGACGCCTGGCATCCCACTCTGGATATTTTCCTGCCGGTACAAATGGATCATATGACGGTTAACGAAGCCTATCGTATATGGCACGGTGCTTCACACCTGGATGATGCCTTGCAGGCGCCGGTTGATCACGAGCATTTCGATCTTTATGCGCAAGGCCCAACCACCGACACACCTTACAAACCCGGTGAGCATATTCCGGGTTTGAATATTGGCGGCTGGTACGATGCCGGCGACTACGACATTCGCACGCAAACCCAATACGACGTTGTAAATACCTTGGTCACAGTGTGGGAAAATTTTGCCGTGAAACGCGATAACACCCGCGTTGATTATGAAAGCAAATATGTTGATATTCATGTGGCCGACGGCAAGCCCGACATCCTGCAACAAATTGAACATGGCACTCTGGCGTTGATTGCACAGCATCGTGCGCTGGGTCGTGCAATTCCCGGCATTGTTGAAGCACATATTGAGCAATACACCCACCTCGGTGACGGGCTGACCAAGACAGATAATCTGATCTACGATTCAAGCTTGAAAGAGCATGAATCCACCGGATTCAAAAGTGGCAAGTTTGATGACCGCTGGGCCTTTACCAGTAAATCCACACCTTTGAATTACGGCTCGGCGGCGGCACTGGCAGCGGCAAGTCGCGCGCTCAAAGGCTATAACGATGAGCTTGCCAAAGAATGTCTGGCGACGGCGAAAAAAGTGTGGGCGGATGAACAGGCCAAGGCCAAACCGGATTTATTTATCCACGGCAATACTACCGGCGGCAAGCTGGAATCGGAGAATTTAAAAGCGGCCACCGAATTGTTGATTACTACCGGTGAGGCGCGTTATGCACAAGTTGTTGAACAACTGCTGGGGAAACTGGAACAAGAGTTTGCGTTTCATGTTTCCTGGTTTGTGCGCGCTATGCCGCATATGTCACCAGCCTATGGTGAAAAAGTAAAAACATTGGCCGCGTCTTATGCTGCTGATTTGCCAAAACTGGAACGTGAAAATCCATTCGGTGTGCCCATTACTACCGGTGGATGGGCGGGTAGCGGTTGGGTTATTCGACACGCTATCAATAATTATTACTTACACAAAGCATTCCCGGAGCTGGTGGATCGCGAGGCGGTTTTGCGTGGTTTGAATTTTCTCTACGGCACTCATCCTGCGCATAATCTTTCACTGGTTTCCGCCGTGGGAACACAGTCCAAAGAGGTGGCTTACGGCATGAATCGTGCTGACTTCTCGTTTATTGCGGGCGGTATTGTGCCGGGTATTCTGGTATTGAAACCGGACTTCCCCGAGAATCACGAAGATTGGCCGTTCTTCTGGGGACAGAATGAATATGTTGTGAATCTGGGGGCGAGCTATATCTTCCTGGTGAATGCCGCCGAAGATCTTTTACTGAAGAAAGAATGATGCCGCTTAGGCTTTAAGCGTGCTGGTTTGTTGGCCACCCTTCGGGGTGGCTTTTTTTATTTCGAGATACTGTTTTTGTTTATCATCTGCCAAAAAAACCGACACAGCAATAAAATGCACAACGTAATAAATCCACCGATGCATTCGCGCGCTTCTTCGATATAGGGTTTGTTAGGATTCATTGACTGCATCAGCGGCTCCTGTGCGGCGTGGCGTAAGTATTCAAGCGTGCCCGCTGCGTAAATACCCATGATCACCAGACTCGATACCACACCCACCCAAAACACCACAGCATTGAAACGCTTCATAACCAGCAGCAAGGGCACGATAGCGCAGACCACATAGTAGGTTGTCCACAGGATCGGGTCCGGATCATTTAATTGTAAGAACGCAGACGTCAATAACAAAAGGAACAACAGAAAAGCGAAACTGCGTATGCTTATTGTCAGCATCATAAAGACCTTTCCGGGTAGCACTGGGGTGCAGGTGGTTAAAACGGTAAACCCGGAGAGGTTTACCGCACGAAATTGATATAAAAAATTATTTAAAATAATGGTTGTACTTTGCCGGTATAGCATCAATGGATTTTAATTTTATGTCTTTAAAAAAAGCTTCTCCGGCTTCACTTTGCAACAGGATTTTTCCCTGGGTGAGTGGCAGCATCTTTCCATCTCTGGTGTAACGGGAATTGCTCAGCGCCATAACCACTTCGCCGTTGACGATATGCAGACTTTTGTCACCATACGTAATCAATTCCACAGTATTCCATTCGCCTTTTGGCTTCTCCCTGTCATGGCTGCGACGACAGGTAATGCCCACGCCACCGGGGCCGAAGCTCAATAATTCAGCCTTGGGATTGTAGATATGCACCTCTGCACCTTCAGGCTTCTCACAACGGATATCAATTTGCGAGTCGGCGATCTGCCACCAGTCGCCGGTGCTTTGCTCCATGATTTGTAATTCCTGGGAGAGCGCCCAGGCTTTCCAGTAATCGACACCGTGCTCACCATTGGCGTGGTACAAAATACCGGTATCCAGTTCGAGATCCAGACGCGGTTTCCACTTCTTGGAACCCCATTTGTATTGCAGGATCAGGTGATAATTTTCAAATTCTTCGTTGGTGTAGACGCTGCCGTAGATCTCACCGGACACGCGCAGTACCGGTTCGCCCTCTGTCATTGAAACCGTGAATACACCTTTCTCATCTTTGCCGTGACCAATGGGTTGCGTGTAGTTGCCTTCCGCATCTTTCGGTAAACCTTTGATGTCAGTTTCAGGATTGGGAAAACCAAGATAAGTGTTCCATTGGCTCAGGTCTTTATCGAGCAGATAAGTCCACTCACTGTCCTTGGCGTGGGTATTAACTGACATCATCGCGACAGCGACGATGGCGAGAGCAACTGATGTTGATAGCTTCATGGTTATAACTTCCGCATTCCAGATAAAAGTGTGGCCGCTGTAACAGCCGATGGACAAGGTGCGGTGAGCATTTGAATCGCCAGAGCGCTCAAATTTATCCCGGATGAGACCCACTCATCCGGTTTATTTATTGTTTTACTTGCGCCAGTAGTACTTGCAATGGGTGAGGCAGCTTCACATTATCGATACGTTTGGCCTGACTGCGGCAAGAGTAACCGGTGGCCGTCAACCGATCTTTATTGGCCGGGTTGTTGACGACGTCCGCCCAGGACAATTGGTAGATCTTTTTCGACGTGTCGACATTAATCGCCTCGTGCCCATAGGTGCCCGCCATGCCACAACATCCGGTTTCAATGACTTTCAATGTTTGGTTGAGTGCGGCAAATACCTGCTGCCAATCTTTAATGGAACTGACGGCGTTGGTTTTTTCGGTGCAGTGGGCCAACAATGCATAATCGCCGGTACCAAATTGTTGTGCTTGTGCGCGCAAGGTTTCCTGTTGTCCGGCCAACCATTCTTGTATCAGTTGCACCTTGGGTGCGTTAGCGCCGAGGATTTTTTTATACTCGCTGCGATAAGCCAGGGTCATGGCCGGTTCGAGACCAATCAACGGAATGCCGGAAGACGCCAGTCCGTTCAACATAGTGGCATTGGTGTCCGCTGCTTTGGCGAAAGCTTTCAAAAAGCCATGGACCTGCAAGGGTTTGCCGTTGGGTTTAAATGGCGCGAGCAGCGGTACGTAACCCAATTTCTGCAACAGGGTTAATGCATCAATCACAAAGGGGGTTTCAAAATAACTGGTAAAGGCGTCCTGTACGACGATAACCGCTTTGGCTTTTTCGGCTGCGTTCAACTGCGCGATATTTTCCAGGCTGGCGTAACGAATGCCGAGCTTCTGGATTGCATCGTCCAGCAAAATACCGGTCAACAAGGGGCTATCCACCATGCCCACCACCTTGGCCAGCAAGCTTTGCATAAAACGCGGTTTCATCATGGCGTTGTATAACCAGGGCACACGCGCCAGGGTGGGAATCATGAACTCCAGTCCGCCGATAAAATAATCTTTCAGCGGGCGCAGGTAACGGCCGTAGTACAGCTCCAGGAACTTACTGCGGAACTCTGGTACATCCACTTTGATCGGACACTGACCCGCACAGGATTTACAGGCCAGACAACCCACCATGGACTCGTGTACTTCGTGGGAAAAATCGTAGTCGCCCTGTTTTTTCTGCCAGGTATTTTTAATGCGCGCCGGCAGCGTCAGCAAAAAACTGCTGCGTTTGAGCGCTGCACTTTCTGCAACGGGATTCACACCGCGCTCGCTCATTTGCTTGAGCCACTCGCGCATTAAAGATGCGCGACCTTTCGGCGAGTGAATGCGCTCACGTGTGCCTTTCCAGGAAGGGCACATGGCGTCGTTGGGATTCCAGTTGTAGCACAGGCCGTTGCCGTTGCAGTGCATGCCTTCGCTGTAGGCGTTCCAGACGTGCACCGGAATTTTGCGATCTTCCTGGCCGCGGGTGGTGACGCCATCAATCTTGAGTAATTCGATTTTTTCCGTCGGCGTTGCGATCTTGCCCGGATTCAGTTGATTGTAGGGATCAAATTCGGCTTTGATGCGCTGCAATTGCGGATACAACTCACCAAAAAACTGCGGTGCGTATTCCGAGCGCACACCCTTGCCATGTTCGCCCCACATCAACCCGTTGTACTTTTGCGTTAACGCGACCACCTCGTCAGTAATCTTGCGCACCAGTTTTTCCTGTTCGGGATCTTTCATGTCCAGCGCCGGGCGAACGTGTAGTACCCCCGCATCCACATGACCGAACATGCCGTAAGTTAACTGGTGATCATCAAGCAACTTGCGGAATTCAAAGATAAAGTCGGCGAGGTTTTCCGGCGGTACAGCGGTATCTTCCACAAAAGGCACCGGGCGAATTTCGCCTTCCACATTGCCCAGCAACCCGACCGCTTTTTTGCGCATGCCCCAGATTTTATTAACCGCATCGTTACCCCAGGCGAGGCTGTAACCCATACGGCCGAGATCATTGTCGAGGCCGGACTGATCGAGTTGATCCGTCAACTTTTTAATGTCGGCGCGCAGCTCATCTTCGTCGTTAGCGGTGTATTCAACCAGGTTAATCCCCTGGATTTTTTCACCACTTGCCGACGGCGGAAAAAATTCCGATACGCTGTGCCAGACGATGTCATTCATCGCCAGGTTAAGTACTTTTGAATCGACAGTTTCAATAGAAGTCGGGTTCGCCTTCATCAATTCTGCCGCATCGCGCAGGGCGGCATTGAAGTCGCGGTAGTTGACGTTGACGAGTGCAGAAAATTTTGGGGTCATCAACAAATTTAATTTGGCTTCAGTGATAAAACCCAACGTACCTTCACTGCCGCATAAAATATTGTTGAGGTTAAAACGACCTTCTTCATCGCGGATGTGTGCGAGGTCGTAGCCTGTCAGGCAGCGATTAAGTTTGGGAAATTTTGCTGCGATCAAATCCGCGTGGTCCCGTTGAATGCTGTCGAGCAAGCGGTGAACCTGGCCAACGCGATCCTGTCGCTGTGCAATAACCTCCAGCTCATTGTCCGCTACCGGTGAGGATGTCCATTCAGCCCCATCGAGTAGCACTGTGCGCAGTTCCAGTACGTGATCGCGCGTCTTGCCGTAACGGCAGGAACCCTGGCCGGATGCATCGGTGTTGATCATCCCGCCGATGGTTGCGCGGTTGCTGGTCGACAGTTCCGGCGCAAAGAATAAGCCATAGGGTTTGATGGCCGCATTGAGCTGGTCTTTTACCACGCCGCACTGCACGCGCACCCAGCGTTCCTCGACATTAATCTCCAGGATCTGGTTCATGTACTTGGAGGTATCCACCACCAGGCCGTCGGTCAACGACTGCCCATTAGTGCCGGTGCCGCCGCCGCGCGGGCTGAGCACGATGTCGCGAAAGCGCTGCACCTGACTGAGTTTGACGACCTTGACCAGGTCCGCCGTATCGCGAGGATAAATGACACCTTGGGGCAAGACTTGGTAGATGGAGTTGTCTGTCGCCAGCACGGTGCGATTGGCGTAGTCCGGGCTTAAATCGCCGCGAAAGCCGTTGTCGCGCAAGGCATTTATAAAAGCCAGGTACAGGGCCTGGACGGGAGACGTTTGGCGAATGCTTGGAATCATAGGGTTTGGCTAACCACGGGGGAATCTACTGCTGAAAATAGGAGCGCATTCTACTATCTCGCCCGGTACATGGCCATGGTGGAGCCCCGGCATGCGAAGGTTTGATGAGCGGCACGCCAAAATAGAATGCTGGCTTGCTGTTCGTCGCCGCGGGCTTGTATGACAGTGCGGGCGGGTTTAGTGTCATTGGGTTAGTTGGTGTAGCTGTACCGATAGTGTGTTTTGTGTTGCGAAGGAAAAGCGTTGGCAAAAACCTATTAACCAGTTAGCGGAGGGATTCCCCTATGCCAGCTCCTCTTGTAGCGGCAGCCTTGTCTGCCATCGGTCCTGCCCTTGCCAGGCGCGGACTCGACCTGCTCAGCGGCGTGTTTCGCGGTGCCCTTGATAAAGGTACCCAGGAAATCGCCGGGTTTATCGAAGAAAAAACCGGTATTGATATCAACGATGTCGCCGATGAAAAACTCACGGAAGAACAGTGGGCCAAGTTGCGCGAGTTTGAATTCCAATACCAGGCCAAGTTGCTTGAGTATCGCCAACAGTTGGATGCCAATGCCCTGGAGCTTGAAAAAGTGCATCAGGCCGACCGCGCCGACGCTCGGGATATGCAAAAGGCGGCGCTATCGAGCGATGACAAATTGGCCAAACGCTTTGTGTATTTTTATGCAACGGGCCTGACACTGCTGACCTTTCTGTTCATCTTCTACGCCGCGTTTGTTCACGACTACACCACAAACCCCGACGCTGCCCGCGTGATCGATACCGTGTTGGGTTTCCTGCTCGGCGTTTCCCTGTCCGCCATCATCCAGTACTTTTTCGGTTCCAGTGCCGGCAGTAAAAGCAAGGAAGAAAAAATACGGTTGCTGACCGAATCCATCCAGGTCGAGCACGACAAGGCACTCACCATCGAAACAGATAAATCGCGGGGAGGGCGCCCGTTATGAGCCTCCTTCGCCATCAATCTGCCTTTATGCTGCATGTAGCCGAATTGATTCGCAAAGCCACAGAACTGGGTTTTCATGTATCCGGCGGCGAGCTCTATCGCACCACGGAACAACAGGCGTTGCACATTAAGAACGGCCGTAGCACCACCATGAACAGTCAGCACCTAAAGCGTCTGGCTGTGGATCTGAATTTTTTTAAGGAAACCCCCGCTGGCGAACTAACGCTCACCTACGATGTGGAAGATCTGCGGCCGCTGGGTGAGTTTTGGGAGAATCTGGACAGCGCCAATCGCTGGGGCGGTAACTGGAAATCCTTTAAAGACACGCCGCATTTTGAGCGGCGGGAGAATCTTGCCAGTACACCGCCGCCAACACCGGTTGTAGCGGGAGTGCCTGTCGCTGAACTAAACCAGCGCGGCGCAGGGATTTTGTCAGGTTCGGTCGGCGCCCAGAGTGCAAATCGTCGCGATGATGTGGAGACTGTGCAGCGTTTGCTTAACCTGTGTGCCGAGGCGGGCCGCGTCCAGATAGAAGAGGGCAAACTCAATCCTGACGGGGCTTTCGGCAATAAAACCCTGAATGCCATCAGGGCCTTTCAACGCAGTGCGCTCGGTGATCAAACACCTCAAGGCCGGGTTGAGCCGGTGAGCCGGGAGCTGGCCAGCTTGTGTGAGTCTTTGCCGACAACGTTAACCTCAGCCTTGTTGGCGTTGTTGTATCTGCGTGCCGGGGATAAGGATGTGAATGAACTGGCCGCAAAAATTGACCGCATGATGGCTAACCGCGCTATTGATTCACCCTTGCGCCAGGCGCATTTTTTGGCCCAGATCGGTCACGAATCAGGTGAGTTGCGCTTTCGCGAAGAGATTGCCAGCGGTGAGGCCTATGAAAGGCGGGCGGATCTGGGAAATACCCAACCGGGCGATGGGCGGCGATTCAAGGGCCGGGGTTTGATCCAACTGACCGGCCGCGCCAATTATGCGGAGTATGGGCGCGCTATCAACCGGGAGGCGGAGTTGCTGGCCAAGCCGGAACTGGTTGCGAGCGATCCGGATTTATGTGTCGATGTAGCAGGCTGGTTCTGGGCAAAGCGGGGGTTGAATGAACTTGCCGATAAGGATGAGCTGACGGCTATCACCCGCCGTATCAACGGCGGGCTTAACGGGCTGGAAGATCGGCGCCGCTTATACCAGCGTGCAAAATCTCTGCTAGGTGCTTGATGTTGCAGCGGCGCGGTTCAGCGCGCCGCGTAATGCGCTGCCAGGTTGATCCACATAATCAAAATACACGCCGCCCCGGTCAAAAACGCCAGCAACCGGTGCAGGACGTTGTTGTAACTGAGGTGAATCAATGCGTGAACCACCCGTGATGCAACAAAAACCCAGGCGCAGATAACCAGCAGCGCGCTTTGAAAACCCATCACCATTGCCAACAGACAGGTAACGTAAAAGAGCAGCGGCAATTCGAAGAGATTACTGTAGTGGCGTGCGGCCGCCATGATGTGCGGGGGAGGTTCATTAGCGCCGGTGTTAAGGCGGAAATAACCGATGGAAACCTTGCGTTGCCGGACAGCGACGATGCGTAAACCCAGCAGGTAAAACGCCACCAGAAACGTCAGGATAACCATGACAAACATGGGGTAAAACATGGGCAGCTCCTTAATGAAAATTTTCTCTGTTAGGGTCGCATCGTTTCAACCATTTGCACAAACTGATTGACACCATTACGGACATCGGCCAAGCCGGATGCCACTTCAGTGATGCTGTCTTCTCCGTGGAGGGCGATACCAGTAACCGTGGTAAGTTTGGTGTCTATCTCACCGATCAAGGCTGTATTATTTTGCACGACTTTGGAGATTTCTGCTGTCGCTTTTGATGTGTCTGCAGCCAACTTTCTAACCTCGTCTGCCACGACCGAAAAACCCCTGCCAGAGTCGCCAGCTCTTGCTGCTTCTATGGCCGCATTTAATGCGGGCAAATTGGTTTGTTCGGCGATAGAGCGGATGGTGGTGACAATATCGTTAATGCTTCTGGATTGTGAACTCAATTGTGTGCCTATCGTAGAAGCTTCTTTTACCTGATCTGCAATATGGTGCGATGTTTCAATGGCCTCATTAAGGACATTAACGGCATTAGACGTAATTTGTGAGGTCTGCTCTGATGTGGACGCGGCTAGATCAATCGCTCTCATGGCAGCGTCCACTCGCTCGGTAATATCAGAGGCAAATTTGATGACTTTATATACGTTACCCTGTTGATCGAAGATGGGGTTATAGGTTGCTTCCAACCAAATAATTTCACCCCTGGCGTTTATACGTTTAAATTTCCCGGAGAAATGTTGGCCGTTGCGTAAGCGCTGCCAAAAATCCGGGTTCTCACGATAGAAATCTGCATCACAAAATACCTTATGGTGTTTGCCAATAATATCTATGAGGGCAACGCCCATCGTCTTCTGAAAATTTTCATTAGCTGTAATAACCTCCCCATTCGGAGTAAATTCAATCACTGACAAGGATTTATCCAGTGCCTCCAGCACGGCGTTATTAGCTTTCAACGCTATCTGGGATTGAGTGACATCACTGGCAATCTTGATGACCTTGATAACATTATTTCTTTTATCTTTTACCGGAAAATAATTTGCTGATAAAAATACCGGGTTACCACTCTTATCTAATCGCTCAAAAGTGCCGGAAAAAGATTTCCCCTGCGCCAAATCGCGCCAGAATGTTTGATATTCTGTCGTCTGGCTGAAATTCTTACTGCAAAACATACGATGGTGCTTGCCAATGACTTCATTGCGCGCATAGCCCAACACGGCGAGAAATAGATCGTTCGCCTCCAGGATATTGCCTAGCGGATCGAATGTGATGTAGGCGGTGTTACTGCGGATTGCATGCAGGTCATCCTCCAGTGATTCCAGGCGCTGCTCTATTTCCACCAAGGTACTTTTGTCCTGCATTTTTTTCTTAAAAAAAGAAAGCTCCATAAGTAACTCCAGAAAATCTCACGTGATAGATAGTCAACGTAAAGTCTAGAAGGGCAATCTGCTAAATCAAATGACGTTTGGAAAACTGCAGTAGACGAGAAATAAAGAAGGGGGAAATACTTTTCATCGCTGAAAAGCATATCCAGGCGAAAACCCCGCTCAGTCCATTTGCAGCCCGTGCGGGGTTACCTGTGTGATTGTTGTCCAGGATGGCTAGAGTGTGAAACGCTCCAGCATCTGGCTCAGGTTATCGGAAGCCTGGCGAATATGCTGCGAGGCGGTGAGTGTGCCATGGGCCGCATCCTTGGTGCCTACCGACGACTCTTCCACCTGACTGACATACTGCAAGATCAAACCACTTGCTTCCACATGCTCCTCCATCGCGTGACCGATATGAGACACGATATCCTCAACGGAACGGGTTTCCGAGCTGATCGTTTCGACGGTTTTACCGCCTTCTTTGGTCTGCTCAATCCCGTCTTTCAACTGCACCACCATTTGGTCCATATTCTGTTTGGCGGTGCGACTGCGGGTTTGTACGGTGGAGATGGTATCGCTGATTTCCTGGGTCGCCTGGCTGGTGCGCGAGGCCAACTGCCGCACTTCATCCGCCACCACGGCAAAGCCTCGACCCTGTTCACCGGCGCGGGCGGCTTCGATCGCCGCATTCAACGCGAGCAGGTTGGTCTGGTTGGCCACTTCGCTGATGACGGAAATGACGGCCGAGATGCTGCCGATTCGCTCCGCCAGCGCATCAATACTGGATTGGGTTGTGCTGACACTATGCTCCAGCTCAACGAAACGTTGTACCGCATGGGAAATTAATTGCTGACCGCGCGCCGCGGTTTGCGATGCCGCGTCTGTCTGATCGCGCGCCTCCTTGGCTTGAAGCATGGCGTGCTTGGTCTGTTGGTTAAATTCTTCTGCTGATGCGGCGATCTTGGCGGTGGCGACACTTTGCTCTTCTGCCATAGAGGTGCTGGTTTGAGCCTTTTGCACAATGTCATCACTGATGCGGTGCAGGCTGGCAACCGACTCGGCGACGCCGCTCATCATCGAGCGCAGAGCGTGGCGCATACGCAATACCGAACCGTAGATGCTCTCTTCCGACGCATTGTGAACCTTGTGGTCTTCAGTCAGATCGCCATTGGCCACCGTGCGCACCAGTGCCAGTACCTCTTTTAACTCACCGCCCAGACCGCGCTGGATGCTGTACACCGCGAGATGCACCGGTACGACGATCAGCAACACCACAATCAAACAAAAACCCAACTGCTTTGCAGCGCTGTCCCAGAAGCGGGCATTGGCTTCATTGAAACCGATACCGGTGCCCACCACCCAGCGCCAGCGCGGTGACAGTTTTGCGATAGAGAGTTTGTCCTCAATAGAGCCATCGGCCTGCTTCTGCGTCCAGGTGTAGCGCGCTATTTCGCCGCGCGAGGCTTCTACGGCACGCAGCAATATATCGCCGACACTCTTACCTTGACCGTCTTTAAATTCATGGAAACTGGTGCCGTGAATTTGCGGGTCCAGCGGCGCGGCAACAAAGTTCATCGCTTCATCGGCAACGTAAACATACTCAGATTTGTGGTAGATGTTGTTGCGCAGGATATTGGTGGCGATGGCCTTGGCTTCTTCGTCGGAAAGCTGGCCGGACGCGGCCATCTTCTCCATCTCGATCACTGTGGCATAGGTGCTGTTGAGCAGTTGCTCCACCCGTGCCTGATTGTCCTGATTGGTCGCGTAACGCAAGGTAAACAAACCGATGGACATAATGCCGAGCAGGCCAATCAGAATCAGGCTGGTCAAGATCCACATTTTCAAGCGTAAAGACATAGTGAGCTCTCCTGGAATAATTGGCTTGACCCCACAACCTGGCTGGACCAGCAACTTTTAATTTATTGCTCGACAGTAAGCGCAAGGGACAACGTTGTCAATAAATGTTGGCGCATGATTCTTTATTATTAACTTTAGCAGCAATTTTCCGCTTTCCATGGGTAAAAATGATAATTTTGGTTGAGATAACGTTGTCTTTGGGGTTCTGAATTGGGGCGCCATGAATTATTTTGGTGCGCTTATAACTGATGCCTATAGAGCGGATGAAAATCCGTCCCTAAAGCGTTTTCAGGTGGGATGACGGAGCGCGGATGGAGCGATTGGGACAAAACACTGTTTTCTGGCCCGCTGCGCACTATAATGGCCGCCTTTGTTTCGCAGACCCGATATTCATTAACAGGACAACTTCATGATTATCAAGCCAAAAGTACGTGGTTTTATTTGTATCAATGCCCACCCCCAGGGTTGTGCGGCGAATGTTCAGGAACAGATCGCTTTCACCCAACAAAAAGGCAAGGTGGAAGGTGGTCCCAAGAAAGTACTGGTGCTCGGCTGTTCCACCGGGTTTGGTCTGTCCTCCCGTATTACCGCCGCGTTTGGCAGCGGTGCAGATACCCTGGGTGTTTGCTTTGAGAAACCGCCGACGGAAACCAAAACGGCGACTGCTGGCTACTACAACACTGCCGCTTTCCACGACGCCGCGGAAGCCGCCGGCCTTTACGCAAAAACCATTAATGGCGATGCCTTTTCTGATGCCTGCAAAGCCCAGGTCATCGAAGAATTGACTCACGGTATTGGCAAGGTGGATCTGGTGATATACAGCCTCGCCGCGCCCCGTCGTACCGACCCGAAAACCGGCGAAGTCTATAACTCGGTGCTCAAGCCCATCGGCCAAACCTATGTGTCCAAAGGCCTGAATACCGATACCCTGAAAATCATGGAAATGTCTATTGAGCCTGCGTCGGACGAAGAGATTGCACAGACCGTGAAGGTGATGGGCGGTGAAGACTGGGAGATGTGGATCGACGCTCTCAAATCTGCAAACCTGCTGGCGGAAGGTTGCCAGACAGTGGCTTACACCTACCTGGGTGACAAGTTGACCTGGCCAATCTACGGTCGCGCCACCATCGGTAAGGCTAAAGAAGACCTCGACCGTGCGGCCAAAGCCCTCGACAGTAAACTCGCTGACCTGAATGGCCAAGCGCGCGTGGCCGTACTGAAAGCGGTCGTTACCCAGGCCAGCTCGGCGATTCCGGTGATGCCGTTATACCTGTCGATCCTCTTCAAAGTCATGAAGGAAGATGGCACCCATGAAGGTTGTATTGAGCAGATTCAACGCCTGTTTAAGGAGTGTTTGTATGCCGGCTCGCCACGGGTGGACGAAGCAGGGCGCTTGCGCGTTGATGAATTGGAACTGGACCCGAAAGTTCAGGCGCGTGTTGAGGAAATCTGGCCCAAGGTCACTGAAGAAAACCTGTTTGAGCTGACCGACTACAAAGGCTACAACCAGGAATTCCTCAAGCTGTTCGGTTTCGGTGCCAAGGGTGTGGATTACGATGCAGAAACCAGCCCGCTGGTCAGCACGAATTTTTGATTTACAAGCTATGTCCCGGCGCATGGCGCCGGGTTTGTTTTTGCAGGAGCAAGAATGCGTAAACGTATTGCGATTGATATGGATGAAACACTTGTTGATACGCTGTCTCGTCATATTCAGTGGTACAACGAAGAGTTCAATCAACAGCTAACTAAGGCTGATCTGGCAGGTGCCAAGATTTATCAGCGGGTACCGGCGGAACATGTTGCGCGCGTGCGTGCTTATCCCGATGATCCGCGCTTCTTTGCCGATCTGGTGCCCCATGACAACGCTATCGCTGTGATTCAGACATTGCATGAGCACTATGAAGTCGTCATCGCCACAGCGGCAATGGAACATCCCACATCCTTCACCGCAAAATATGAATGGTTGGTGCAACACCTTCCGTTCCTGTCGCCGATGAATTTTATTTTCTGCGGCAAAAAATACCTGGTGAATGCCGACTACCTCATCGACGATAGCGCGCGCCATTTCGTGGGGTTTAAAGGAACCGGTGTGCTGTATACCGCGCCGCACAACGTCAAAGACCCGGCTGACATACGGGTTGATAATTGGCAACAAGTATTGAGCTTCTTCACCGCCGGACTTTCTGCTGAAGCAGACAATCAAGCGCCGAAAGAGGCTTCAGCTGGTGAGGTCAGTGTTTGAATTGCCTGACAGCACTCCGGATTTGAGGTCGCTTCAGCTGAAGCGATGAAAGCCTATGCCTCTATATCGACATGTCATCGGTTTGTTGACCAGCATATTGTTCCTGCTGATCACGCTACTGGCGTTTATTCCCCTGTTGCCGCTCGCCCTCGCCAAACGCCTGATCCCCTCGCGTCGCTGGCAAAAACATTGCAATCGTGCATTGGACTGGATTGCCAGTCGCTGGATTGATCTCAATAGCGCGCATCAGGCGCTACTGACCCGCACGGATATTCATCTGGAAGGTGACCTGAACCTGAGCCGCCATGAGTGGTACATGATGGTCTCCAATCACCAATCCTGGGTCGACATCCTGGTGTTGCTGCGGGTGTTTAATGGTCGCATTCCTTACGTTAAGTTTTTCCTGAAGAAATCCCTGATTTGGGTACCGCTCCTTGGTATCGCCTGGTGGGCACTGGAATTTCCCTTTATGCGGCGCTACACCAAAGCGGAAATTGAGCGCGATCCTGCTTTGAAAGGCCAAGATGTGGAAGAAACCCGGCGTGCCTGCGAAAAATATCGCCACAACCCGGTGACGATCATCAACTATCTTGAGGGCACACGGTTTACGCCGGAAAAGCAAGCGCAACAGCAGTCACCTTATAGGCATCTGCTGATTCCCCGCGCCGGTGGCCTTGCATTTACCCTGGCGGCAATGGATGGGCAACTGCACAGCCTGCTGGATGTCACAATTTATTACCCGCAAGGCAACCCCACCTATTGGGAATATGCGTCGGGGAAGGTGAGCAGCATAGCGATCCATATGCGCCAGTTGCCGATTCCGGACGACTTGTTGGGCGACTACGCCAACGACAGTGAATTCCGTCGTCACTTTCAGGCATGGGTTAATGAACTTTGGCGTGAAAAGGATGCGCAGCTTGAGAGAATGGCGCAGAAAAGTGCAAGCCAATAACGCACTTTTGTTCTATGCTAGTGACACTTTGAATATCAGTCAGCAGATTAGCGGGAGGTTCACCATGCTAGACACCTCTATCCACTCCTTGAGTGGCTTGTTTGCACAACTGGGTTTGCCCAATTCAAAAAAGGAGATCGAAGCCTTTATTGAACAACACCGGCCATTGCCCCAAGCGGAACCGCTTTCCAAAGCCGGTTTCTGGACCGAATCCCAGGCTACATTTTTACGCGAAGCGGTACTTAATGATTCTGACTGGGCTGAGGTCGTTGATGAGTTGAATGTATTACTACGCGATTAACCTGTAGAAAATAAAACTATAAAACAAAAGGCATGCTCATGAATGAGCATGCCTTTTGTGTTTTTTGATCGGAAGGATTTGAGCCCGGACCATATCGAATTTTTTCCTATTAAAAAGCCAGCTTTTTCTCAATCCCCTGCTGCTTTGGCTATAATCCCCACCTTCACGCGTTAACCCGAGACAGCCTTCGCTTATGTCACATTTTTCCCGCGCTTTGCTTGCTCCGCGTCATTTGCCTTCATGGGTCGGGGCGGGCGTCTGGTATCTGTTGTCGCAACTGCCTTACCGTGTTCAGGTCGCACTGGCACGCTTGATCAGCCCGTTGTTGAAACTGAATAAAAAGCGCTTGCACATGGCGCGGGTCAATATTGATTTATGTTTTCCGGAATGGACCGACGCCGAGCGGCAACAGGTACTGGATGAAACCATTTTCTCTACGACCATGGCAATTTTCGAGACCGGCATCGCCTGGTTCTGGTCAAAAAATCGTTTGCGCAAACTCTATACCGTTACGGGGCTGGAGCATCTTGAAGCGGCCCAGCGTGACGGGCAGGGGGCTTTGCTATTGAGTATGCATTTCACGCATCTTGATCTGGGGTGTGCGATGCTTGGCCAGAATATTGATTACGACGGCATGTATCGCCCCCATAAAAATCCCGTCTACGATTACCTGCAAAAAACGCGACGTGAAGCCTATTGTCCGGGGATTACCATTCCCCGGGACAACGTGCGGCTGATGATCAGCCGTCTGCGTCAGGGGCGCATGGTGTGGTATGCGCCGGATCGTGATCTGGGGGCCAGGATGAGTTTGTTTGTGCCGTTTTTCGGGGTACAGACGGCAACGGTTTCTGCTACCAGCAAATTTGCCCAGATGGGGCGAGCTCGGGTAATCCCCTTTACCCAGCGGCGTCTGGATCACGGCAAAGGTTACGAGATGGTGATTCATCCTCCCTTTGAAGATTTTCCTTCCGGGGACGAATACCAGGATACGCTACGGATTAACCAGTTTATGGAACGCGAAGTCCTCAAGTGCCCGGGGCAGTATTTTTGGGCGCAGCCGCGCTTCAAGACTCGTCCGGAAGGTGAGGCGCCGCTGTACCGCCGGCAAAAGTAATGGTCCGGCCCCGGTTGAAATAAACTGCCTGTCCGGCGAGATTTATGACGTTTTTATGTCCGGGCCATATTGTTTACAGGCGAGCTGCGTTAGAATGCGCGCCGTTTTGTTGCATTTGAACAGCCTCTACTTTTTGCATCTTCCTCTCCGAGCTGTTTGCACTCAATCACTGAATTCTACTCTCTTGCCCAGGTGTCCTATTCAATCAATGTGTATTCCTGATCCTTTGTGTCCAGATTCCGACCTGATCAGCCAGTACTCACATGACCGACGTAATAACAGACGTTCGCCCTGGCCAAGTTGGCAACCGGTTTATTAATTGTAATGGTGGTGAACTATGCCTGCGTTTCTTGAAGTTGTTCTGATCGGCTTTGCCATATTGGCGCTCCTGGGTGTGATCTTTGAAGAAGTCATTCACATCAACAAAGCGAAAACCACGTTGTTCTTCGGCAGTATTTCCTGGTTATTGATGTTTATGTTTGCAGGTTCGGCAGAACAGCAGGATGTCATGCTCGGCAAGCTCGACCACAACCTGCTGGAGATTGCGACACTCTGGCTGTTTCTGATGGCGACGATGACATTCGTTGCCTACCTCAATGCCAAAGGCTTGATCCAGACGTTGGTACAGCGGGTTTGCCCACAGCAGATGAGCAAGCGCAGCCTGATGGTGATGGTGGCGATTTTTGCGATGATTCTGTCGATGATCTGTGACAACGTGACCGCAACACTGGTGACGCTGGGATTGGTCCACGCGTTCAACCTGGATAATCGCACCCGTATCAAGCTCGCCGTACTGGTAGTATTCGCGGTGAACTCTGGCGGTGTAGCGTTGATCACCGGCGATGTAACCACCCTGATGATCTTCCTCGCCGGCCACGTCACCATGCTGCAATTGTTTGTGTTGATCATGCCAGCCATTGTCGGTGTATTGGCGCTTAGCCTGATGCTATTCCCCGGGGTTACCGGTACCGTGTCCACCGATAAGGTGCAGCGTCATTTCAAAGCGATGGACATCGCCATTATGGTGATTTTTTTCACCACCATCTTCTGCACTATGCTGTTCAATTTCTTCTTCCAGATTCCGCCGGTGCTGACCTTCCTCACGGGTTTGTCAGTGATGTTTTTATTTGGCCACTGGCTGCGTACCGATAAAGAAGAAACCCGCATCCTGGAATATATCCGCCAGGTAGAGTACGAAACCCTGCTGTTCTTCCTGGGAATTTTGCTGTTGGTGGGCATGCTGAAAGAAATCGGCGTGCTGGACCTGCTGACCAGCGCTTACACGCAATTCAGCCCGACGGTTGCCAATTACAGTGCCGGTATATTCTCAGCACTGATTGATAACGTGCCCTTGACCGCCGCCTTGCTGAAAGCCTCACCGAGTTTGGCTACGTCCGAATGGCTCGGTTTGACCTACGCTGTCGGCGTGGGTGGTTCCTTGCTGGCCATCGGTTCAGCGGCCGGGATTATCGCTATGAGTAAAGTGAAGGGATTAACTTTTGGCAGCCATATTCGTTATTTTCCATTTCTGTTTATTGCCTACACGCTGGGTTATTGGGTCACAATTACCTTGGCGAAGATGATGTTTTAGCGCAGTGATGCAAGAAAAAGCCCCGACCGCACATGTGCCGTCGGGGCTTTTTTATGGCCGGAAAAACCGCTGAGCGTTACAAGGATCTCAGGAAGCTAAGCACATCCGCTTTTTGCCCTCCCGATAGTGCCTGATAAGCATTTTTGGCTGCTTCACCTTCGCCACCGTGCCACAGGATCGCCTCTTCAATACTTCTGGCGCGACCATCGTGCAGATAGCTGTGTACCGGTGTGCAGACTTCATTGCCCTGGCCGCCGATGGGGTTGATCACGCCACCGGTGACACACGCAGAAAGTCCCAATCCCCACAAAGGCGCGGTACGCCACTCGGAACCGGATGCCTGACCTTCGCCCAGATTGTCCGCCAGGCCCGGTCCCATATCGTGCAACAACAGGTCGGTGTAGGGGTGAAACGTCTGGCCGCGCAGTTCAGCCAAGGGGTGATACTGACTGGTTTGCAGGGTGGGTTTGTGACAGCCGGCACAGCCGATATCAGAGAACAGCGTTTGACCGCGTTGCACCGCCGCGTTGTTGATATCGCGTTGGGGCCGCACGCCGAGCAGGGAGATGTATTTCACCAGGTTGTTCAGGTGAGCATCTGCCAGCTCCGAGCCATTGCCGCCGCAACCGGATTGGCCGGAGCCGCAGTCCGGGTTTGGCAGTAAGGACGTCATTACACCCATGTCGCTGTTAAACGCGCTGGCGACCTGATGTTTGACGCTGCTGGTGGCTGCCTTGTAGCCGAACCGCCCCAGGCGGGTTTGACCGCTGGCGGGATCGACCACTCGATTGGCGCGACCTGAAATGCCATCGCCATTGGTGTCATTGGTATCTTCCATCGCCAGAATCGTGGATTCCGAAACGGCTTCCAGCAAGCCCATACCGACCAACTGCGGCGCAATGCGAGCAGAGAAGCGCTCCGGTGCTACCCCGGAAAATTGATACTGAGGCGAACGCAGGCCATTCGATTCCTGCCAGAAAGCGATGGACACTTCACCCTCACTGCTGGCTCCGCCATTGGCGCGGGTTTGCAGGGCGCGCCCTAATTGCGGGTGAGGATTGCCGTTGGCGTCACCGACGCGGAATACCCATTTATCCAATGGTTCGCCGACCGGTGCTGGCGCGGCGCGACCGTTGCGCACGTGACACCCGGCGCAGCTGTCGTTGACCCAGCGCGGACCGGCCTTACCGATCATTTCGCTGAAGACTTCATTCTCGACCGGTCGCTCGTCGTGGGTGCCGTTGACAAAAGAGGTGTGGTGCAGGCGCCGACCCAGCACAAAGGGCTGGCCATTGTCATAGCCCAGGTTGGTGGCCATCTGCATAAAGTGGTGATGCGGCTCGCCGGCGCTCAACTGATGCAGCGTTGTTTCGCCACCTAACCAGGCACTTTCGGGAATGGGCACCGAGTCCTTGATACCACCTTGCGGTGTCGCGCCGCCGACTTCCCAGGGCACCAAGCCCTGTCCCACGATATACAGGAAGGTCGTGCCGTAGTAAGCCGAACGGCCGTTAGGTACGTCGTGCGCCAGGAACTGGCTGGGTTCAAATTCCAGCTTATCGCCGATCTGGATCTGACGGCCTTCGCGGCAGTTGTAGCTGCTTTCCTTGTAATAATTGTAAGGGTCCGTCATCAACATACCGCCGTTGTCACAGAACTCCGCCACGGTGTTGACACCGATATAGAACCAGCGGTTATCCGTGCTGGCCAGGGGCCATTGCGTCCGCACGTTCATCCTGATGGTGGTGCCGCCTTTCGCTACATAATCGATGATCTCGATAGAGGCAGTGCGATGTTCCCAGTAAAAGCTCAGGAAGTGGTCGTAGGCCTGGAACATGTCCTCCTTGGCGTGACGGTCACGGGCGCGATCCGCAATGCGGGTGACTAACGCATCGCCCCGGTCATATTGAATCACCGGCTCCAGTTGGGTGGAGGAGTTATACAGTGGCACGATGTTGCCCAGCGGAACACTGCTGGAACTCATGGCGCTGGACGAGCTGGATGGCACGATTGAGCTGCTGGAGGAGCTGCTCGAAGAGCTGGAGTTGACCGAAGCGACCGAGCTTGAGCTACTGGACGACGAGCTGCCGGTTGCACCGCCAAAGACACGCAGCTCCCATATCGAGTAACCCCAGTTATTGCCGGCGCTGCGCTGAGTGGCATTGATGCGCAGGTAGCGGTAATTTCCGGCGACAGCGTGGGTGTCAGTCCGCTCCCCGAAAGCCCCGCCGGTATGGGTCGCCAGGGTAGACCAGTTACTGCCGTTGGTTGAGCCCTGAACCTGGTAATTAGCCGCATTGGCGGCTTCCCAATCAATGGCCACACTGCCCAGGCTATAGCTATTGCCCAGATCTACCTGTAACCAGGCCGTGCCGGCGCCGTGGGTAGATTCCCAGCGAGTGCCGCCATTGCCGTCGACCGCCAGATTGGCTGCGGTCAGGGCCGGGCTGCTGGTGGCCAGCTTATTCAGTGCGATATTCGTGCCCGGTGGTGGTGTTACGGTCCCGCCACCAAATACCCTGACTTCCCATAGGGAATAACCCCATTGGTTGCCGGCGCTACGCTGCGTGCAATAAATGCGCACATAGCGATAGGAACCGGACACCGCGACCGTATCCGTGTGCGCGCCAAAGGTGCCGCCGGTTTGGGAGGAGAGGGTGGTCCAATTGGAACCATCGTTGGAACCCTGGATTTCATAATTGGCCGCATTGGCTGCTTCCCAGTCGATAGCAACACTGGTTAGCGCCGCTGCGCTGCCTAAATCAATCCGCAACCACGAGGGGCTTACGCCGTGGTTGGATTCCCAGCGAGTGCCGCTGTTGCCATCCGTTGCGTTACCGGCGGGCGTCATGGCAGTGCTGGCAGTGGTAGTTTTATTGAGCGCCAGATTGGTCTGGGCGTGGCTTGCGTGACTTAACAACAGGATGGCACCGAGCAAGTAGTAAATACATCTTATATTTATTCTGCGCATTGTTTATCTCCAGATAACCGCGGTCATCACCAGGGGTGTTGCACTGCATTTTTGAGTGATGAAGTGAGGTTGGTTTGATTGAATGCTGCAACCGGGACGTCAGGTTTGCAGCTTCCCGTTTATGGTTATTTTTTTTCGTATCAGGAATTACCTTGCGCGGACAGAATTACACAAACAGAACCGGTAATCGTCCCACTTTGAGGCTGGATAATTAAACGGAATCAGCGGCGCAGAGATGCCAGTAAGTGTGGAAATTGGGAGAAAAATTCTTGTTGTTTTTTATGCCGAAAAATAAAAACCACATCACAAAAGTTTTGCGTAAGCGGTATTCATTTTTTTCGGGATGAATCGGAAGCGATAAGCAGTCTGCTAGTACACAAGCCTGATAAATCAGGCATCTGCAAGGGCACCTTTATTGATACCTTCAAAAGCTTTGACACGAATCATCTTGTCAGGATTTTCTGCGCGGGTTGTCTGCGCAATGTGATAAGCCAGAAATTCAACTGTGCTGTCTGTGTCGATCAAATAACAACAACGTTGTGGCAGTGTCAGTTCAAAGGGCCCCTGTGCCGATGTATACGCAAAGTGGTAATAGCCAAGCCCGCCAAATTGTGGTTTGGCAATAATATCTTCGCGGGTACCGATATAAATATCGCGCCAGCGCTCGGCCCACTGATGTTCCAGCAGGGGACATTTTTGATTGTTAGCCCAGATATCAATACGCGAACGATGGCCATGGGCAATGCGTTGGCAATTGCCGCCATGCTTCTTAAGGCCGTGGCTGTAATGATAAAAAGCGCCGTCTATGGCCTCGCAGGTAAATGTCAGCTCCAATTGCGCCACGCTTTCCGGAAATAAGGTTTTCAGCCGCCGGATACACCAGTCGGCGACGGATTCCGGTGTAAGTACCTCGGCCTCTACCAGCGCGATGGCATCTTTGGGCGAGCGGGTGTGAAGAAACTCTCCATCGTCACCGAATTCCCATTGGATATCCCACTGGTCACCTATTTCGGCGATGGTGATATTGGGGGACTGGGCGGGCACGGCCAGGCGATGATCCAATTCGGTATCAAGCCAATGGCGCAATAATTTCTTAACCGTACCGAAGTCACACACCATACCTTGCTCATCCAATTCCCCGTGCAGCTGGACGTTGGCCAGCCAGGTTTCGCCCAACAGGCCGCGTTGGGGATCGAGAAAACTGAAATCAACATTGGTGAGATTATCGACAAACAACAGCATAAAAGGGGCCGACTGTAGATAGGTGGTGGATAAAACGGCGGCCATGATATCACCTGCCGTGTACAGAGGGCAGTCAGAAGCGCTTATGAATAAACTAATCGCTATATCCGTCGAGTGGCTTAGTTTATTTGGATTCTAGTATGCAAGTTGGTTGCAGGGGTTGGAGAGAATGGCTAATATGGTGTTGTGGTTTTTGTGACAATAAGTGTTGCGTTTGAATATGTGCGCTGACCGATGTGTCACGTGTGCGTAATTCAGGAAGTTATTGTTGCTTACCCTGCCGGATGAGTCTGCATCCGGTGATTGTTCATGAAGCCTTTTGACAGCCCCTACTGTCATTTTTCAAGCGCTGGCTTGGGGCTCGGGGATTTCCCTGAGCCTTAGTCTTTTCCCAAAAAATGGCCTGATCCCACTGGTGAAATCAGGCCAATTGCATATCAAAAATACATCTTTTCCAAATTAAACGAGTTCTGCTGCCTTGTTATTTATCCGGGCTGTGGTGGCTTGGGATTTATCAGCATATTCTTCGCGCAATATAACGGCCGCTTCCACCATCCGTGCCAAGGCTGCCTCGGTTTCCGGCCAGCGGCGGGTTTTCAAACCACAATCGGGATTGACCCACAAGCGCTCCACCGGCAGTTCCCGCGCGGCGCGGCGCAGCAGGTTGACCATAGTGCTGACCTCCGGCACGTTGGGCGAGTGAATGTCATAAACACCCGGGCCAATGTCATTGGGGTATTTAAACTCCTCAAACGCTTGCAGCAATTCGCCATCGGAACGCGAGGTTTCAATGGTGATGACATCCGCGTCCAGGTCTGCAATAGCACCGATGATGTCATTGAATTCCGAGTAACACATGTGGGTGTGGATCTGGGTTTCGTCCTGCACGCCACTGGCACTGATACGAAACGCGTTTACCGCCCAATCCAGATAAGCCTGCCAATCTTTTTTGCGCAACGGCAAGCCTTCGCGAATGGCTGGTTCGTCAATTTGAATGACTTTGATACCAGCGGATTCCAGATCAACCACTTCATCGCGTAGAGCCAATGCAATTTGTAAGGCGGTGGTTGCGCGTGGTTGATCATCGCGCACAAATGACCAGAAGAGCATGGTGATCGGGCCGGTGAGCATGCCTTTTACCGGCTTTTGACTGAGCGATTGTGCGTAACGCGCCCAACTGGTGGTGATCGGTTGCGGACGGGACACATCACCAAAAATAATCGGCGGTTTCACACAGCGTGAACCATAACTCTGTACCCAGCCGTATTGGGTAAACGCATAGCCATCAAGGTTTTCACCAAAATATTCCACCATGTCGTTGCGCTCGGCTTCACCGTGCACCAACACATCGATACCTAATTTTTCCTGGCGGGCGATGGCATCGGCAATTTCCTGGCGAATCCGATTTTGATATTCGGTCTCATTGATCACGCCTTGTTTAAAGTCGCGGCGGGTTTGACGAATATGATCCGTCTGGGGAAAGGAGCCAATGGTTGTTGTTGGAAATAAGGGCAAATTCAACAATGCCTGTTGTTGTTTGATCCGTGTTGCAAATCCATTTTTCCGTTCACTGTCTTGCGGTGTTACCGCGTGCAAGCGGGCCTGCACAGCAGGATTGTGAATTAACGGCGACGTGCAACGTGCTTGTGCGGCAGCCTTACTGCTGGACAAGGCTTCTTGCGCAAGCGCATCGAAAGGGCGCGTTAACAGTGTTTTCAAGGCGACAACTTCGCCAACTTTTTGCTTGGCAAAAGCCAACCAGGTTTTTAATTCAGGATTCAGTTTTTCTTCGCGTTCCAGATCAACGGGTGAGTGCAACAACGAACAGGAAGGTGCAACCCACAAACGCTCGCCGAGACGTTCTTGCGCGACCTGCAACACCTGTAAGGATTTATCGAGGTCATTGCGCCAGATATTCCGGCCATCCACGACACCAATCGACAATATTTTATGCGCTGACAAACGATCCACAACCGCAAGCACTTGCTCCGGTGCGCGTACCGCATCGATATGCAAACCGGCGACCGGTAAGTTCACCGCCGTAGAAAGATTTTCGCCGAGCGAGCCAAAATAGGTCGCCAGCAAAAATTTCAATTGTTTGTGTTGCAGACGGTGGTAAACCCCTTCAAACGCCTGTTGCCATTTGGCCGGCAGGTCCAGTACCAGAATCGGTTCATCGATCTGCACCCAGGTCGCGCCCACATCAGCCAGGGCTTGCAGTAATTGCTCGTACGCCGGCAACAGGTTTTGCAGCAAATCAAAACGGTCAAACGCCTGACCTTTTTCTTTACCCAACCACAGGTAGCTCAGCGGTCCGAGGATAACGGGTTTGACGGCGTAACCGGCTGCGATGGCTTCAGCCGTTTCATCAATGATCTGGCGCCAGCTCAGGCTGAAGGTTTGGCCCAGGTGAAATTCCGGTACCAGGTAGTGATAGTTGGTATCAAACCATTTGGTCATGTCAGAGGCGGTGGTCGCCTGACCTGTCGGTGCCCGACCGCGTGCTACGCGGAAAAGCGTGTCGAGATCCACATCTGTGCAGGGTGTTTCCGGTGTGGTGTGATTGGCAGTGGTGTGGCCATGGGTGCAGCAGGCTTCGTCATCACGTGCTTGTCCAGCCGCCGTAGTTGGGGCGTTTTTGCGATGACGCACCGGGATATTGCCGAGCGTGGCGGACAGCGTCAGCACCTGGTCATACCAGGCGAAATCACCGGTGGGAATCAAATCCAGACCGGCATCGGCCTGCAATTTCCAATGTGCCAGCCGCAGTTCACGGCCTACCGCTTCCAGCTCCGCTTGGGGAAGGTCGCCGCGCCAGTAGGCTTCCAGTGCTTTCTTTAATTCACGGTCCGCGCCGATACGCGGAAAGCCCAGGTTATGGGCGACAACAGGGGATTCTGACATGTGGATCTGCCTCTTTTTTATCCAATTTACGATGGCAGGCATTGTCCGTAAGTTATTAACTTGAATCAAACTGATAATTTTCAGTTTTAACATGAATAGAATTTATAGTAATCTCCTGTCAATCGTAAAACCCTGGGTCGAATTAGCCGCACCGCGGCCTAATCCGACCAGTACCATGACACGAGGTTGATATGATCGAAATTCGCCACCTGAAAACCCTGATAGCCCTGCGCGAAACCGGCAGCCTGGTGGAAGCGGCAGAGCGTTTGTTTTTAACCCAATCAGCCTTATCCCATCAGCTCAAAGAGCTGGAAAACCGCTTGGACTGTGAATTGTTTGTCCGCAAAAGCCGCCCCCTGCGTTTTACCGAAGCGGGCAAACGGTTGTTGCAATTGGCTGATGACGTGCTCGCCAAAGTCAGTGAGGCTGAGCGTGATGTACAAAAATTATTGCACGGCGAAGCAGGGCGTCTGTACATGGCTATCGAATGTCACAGTTGTTTTAACTGGTTGATGCCGACGGTTGATCTATATCGCAATCAATGGCCCGCTATTGAACTGGATTTTTCCGGCGGGTTTATGTTTGAACCACTGCCGGCCCTCGCGCAGGGCGAGGTAGATCTGGTGATTACCTCGGACCCGCAACCCATCAAAGGCGTTGAGTATGTGGCCTTGTTCAGCTACGAGATGCAGATTGCTATTGCCAATCAACATCCGCTGCATGCCAAACGTTTTTTGCAGCCGGAAGACCTCGCGGATCAAACCGTCATTACTTATCCCGTCGAACGCAGTCGTCTGGATATCTTTAAATATTTTCTCGATCCCGCTGGCGTCGCGCCCGCAGGCGTGCGCACATCGGAATTAACCTTGATGATGGTGCAATTGGTTGCCAGTGGACGTGGTGTTTGTGCCTTACCCAATTGGGTATTGGCAGAATATGTGAACCAGGCATTGATCAGCGTGCGCTCCGCCGGGGAACAAGGCGTGTGGCCGACATTGTATGCGGCGGTGCGCGAGGAACAATTATCCGCGCCTTTTGTGCAGGATTTTTTGAAACTGGCTAAAGCACATTGCCTGAAAAATCTCTCTGGTGTGAAGCAGGTCGCATAAGTTTCGCTAACGCCGCTCGGTTAAACCCATCTTTACTTTTTTACTCCGCAAAAACGGCCTGTTTATTCCTCTTAAACCTCCGTCCGTCTGTTTACCGGTGGAGGTTCGTTGTTATTTGAACTCAGTCCTGCCCGGCAACAATATTCTGATTATGCTGGCGGCAGGACCCTGGTCGCTATCGGTCAGCGATCAAGTACATAAGGAGATGGCTTCTAAAAACATCTTCAAAGGATTTTCATAATGAATTTTAAAAAATTATATCGGCAATTATTACTCTGTGGTGCAGCCCTGGCGGTGCCGCTATCGACTCAAGTGTTTGCCCAGGAAATTCCACCGGAAACCTGGCAAGAGCATTGGTTCGAGCACAACCAGTTAGTCACGCGAGTTTATTACGACGATGACGTGGCGGTTTATTACGATAACGATGTTGATCGCAATATCACCTGGATGAATCGCTTTGCCGGTGATGTCTGGCGTTACACCAAAGAGACCTA
The DNA here is from genome assembly GCF_002162135.1 of Cellvibrio sp. PSBB006. NCBI lineage: Bacteria > Pseudomonadati > Pseudomonadota > Gammaproteobacteria > Cellvibrionales > Cellvibrionaceae > Cellvibrio > Cellvibrio sp. PSBB006. The sequence goes on along the minus strand of NZ_CP021382.1, from coordinate 1,587,373 downwards.
CGGCGATTTTGGCGGGCAGGAACGTTTGTACGCGATCTTCCACGCCGGTAAATATGGCGGCGGTCACCCATCGACCTGGTGGGATGCGCATCACGATTACCGCAATGTGATCGATATCGGCCAGGCTGGAGATTGGCACAGTGAAAGTGGCTGGAATATCGATGTCATCGCGCATGAGATTGCACACATTGTCGAGTTGGGTTCCAAAGGCGTGCATGGCTCGCCGGCCTTTGGCCTATGGAAGGATAGCAAGTGGGCTGAAATTTTTAACTACGATGTGTTTCTCAACCTCGGCATGACCAGTGTTGCCAACAGCACCTACAACGATTTGATGGACAATGTCGATAATTTCCCCCGTGCCGGCACCTACTGGTTTCGCGATTGGTTTTATCCCATCTATTCGCAGTACGGCGGTAATCAGGTATTGAATCGTTACTTTGAATTGCTGGCGCAACACTTTCCTAAAAACGGCGATAATTATTCGCGCGCGATGAACTGGGGTGAATTCGTGCACTTCTGGAGCGGTGCTGCGGGTGTTGATTTGAAACCACTGGCGACCGAGGCATTTGGATGGCCCGCAGAATGGGAAACGCAATACACCAAAGCAAAAGCGGATTTTAAATTCAATACGGTGCAACCCGTCACCGGACCCCTGACGATTTATGAGCATTGTGACTTTGGTGGTTATGCGGTGGGCATTGCCACGGGCAATCACGCACTTGGCCAATTGCAATCGGTCGGCTTTGTGAATGATCAGATGTCATCGTTCAGACTATTGCCGGGTTATCAGGTGAAATTTTTTAAAGATAATAATTTCGCCGGTCAGGTTCATACCGCGACTGCGACCGATACCTGCCTCGCTGACAATGGCTTTAATGACAATATTTCCTCCCTACAATTAAAACCCTTCGGTGATGCTGGATTAGCCGGCCGCTTTTTCCTTAAAAATCGCAGTAGCGGTCTGTACCTGGATGTGAACAACGGCAATCCCGCCAACGGCACCAATGTGCAACAGTGGTATTACAACGGCACGCAAAGTCAGCAGTTTGAATTTGTTCATCAGGGTGATGGCGTTTATGCCATTCGCAACGTAAGAACAGGCAAGGCTCTGGACATCAACGGTGTGAGCAATGGTAACGGTGCGAATCTGCATATTTGGGATTATGTTGGCGGCGCACATCAGAAATTTATTGCCTACAAGGTCGGCCAGTATCATCAGCTAATCGTCACCCACAGCAGCAAAAGCCTCAAGGTTGACGGTGACAGCGCATCCGCTGGTGCGAATGTTCACCAGTGGCAAAACGATAACCAGCAGTCATCACACTGGGAATTAATTCCGGTGCAGGGCGGCGGTTTTACGCTGACGAAACAAGCGGAAGGTTATTCCACTATGACAGGCGTCGGACTGGAAACTACAACGGATACCGGCGGTGGGCAAAATGTGGGTTGGATTGATACCGGCGATTGGATGGCCTTCAACAGTATCAATATTCCGGTTGCAGGAAATTATCTGGTTGAATACCGCGTTGCCAGTCCGGTGGCGACGGGGCGCCTATCGCTCGATCTCAACGGCGGTACAACCTTGCTCGGTGAAGTCACGATTCCTAACACGGGTGGCTGGCAAAATTGGACGACGGCTTCCCATTCGGTGCAACTCCCGGCAGGGACGTTTAACGTGGGAATTTTTGCGGCGGCGGGTAATTGGAATATCAACTGGTTTCGCATTACCGCGCAATAACAATAATGTCTAGTTGAACGGATTTATAAACAGTGTCGTTGTTGACCCCGGTTGTTTTTTGTAAAAACCGGGGTCAATTTTTACTGTGGTAAAAATTTTCCAGGATACTGCTAACCATCACCCGTCGTCGCCCCTTCATTTGCCGGCCGCGCCAGCCGCGCAAACTTGGCCAGTACACCACGGGTATAACGTGGCTCAGGGTGTTTCCACTCCGCACGTCGTGCCGCCAGTTCTTCATCACTCACATGCAAATGCAAACTCAGGGTATCTGCGTCAATGGTGATGAGGTCGCCTTCATGAACCAATGCAATGGTTCCACCAGCAAAGGCTTCCGGCGCAACATGCCCGACCACCATGCCCCAGGTGCCGCCGGAAAAACGGCCATCGGTCAACAAACCCACGCTATCGCCCAGGCCTTTACCAATTAACGCTGATGTTGGTGCGAGCATCTCTGGCATGCCCGGCCCGCCTTTGGGACCCAGGTAGCGCAATACCAGTACATCGCCAGCACGAATCTGGTCGTTGAGGATGGCATCCATCGCGCTGTCTTCATCGTTAAAAACCCGCGCGGGGCCGGTAATTTTGGGACTCTTCAGGCCGGTAATCTTGGCTACTGCGCCGTCCACGGCGAGGTTGCCTTTGAGAATGGCCAAGTGTCCATGGGCATAGATGGGCGCCGAGACGGGGTAGATCACGCGCGGCATATCTATTTGTGTATCTGGCAGCGACTGCAGTTCTTCCCCCAGCGTGCGGCCCGTAATGGTCAGACAATCGCCAAATAACAAGCCCACCTCAAGCAAGGCTTTCAATACTCGTGGTACGCCACCCACCTGATGTAAATCCACCGCCAGATATTGACCGGAGGGTTTCAGGTCGCACAACACGGGGACTTTTTGACGCACCCGCTCAAAATCATCCAGCGTCCACTCCACTTCGGCGGCTCGTGCGATGGCGAGGAAATGCAGCACAGCATTGGTGGAACCGCCCACCGCCATGATCAGCGCCACCGCATTTTCGATCGACTCCCGGGTAATGATGTCGCGTGGTTTGATGTCGCGTTTGATGGCCTCCAGCAACACCCGGCCGGATTCAGCGGCGCTGGTCACCTTCTCGGCATTCGTGTTGGCCATAGTGGAAGAACCCAGCAGCGATAAACCCAGGGCTTCGAAGGCTGCGCTCATGGTGTTTGCCGTGTACATCCCCCCGCAGGACCCGCTGGACGGACAGGCGTTGCGCTCGATCGCTTCAAACTCCACGGCATCAATGCGGTTGGCGGTGTAGGCACCCACCGCTTCAAATACCGACACGATATTCAAATCCTGCCCCTGCCAATGGCCCGGTTTGATCGTCCCGCCATACACGTAAATGCTCGGCACATTGGTGCGCGCCATGGCGATCATGCCGCCGGGCATATTCTTATCGCAGCCGCCGATCACCAACACACCGTCCATCCATTGGCCCTGCACGCAGGTTTCGATGCAGTCAGCAATCACTTCGCGGGAAATCAGCGAATACTTCATGCCTTCCGTTCCCATGGACATGCCGTCAGAGATCGTGGGCGTTCCGAAGACCTGTGGATTTCCCCCGGCTTCTGCGATAGCTGCCACAGCGGCATCAGCCAGTTTTTGCAAACCCGAATTGCACGGCGTAATCGTCGAATGGCCATTGGCTACCCCGACCATGGGTTTCTCAAAATCCGCTTTCTCGTAACCCATGGCGTAATACATAGCGCGATTAGGCGCGCGGGCGACGCCCTGGGTAATGTGTTGCGACCGTTTATTGTGAGGCATGGGACTCTCCTTGATGAATGGGGCCAGACGTTCGTTGATGGTAAGCCTTGTGCGTAAAACCTGTGACACCAATCTGCGCCGTTTTCATGCGATGTGAAAAGCCGGGGGGATATATCCAGCGGGTAAATCTTTATTAACGGAATGATCTATCGGGGAGGTTGGCGCGTAAATTAGTTTTTCGTTTCCCCTCATTCCATCTTTTCTACAAGAATTACCCAACCATAGAGGTCTTCCATGTCTGGCTCCTACAACTGGATTCTGGTGTTCGCATCCTACTGTGTGGCGGTTATTGCTGCCTACACCGCCATTTATTTCGGCACTCGCCTGTTCGATCTTTCCGGTACTGCACGTAAATTCTGGCTCGCTGCCGGCGCTTTGTGTCTCGGTACCGGTATCTGGTCCATGCACTTTGTCGGCATGAGTGCCTATACCATGCCGGGCCACGCGCATATGTCGTTCAGCGCCTGGTTGACCCTGGCGTCATGGATACCCGCGGTCCTCGCCTCGGCTTTAGCCCTATATGTCATTACGCTGCCGACCGTCGCCTGGCGCAGCATCGCGGCCAGTGCATTGATCATGGGGGCTGGCATCTTCGCCATGCATTACGGCGGCATGTATGCGATGCAGATGCATCCTGCGATCCAATATGACACAGCGCTGGTGATTCTGTCCGGGATCATCGCGGTGGTAGCTTCGGGCGCGGCGCTGGTCATTTGTCGCAAGGTGCGCGATGTCCCGCCCACCTATGCATTCGCCGTGAAACTCACCGCCGCCCTGGTGATGGGCGCCGCTATCTGCGGGATGCATTACACTGGCATGGCTGCTGCCAGTTACCCCAGCGGTGCCGTTACGGCGGAGGCCAACAGCTTGCGTGGCGATTGGATGGGTATCCCCACCGCCATAGCGGCCAGCATTTTTTTGCTGCTGGCGTTATACATGGCATACCGGGATCTCCGCGAAGCGGAACGCGTCCGCACGGCGATGCGTGAACGTCAACAAGCCGTCCATCAGGCGGCGTTTTATGACCGGGTGACCGGTTTGGCTAACCGTAATTTTCTGGAAGCGCGGGTTTTAGAGAAGCTGACAGTAAGGGACACCGACAACGCACCGGAACCTTTCGGCCTCTGGTATGTTGAGTTCACGGATTATCGTGACTTGCTCCAAAGCTACGGTGAGGAAAATGTTCAATCCCTGGTTCGACATCTTGCTCATACATTGCAGGAGCAATTGCGCGATGCAGAATTGATCGTGCGGTACAGCAACAACAGTTTTATGGTCATAGTGCCGCCAATGAATACCGACACCCGGGTGGAGCGATTGCGTCAATTGATGAAGGTGTTAGGTCGAAGCCAAACGAGCGATGGTAAATCGATGGTGTATCCGTGGGGATGGGGATTCAGCGAATATCCCGTCTCCGGCACCAACAGTCGCAATCTTATTCGCGCCGCACAAAAGATTCGCAAACAGGTGGGAGACAACGCGCGCGGGCAGGCACTGCAACCGGCATAAAATCCATGTGATATCGGGGTTTTATTACTGGGATTAAGTTGCTGGAGTTTTAAATTTCAGTGACATTCAATTTCAGAGGTTTAGCAATATTTGGCGGCGGGCATTTTCAATACCTGCCGCCAAATTTGCGAAAGGGGAAAGGCAAAAATTACGCTAACGCTTTCAGTGCCGCCTCGTAGTTTGGCTCATGGGCGACTTCGCTGACTAACTCGGTATGCAAGACTTTTCCGTCGGTATCAACCACAACCACGGCCCGCGCCGTTAACCCGGCCAAGGGACCATCAACCAGTTTTACACCGTAATCGCTGGCAAAGTTGGAGCGAAATGCTGACGCAGGAATAACTTTGTCCAGACCTTCAGCACCGCAAAAACGGGCCAGTGCAAACGGCAGGTCTTGTGATGCGCAAACCACAACCGTGTTGTCCAGCTTGCTTGCTTCAGCATTGAAGGTGCGCACAGACGTCGCACAGGTGGGAGTATCGACGCTGGGGAAAATATTCAGTACAACACGCTTGCCTTTCAAATCCTCCAGGGCAACTTCGGACAAATCAGTTTTCACCAATTTGAACGTGGGGGCCTGGCTACCGCTGGCGGGCAAATTGCCATTGGTGTTAAAGGGATTTCCTTTGAGGGTCACTGTTGCCATAGGGTCTAACTCCTGTTGTAGGGAAAAATTGACGGCTGACATTTTCAGCGCAAGCCTAGTTGAATGCGGCCAAAAAAGGAAATAACAAGTTGTTGAACGACCCGTTAACCACAAATATGGCGTATGTTTACTAATTTCCCGGTTGCGATGGATTTACCCGCGATGTGGTTGTGCATCCGCAGTCTTATTCCAAAGCGCCTTGCAATGACCTGCCAAACTGCGGATAATGCGCGCCTCTTGCAACCTGGCCCACGCCTGGATGCAAGCTGCAATGGTGACCTCTCCGGTCCCCTCGCAATAATGACCTGTAAACCCCGCCAGGCCCGGAAGGGAGCAACGGTAGCAGTTAGTTATGTGCCGGGGTGTGGCTGGTTAGGTCGCCACCCATCTTTCCTCCCGTTTCTTTCGCTGTCCTTGTCCAACTTATTTCCCTTTTCCTCCTTTATGTCTATTTCCGTCGCTGGCCGCTATAATCCCCGGCACGTTTTTCCCCGGAGAGTAGCCGTCGCATGAGTTATCAAGTCCTGGCCCGTAAATGGCGTCCTCGCATCTTCCGTGAGATGGTGGGGCAGGAGCACGTGTTGCAGGCATTGATCAATGCGCTGGATCACAACCGTTTACACCATGCTTATCTGTTTACCGGTACCCGTGGGGTAGGTAAGACGACTATCGCGCGGATTCTGGCGAAATGCCTGAATTGCGAGACTGGCGTCAGTTCAGAACCTTGCGGCCAATGCGCGTCCTGTCGTGAGATTGCCGAAGGCCGTTTTGTAGATCTGATCGAAGTGGATGCCGCCTCGCGCACCAAGGTGGAAGATACCCGTGAATTGCTGGAGAACGTGCAGTACGCGCCGACCCGCGGTCGCTATAAGGTTTACCTGATCGACGAAGTTCACATGCTGTCCAACAGCAGCTTCAATGCGCTGCTCAAGACCCTGGAAGAGCCACCACCCCACGTCAAATTCCTGCTGGCGACCACCGACCCGCAAAAGCTGCCGATGACAATTCTGTCGCGCTGTTTGCAGTTCAACCTCAAAAACATGAATCCAGAGCGGATTGTTCAACACTTGAAGTTTGTGTTGGAAAAAGAGCTGGTGCCATTTGAGGAGTCTGCCTTGTGGCAACTGGGTCGGTCTGCTGATGGCAGCATGCGCGATGCCATGAGCCTGACTGACCAGGCGATTGCCTACGGCTCCGGCAAGATTACCGAAGCGGAAGTGCGGGCGATGCTCGGCACGATTGATCAGGGCGCTGTATATGAGATCGTGGATGCGTTGACTTCACTTGATGGTCGGGCGGTGTTGGCGGCGGTAGAGCGTATGTCCGAACATGCGCCTGATTACGCCAGTGCCCTGGCAGAAATGTTGTCGGTGTTACACCGGGTGGCCATTGCCCAGGCATTACCGGAAGCGGTGGATAACAGTTACGGCGACCGCGAGCGCATCATGGCGCTTGCGCAAAGGCTGCCACCGGAAGATGTGCAATTGTTTTACCAGACGGCGTTGCTGGGCCGCCGCGACTTACCGCTGGCACCGGACCCCCGCGCCGGTTTTGAGATGGTCCTGTTGCGGATGCTGGCGTTCAAGCCCCAGGGCGTTCTCGAAATACCGACCAATAGCCTGCCAGCGGCCAGCCGTGCACCGGCTTCGCCGGTTGCAGTCTCATCAACATCGCCTGCCGAGTCGTCGCAAAGCAATTCTGTTTCGGCGCCGGAGACAACGCCGGAGAAACTCCCAACGTCAGTCTCAGCCGACGAACCAAAACAGGAAACTTCGCCCCCCAACCAACCAGCGTCTGCGCAGGCGCCGGCTCACCAAGTGCCAGTGCAGCAAGCGCCGCCCGTCCAGGAAGCCGCAAAACAAACACCGCCGCCTTTTGATGGCCCCTACGACGATGCCGATGCGGGAGCTGCTGCTGACTACGCGGAATACCTGCAATCGCCAGTTGAATATCCTGAGCAAGAGGATTTATCACCAAAAAAGCCTGAGGCGGCACCCGCGCCGCCAGTCAGTGCGCCGCCACCGGTTGTTGAGCCTGTTCAGGAGCCTAAACCCACGGTAATTGCACCAACGGCGCCCGTACAACGGACGCCTGTGCAAGAGGCTCCAGCACATAAAGTGCCTGAAAAGGCGCCTGTACCAAAAATCCCATTGGATCAGGCCGGGCCGGAAACCTGGCCACAGATTTACCTCGGATTGGGCGTAACCGGCATTTTGCAAAGCACGGCGGCCAACTGTCAGATGGTAGAGCGCCAGGGCACCCAATTTACATTTGTTCTGGATAACGCCAACAGCACGCTATACGACGAAGGGCATCAGCAACGCTTGGCTGACCTGTTGAGCGATTACTTTATTGAACGGGTCAAGGTGGTGATCCAACAAGGTCAGGTTACGACGGAGACGCCCGCCGCCATTGCAATCCGTCATCGCCAGGAGCGCCAGGCTGATGCGGTTGCATCCATCAAGAGCGACCCCATTGTCCAACAGTTGATCGAACACTTTGGCGCAACCCTGCGTGAAGATTCCATTACGCCAGTGGGTTGATGCCGACAGCGCTATTTAAATGACAGCAGAGGTGGTGTTATGAAAGGTTTGGGTGACTTGATGAAACAAGCCCAGGAGATGCAAGGCAAGATGCAGCGGATGCAGGAAGAGCTGGCCAGCGCCGAAGTGAAAGGTGAGGCTGGTGCTGGCCTGGTGACAGTGGTTATGACCGGACGCCATGACGTCAAGCGCGTCGCGATTGATGACAGCCTGCTGAGCGAAGACAAGGAAATGCTGGAGGATCTATTGGCCGCTGCAGTTAACGATGCGGTGCGCAAGGTCGAAGCCCATAGCCGTGAACACATGCAAAAGATGACTGCCGGCATGGGTATCCCGCCGGATTTCAAGATGCCGTTTTAAGGCCCTGGCCTGCGACTCGTAACGCGAGATTGATCCATGTTCAGCCCCTTAATTGATGAATTGATGTCCTCGCTGCGCTGCCTGCCCGGCGTCGGCCCTAAATCAGCGCAGCGGATGGCCTTGCATTTGCTGGAGCGCGACCGTGAAGGTGCCGAACGCCTGGCGCACAGTCTGCATAAGGCTGTGGAAGGTGTAGGGCGCTGTCAGCGCTGTCGTACCCTGACGGAACAAACCCTGTGCGGCATTTGCAGCAATACCCGCCGCGAAACCGGTTTGCTCTGCGTAGTGGAAACGCCGGCAGATGTGCTGGCTATCGAGCAGGCGGGCAGTTATCAGGGCAAATATTTTGTGTTGCTGGGGCATTTGTCGCCTATCGATGGCATCGGCCCTGAAGATATCGGCGTGGATCAGTTGATCCAACTATTGCAAAGCGAACCTATCAAGGAAGTCATCCTGGCGACCAACCCTACGGTAGAGGGCGAGGCCACCGCGTTTTATATCAGCGAGCGCGCCAAAAAGCTGGGGGTGGTGGTATCGCGCATCGCCCACGGCGTTCCCTTGGGTGGTGAGTTGGAGTTTATTGATGGCGGCACGCTCGCCCACGCTTTTTCAAGTCGAAGACACGTTTAATGTTGATTCCCACCGAACCCATCTGGATCGATCAGGATACCGAGCTGGCCCGCTTGTGCGCCCAATGGCGGCAACAGGCCGCTATCGCGATTGATACCGAATTTATGCGCAGCAGTACCTTTTATCCTATCGCCGGTTTGATCCAGGTCGGTGACGGGAAAGGTTGTTATCTGATTGACCCGATCGCGATCAAAGACTTTGCACCCTTGTGTGAGCTCTTTCTGGATGAGGCGGTCACCAAGGTATTGCATTCCTGCTCCGAAGATCTGGAAGTATTTCGCCGCCTGCTCGGCATAGTGCCGTCGCCGTTATTTGATACGCAGGTTGCTGCTGCCTTTGCGGGCTATGGTTTTTCTATTGGTTATGCGGGGTTGGTCAAGGCGGTACTCAATACCGATATTCCCAAAGAAGAAACCCGGTCCGATTGGTTGCAGCGTCCTTTAAGTACTGCTCAACTGAAGTATGCGGCTCTCGATGTGGCGCACATGCTGATTGTCTACGGCAAACTCTTGCAAGACCTGAAAACCACCCAGCGTTTGCAATGGGTCAAAGATGATTGTGCGGAGCTGGTCACTGCCGCACGGGCAGCGGAGGATTTCAATGAGGCCTACCAAAAGGTGGGTTTTGCCTGGAAGCTGCGCCCGCAGGAACTGGCGATATTAAAAGCGCTGAGCATCTGGCGGGAAACGGAAGCGCGCATGCGCGATATTCCGCGCAATCGCTTGATCAAGGAGCCGGCATTATGGGAGATGGCGCGCAAGCAGCCTCAGGATATGGCGGCACTGCAACGCATTCCGGATATCCCTCACCGTACCCTGCAACACGACGGAGAAACCCTGCTGCAATTGATCCGCCAGACATTGCAGCTGAATGCTGATGCCTGGCCAGCGCGGCTCGATCCGCCCCTGGCGCAGAAGGAAGGGCCCTTGCTGAAACGCCTGAAAAACCATGTGCGCGAACAGGCAGAGCAATTGAATTTGCCGCCGGAAATTTTGCTGCGCAAAAAAGAATACGAAGCCATCATTCGCTCCGGCATGAAAGGCGGTACCTACGTGTTGCCAGCACGCCTGCTCGGCTGGCGCCATGGGGTGATCGGTGAAAGTTTATTGCGGCTAGCCCAAGAGCCGATTGTGCCCACCAGTGAGCCAAACCATGAAAGTGATCAGTGAAATTTACCGCAGCCCCAAAGAAGAGGGGATGTACCTGTACGTCAATAAAGACGAGGGGCTTAGCCGTGTCCCGGAAGCACTGTTGCAGCGTTTCGGCAAACCGCAGCAAGCGATGGTGCTGGTGTTGACGCCAGAGAAAAAACTGGCCCGGGCCGCCGTGGAAAAAGTCATCGAAAGCCTGCAAACCCAGGGGTATTATCTGCAACTGCCGCCGCTGTCCGACGTGACCGATGAGATGCGTCTGATGCGTGGGCACAACAGTAAGTTATCGGGCTGAGGTTATGGCAGCACAAGTCTTCTGGCGTGCAAAAACCTTGCAAGAAATGACCCCGGTTGAATGGGAGTCGTTGTGCGACGGTTGTGGCAAATGCTGCCTCCATAAGTTGGAAGATGAAGATACCGGCGATGTGTTCTACACCAGCGTGGCCTGCGAGTATCTGGATCATGAGCGGTGCCAGTGTAAAGCCTACGATCATCGCCAGATGTTAGTGCCGGGTTGCGTGGTGCTGACACCGGATTCAGTGAAAGACACCTACTGGTTGCCAGACACCTGTGCCTACCGGTTAATTGATGAGGGCCTGCCGCTATTTGACTGGCACCCGCTAGTCTCGGGTGACCCGCAGAGTGTGCACAAAGCGGGGATGTCCGTCGCAGGAAAGGTGGTAGCGGAATCTGCTGTCGCCGAAGAAGATCTTGAAGATTATGTTATTCGCTGGGTTTAACCCGCAGAGGAGTCGCTTGTGGATGGTTATGGGTTAGCGTGGACGATTTACGGTGTGGGCGCAGTGGGTTGTGCGGCGGCAGCCTGGTTATTGTTCCGCCGTTTCGGGCGCGAGTGGGCGCTTTTTTTCTTTGTTTCGGTATTGGCCCTGTTGCTCACGCCTTATGCCGTGGATGCCGAGCAGATGCTGATGGCTCCCGCTATTTTCTTTATTGTGTTTGAAGGCCTTACTGACGGCCTGGATGCGGTGATGCCCATCATTATGGTGGTATCCGGCGTCTGGCTGGCAGGGTTGATCGTTTCCCTGTTGGTGCAATTGGCTTTACGCCGCTTCTTCGCGGGTTCAGGGCATAAACCGGTGACGACACCCGGTTACCGCGAGCCCGAACCGGAAGATGGCCAGTATGTTGATGATCAGACCGATGGCGATATTCCCCTGCGGGCTGAACGTTAGTTGATGCCGAGCCGGTGGTGCACCATCACCGGCAAGCCTGCTTTTCCTCTGTCTCGTTCCCCCTTTCTTTGGTTCGACGAACTGCGAATCTCGCCGTTAAAGATTGCGAATCACGTCGTGACTGCTATAACTAAGCTGATATCCCCGGTTCGCCGAGTGTTTCGCAACACGGGCTGTTCTCCGCAACAGACGACTTTTAATGCCGCCTCGGGGCCATATGCTTTAGGTAATACTGAAGTCCGTTCAGATAAAAACAGGCCCAACATGCGCTTTCTTCCCCGCTTAGCTTTTATGTTGTTGACGATTGCCAGTATTCACTCGGCTGCCCAATCCAAGGATTTGCCCCAACCTTTGCCTGCCGATGTGCGCCTACTGATTGATATATCCGGCAGCATGAAAAAAACCGATCCGCAGAATTTGCGCAAGCCAGCGATGGAGTTGCTGGTGCAACTTATGCCCGAGGGCAGCCAGGCGGGTATCTGGACGTTCGGGCAATCAGTCAACATGCTGGTGCCGCATCGCCCGGTTGATGATGACTGGATCAAGACAGCGGCGAGCAAGTCCGCCGGTATTACGTCTGTAGCACTCTATACCAACATCGGCGAAGCCCTTGAGCAGAGTAGCTATGATCGTGAGAAGCTGACTGGGGACCGTGAAAAACTGTCTGAACGTTATCGCAATAACATTATCCTGTTGACCGACGGGGTCGTGGATATCAGCCTCGATGCCGACAGTAATCAGCGGGAACGGTCGCGCATCCTCAATGAACTTTTACCGGCGTTAAAGTCAGCGGGATATATTATTCATACCATTGCCTTGTCCGACGCAGCGGACCAGGAATTGATGCAGGCGCTTTCCTTGAGTACTGATGGCGTCTTTGCCGTAGCCGACACCGCTGATGAGTTGATGACGACATTTTTGCGGATTTTTGACCAGGCTGTTCCCGCAGAACGTTTGCCGCTGGAGGGCAATAAATTTCTGGTGGATGACAGTGTCAAGGAATTCACCGTGCTGACATTTCGTAAAGCCGATGCAGCACCGACGGTGCTGATCTCGCCGGAAGGTACTTCCTATACGTCGACAAATGCGGAAGACCAGGTTAACTGGTTCAGCACGGATAATTATGACCTGGTGACTGTGCAGCAACCTGCACCGGGAGAATGGCAACTTAAAGCCGACATTGATCCCGATAATCGAGTCACGGTGGTCAGTGATCTTCAATTACAGGTTGCGCCGCTGATAAACAATCTATTGGTCGGCCAATCGCTGGATTTACAATTTTTCTTTCAGGAAGAAAAACAACGCATAACCAGCGCAGAGTTTCTCGGATTGTTGACGATGCATGCGCAAATCAAGCGTCATCACGACGAACAACAATGGCAAATTCCTCTGGGTAAACGCCATCCCCCCATTGATGGTGTCTACCAACAATCTTTGGCGACTTTTGATGAGGCAGGTGAATATACCGTTCGTGTTGTGATTGATGGAAAAACATTTCAGCGGGAATTTAAACATCATGTCTCGGTGATCTCACCCTTTAACGTAACACTGGAAAAAGTGATCGAGGATCAGCGTCTGCATTATCTGGTAAACGTGGCGCCCGACGCCCAGTTGGTGGATATCGCCAACACCCGCATTGATGCAAATATTAAAAATGCTGCCGGAACCAGCGAGTCGCAACCCTTATCTATCAACGATCAACAACAATGGCAGCTGCGCGTAACGCCGACAGTGGAATCCAGTTACAGTATTGAGTTGACGGTATCGGGTAAACGCAACAATGGTGCGGAATTTAAGGAAGTTTTACCGATACAATATTTTGTTTATCCGCAAGGGGATGATCCTATCAATCCTCTATCTGTTGCTGAAGATCCACCGGCTACGCCGGAACCGCAACCAGAGGTGGTGGAAGAACCAGAAGCGGAAACGCAAGACGAGCCGCAGCCTGAACCTGTAGTAGCAACTGATGGTGTGAGTAAATGGGTACTTTATTCGGGCGTTGTATTGGCTAACCTGTTGGTATTCGGTCTGGCATTTTTTGCCTATCGCATGATCGTCAGCAGTAAAGCAACTGAAGAGTTGGATGAGTTGGAACAAACACCGGATAAGCCCGTCTCGTCCAATGAAAAGTTGGCCATGCAGGAAGTGGGTCAAACGCCTCTGGGTATAGATGTTTCAGCGGATGATCCTGCTGCACACATTCCTATCGACGATACCGGCACCAGTAATAATGATGATGTATTTTTGGACCTCGGGGATCTGGAGGATAATCCCGGCGATACAGATAAGGATAAATAACCTGTTGCTCTTACCTCACGACGCTGAATAGTTGTTCTTCCCGTATGCTTGAACATTATCGGTTGGAAAAACCTCTGCCAGTGCAATATCCACTGGTCAATCGTTTTTATAAACACTGTGGTTATCAGATTCACTGCGGACGCCTGGAACAGGTGTATACATTGCGTGAGATGCCGTCATCAGAGTTACATGCAGCGGTAAGATTTCTGCCACAACAGGATTACTGGTTGATGCGCAACCTGTGTGTTGTACCGCACCGTCGGCGTGGCGGTCTAGCGCGTTTACTATTAAAGCAAACCCTGCAATTGTCCTTACAGTCTGCTGAGCATCCGGGCTGCTATTGTTTTTCATTAGGACCGCTGCAAGATTTTTATCAGTCTCTGGGTTTTCAAGCGATGTTGCCAGAACAAACTCCCGCGTCTATTGCTGAAAGCTATCGGCGCTATAGCCAACATCAACCGGATTTGGTACTGATGGCTTTACCGGGAAGGTTGAATTTCTCCTGATAAGCCCCATAGACTAATCACACCGTTATTTTGTAGTAATATTTTTGCAGTAAATTTTCGCAGTAATAAGCAGTATTAAATAACCGCTTAATAATGACACACGTCATTTAACCTGATTCACCATGATTTAAAAAGGAGTCTGCCATGAAGATTGATATTGGTATCAACCAAAGTGACCGGGAAGATATTGCCGAGGGTTTATCCAGACTGTTGGCTGACACCTACACACTTTATTTAAAAACACACAACTTCCATTGGAATGTTACCGGCCCGATGTTTCAAACCCTGCATTTGATGTTTGAAACCCAGTACACCGAATTGGCATTGGCGGTTGATGCCATTGCAGAGCGGATTCGGTCTATCGGTTTCCCCGCCCCTGGGACTTACAAAAAATATGTCGAACTCAGTTCCATTAAAGAAGATGAGGGAATTCCCAAAGCAGAGGACATGATCCGTCTGTTGGTAGAGGGCCAGGAAGCCGTGGTGCGCACGGCACGTTCGCTTTTCCCGGTGGTAGAAAAAGCCAATGACGAAGCGACCGCAGACCTGCTGACCCAGCGCATTCAGTTACACGAGAAAACAGCCTGGATGTTGCGCAGTTTGCTTGAATAACGTCAAACTCTGCGATTAGTTCTCTCATGAAGCCCGGCCAATTGGTCGGGCTTCTTTATTTGTTATCATAGCGGCCATTCGAATGAGGTCGGTTTTTATGACAGTTGAGTGGTCAGATTTAAAACAATACCTGGATGGTGTGATGACGCGTGACAGTCATCGTCTGGGGCGTCGTTTGCAGGATATTGAAAAGCTTGCACGTGCTGAAAAAGATTACCTGTCCCCATTACAAAAATGGGAACAGCAGGTATTGGCCTCGCATACACTCGTCAAGCAGCGCGAGCAATCTGCCGCCGCGCCGATCAACTTTCCCGATCTGCCGGTATGTGAAAAACGTGACGATATTGCTGCCCTGATTGCCGCAAATCAGGTGGTGGTATTGGCCGGTGAAACGGGTTCCGGTAAAACGACCCAAATTCCCAAGATTTGTTTGGCCCTCGGTCGTGGTGTTAAAGGCATGATCGGGCACACCCAACCGCGACGTATTGCTGCGCATACGGTTGCCTCTCGTATTGCAGAGGAATTGCAATCCCGCTTGGGCGAAAAGGTCGGCTACCAGGTCAGGTTCAGTGACCAGTCCAACGATCAGACGCTGATCAAGGTAATGACCGACGGCATTTTGCTGGCGGAGATTCAGCACGATCGTTTTCTGTCCCGCTACGACACTCTGATAATTGACGAGGCGCACGAGCGGAGTCTCAATATCGATTTTCTTCTGGGTTACCTCAAACAGTTATTGCCGCGTCGTCCGGATCTGAAAGTCATCATTACCTCAGCGACCATTGATGTGCAGCGTTTTGCCAAACACTTTAACGATGCGCCGGTAATTGAAGTGTCCGGACGCACCTACCCAGTGGATGTCTGGTATCGCCCACCTTTCAGCACAACGAATGAAGAAGGCGAGGGCAACGAACGGGATGACGACCAATACCAGCAGATCATTGACAGTATTCGCGAAATCGAACAACACGAAAAACAACAGGGCAAGCGCGGCGGCGACATTCTGGTGTTTATGAGTGGCGAGCGCGATATCCGTGAAGCGGCCAACGCTATTCGCAAAGCGCAGTTTCCCCATTTTGAGGTCATTCCGTTTTACGCGCGCCTGAGTCTTGCCGAGCAACAAAAAGTCTTTGCACCACACACCGGGCGACGCGTAGTGTTGGCTACTAACGTGGCGGAAACCTCCATCACCGTGCCGGGAATTCGCTATGTCATTGATCCGGGTTTTGCCCGGATCAGTCGTTACAGTTATCGCACCAAGGTTCAGCGGTTACCCATTGAGCCTATCTCCCAAGCCAGTGCCAATCAGCGCAAAGGTCGTTGCGGGCGCGTCAGCGAAGGTATTTGTATTCGCTTATACAGTGAAGAGGATTTTCTGTCGCGGCCTGAATTTACCGATGCAGAAATTCTGCGCACGAATCTCGCCGCGGTTATTTTGCAGATGTTGCAATTGCGTATGGGTGATATTCACAAATTTCCGTTTATCGACAGCCCGGATCACCGTCTGATCAGTGATGGCTTTAAATTACTGGAAGAACTTCAGGCCGTCGATACCAAAAATCAGCTCACGCCGATCGGCCAGCAATTAACGCAGTTGCCTGTCGATCCGCGCTTCGGACGTATGCTGATTGCGGCACAGTCATTCAGTTGTGTGCGGGAGGTGCTGATAATTATCAGCGCCTTATCGGTACAAGATCCGCGCGAACGCCCGGCAGAAAAACAACAAGCTGCGGATCAATCGCATCGCCGTTTCTGGGTCGAGCATTCAGACTTCCTCGCTTACGTTAGTTTGTGGGATTATTTTGAGGAGTTGCGACAAAGTTTATCTCAGAATCAATTGCGCAAGCAGAGCAAAAAAGAGTTTCTTTCCTATTTACGGTTGCGCGAATGGCGAGACATTCACCACCAATTGCGCCTGACATTAAAACCACTGAACCTGAAAGAAAATACTGAACCGGCAAATTTCGAAGCAGTGCATCGTGGACTGCTGACCGGTTTGTTAGGTAACTTGGGTTTTAACAGTGAGGATCGTGAATATGCCGGTGCACGGAACCGCAAGTTTGCGATCTTTCCGGGTTCCTCACTCGCTCGCAAAACGCCCAAATGGATAATGGCCGCTGAGTTACTGGAAACCTCTCGCCTTTACGCCCATACCGCAGCCAAAATTGAGCCTGAATGGGCACTCGGTGCGGCGGAACATTTGGTGAAACGGCAATATTTTGAACCCCACTACGACAGCCGTAGCGGGCAGGTGATGGCTTACGAAAAAGTCAGCCTGTATGGGCTGGTGTTGATTGAAAAACGCAGCGTCAGTTACAGCCGGATAGATGCTGCACAGTGTCGCGAGGTATTTATTCGTGCGGCGCTGGTCGAGGGGCAATATAACGATCACCCGAGGCGTCGGCAGTTACAGCGCCATAAACCACTGGACGATTTCTTTTCGCATCAACAGGCGTTGTTGAAGGAATTGGATGATCTGGAATCCAAAGCGCGGCGTCGGGACATTCTTGCCGATGAGCAAGTGCTATTTGATTTCTATGATGAGCGTCTGCCTCAACACGTTATTAACTTTGCCGGTTTTGAATCCTGGCGCAAAAAAGTGGAGCAGGATAACCCGCGTCTGTTGTATATCGATCGTGAGCGCTTGATGCGGCACAGCGCGGGTGAAGTGACCGAAGCGCAATTTCCCAATGAGCTGGAGTGGCGCGGTATGGTATTTCCCGTTACATACCATTTTGAGCCGGGCCATCAGGACGATGGTGTCAGTTTACATGTGCCGGTCAGTGTGTTGCACCAGGTGCCGGAGCATCGTCTCGAATGGTTGGTGCCGGGCATGTTGCGCGATAAATGCATCAATCTTGTAAAGAGTTTACCCAAGCCGTTACGCAAACATTTTGTGCCGGTGCCCGATGTTGTAGATAAGGCACTGGCGGCAATGGCACCGGATAATAAACCGCTGACCGACGCATTAGCGCTGCAATTGAAACGTCAAACCGCAATAGATATTCCAGCTGACGCCTGGCAGCCGGAGCAGCTGGATAACTTTTACCGCTTTAATATCAAGGTGATGGACGATCGCGGTAAATGCATAACGAGTGAGCGGGATCTTGCGAGCTTGCGCGAGCGTTATCGCGAACAAGTCCAACAAAATATCCAATCGGCGGCAACCGCTATTGAGCGCGACAACATCCTGACCTGGGACTTTGATGAATTGCCGCAAAGCGTACAGTTGCAGCGTGTGGGGATCAGTATTCGGGCGTATCCAGCAGTGATCGACAAACACCAATCTGTGGCGCTGCAAGTACTCGACAACCCGCAACAAGCCCGTCATTTGACCCAGCGTGGTCTTTCCCGTTTGTATGTGTTGGAAACTGTGCAGACGGTTAAATATTTACAAAAGGAATTATTGAAAGGGCAGGAGTTGGCTTTGTCGGTGGCGGGTATTGGTCATCGCGATCAAGTGGTTGATGACATCCTGATGGCCACCTTTTGTCAACTGTGTGTACCGGATCAACAGGATCTGCCGCGTAACCGGCAAGCCTTTGATGATCGATTGAGCCCTGTGCGTGAGCAACTGATCAGCCATGCGCAGGAAAGTGCTGTAACCCTGGTGACCAGTTTAAAACTGCTGGTTGAGGTGCGTAAGCAGTTGAAACAGCATAAAAATGCCCTGGCGTTAGCCTTTACCTTAAGTGATATCCACCAACAACTACAGCAGTTGTTCTACCCCGGTCTGGTCTACAACACCCCGCGCGAATGGCTGGAACAATATCCGCGTTACTTGCGTGCCATTCTGGCACGTCTGGAAAAAGCGCTACTGAATCCTCAAAAGGATCGCATAGCTATCGCAGAAATTCAGGCAGCCTGGCAACGGTTGAATGACTTCCTTGCAAAGGAAGGGGAGTTCCAGTTGGCGCAAAAATCTTCACTACAGACTTATCGATGGTGGATTGAGGAATTGCGGGTTTCACTGTTCGCCCAGACGCTCAAGACGCAGGTTCCTATCTCAAGCAAACGACTGGACAAGCAATGGCAGTTGGTCCTTGAGCAGCATTAACAAAATTTAATGTAACGAACCGCAAAGTTGTGCATCTACAGCCCATCAAGAACGTATAGTTATTTGTGTGACGAATGATCTTGATTTTAAATACAGGCAACTGGTGCGTAGCGGTTCGCTGTGCTAGGTTTGGCTGGCTATTTCATCCCATAACGTTAAAACGGAGTCTTTGATATGAATAAGAAAACTTTGTCCCCTCTGGCTGCTGCTCTGGGTGCTGCTTTCATGGCCTCTGCAACACTTGCTCCCATGGCTTCTGCGGTAGAAAACCCTTTCGCAGCCGAGACTTTGACCGCTGGCTACAACCTGGCAGAGAAAGATGCTGAAGGTAAATGCGGCGAAGGTAAGTGTGGTGAAGGCAAGTGCGGTGACGAGAAAGCTGAAGGCGAGGGTAAATGTGGTGAAGGTAAGTGCGGCGAAGGCAAATGCGGCACTGACAAGGATAAAAAAGCCGAAGGTGAAGGCAAGTGTGGCGAAGGTAAATGTGGTAGCCACTAATCCACGTTTGGTGCTGTGATGACCATCCCACCAGTACACGGCGCAGGCTTGGGCTTGCGCCGTAATCTTTTAAACAGCTTACAGGCTACAACCACAACGGATATCCAGTTTATGGAGGTTGCTCCGGAAAACTGGATCAATGTTGGCGGTCGTTTCGGTAAGCAGTTTCGCGCTTACACTGAGCGCTTTCCTTTTGTTTGCCATGGATTATCGCTATCCATCGGCTCGCCCGCGCCGTTGAATGTGGAGCTTCTCCATTCAGTCAAAACATTTTTGCGTGAGCATAATATTCGCTATTACAGTGAACATCTCAGTTATTGCAGCGACGACGGCCAGCTCTACGATCTACTGCCGATTCCGTTTACCGAGGAGGCTGTGCGTTATGTTGCCGGTCGTATTCGCCAGGCTCAGGATATTCTTGAGCAACGTATCGCTATTGAAAATGCTTCATATTACTGCGCACCACAACAGGAAATGAGCGAAAGCGAATTTATCAATGCGGTGATTCGAGAGGCAGACTGCGATCTGCTACTTGATGTCAATAATGTTTATGTCAACAGCATTAACCATCGTTACGACCCCTATGAATTTCTCAAACGTTTGCCCGGTGAGCGCACGGCCTATATGCATATTGCGGGACATTACCATGAGGCGGAAGACCTGCGGGTCGATACGCACGGTGCGCCGGTTATTCCGTCGGTTTGGCAGCTGTTAGAGAGTGCTTATCAACTCTTTGGCGTTAAACCTACGTTGCTGGAGCGGGATTTCAATATTCCCCCTCTCGCAGAGTTGTTAGACGAAGTGCGACACATCCAACGGATACAAGCTCAATGTGATAGCGGGTTTACCGCCCAAGCCAAAGTCGTGAGTGGCTAGCCAATGGCGTCCTTTCAGCAAACGCAATACCAATTTACCCGGCATCTGCGCGACCCCCGGCATTATCCGGCGCCGACAGAGATTGAAGATCGGCGGATGGGTATTTACCGGGATTTGATTTACAACAATATAGAAAGTTTTATCAGCGGTGCATTCCCCATCCTGCGCAGTATTACTGCTGATGATGCATGGCATGGCATGGTGCGCGAGTTTTTAGCTTCCCACCAATGCCAGACACCTTATTTCCTGGAGATCAGTCAGGAATTTTTAAACTACCTGATGCAAGAGCGTGGTTCACGTGCGGGTGATTTGTCATTTATGCTGGAGCTGGCTCATTACGAGTGGGTTGAACTGGCGCTGGACGTCGCAACCGAGATTGTGCCCCCGTCTAATGATTCTGGTCTTTCGGTGCTGGATGGCTGCCCTGACATTTCACCCCTGGTGTGGTGCCTGTCCTACCGTTTTCCCGTGCATCAGATCGGCCCGGCCTATCAGCCTGTGGAGCCACCGCCAGAAGCCAGCTTTCTGGTGGTTTATCGTAATCGTGCGGATGAGGTAAAGTTCCTCGAAGCCAATGCCGTTACCGTACGCTTGTTGCAACTTTTGCAGCAAGAAGCGGGATTAACAGGTAGAGCGGCGCTACAACGAGTTGCGGAAGAATTGCAGCACCCCAATCCAGTTGCATTGGAACAGGATGGTAAGCAGTTGCTGGATAACCTGTTGTCACAAGAGATCATTGCGCAGGTACTGCCAAGGCATGAGGTAATTGAGCCAGCCTAGTTTTTCGCTTTAGGTGGTGAGATATTGGTTTTGAGCCAGTATTGACTGATTTGTTGGAGTAAATCAGAGAAGGCTGCGAAGTCGACAGGCTTTTGCAGATAGCTATTAACCCCCCGGTTATATCCCTCCAAAATATCCGATGTTTCGTCAGAGGTGGTCAAAATCACGACCGGCGTATGCTCATAACAAGGGTGCGCGCGAAGACGTTGCAGAACAGTAAGTCCATTGATGCCGGGCAATTTAATATCCAATAAAATTAAATCCGGATTGCGTGAAGGACAACGACCTTCATGTTTGCCGGTAGCAAATAAAAACTCCAGCGCATCTTCTCCCGAATGTACGACTTGAATGTCGTAACAGCGGTCGTTCTTGGCAAACCCCATTAGAGCCAGCTCGGCTTCGTCAGGATTGTCCTCCACTAACAAAATTGTTTCCGTGCCCACTTTCTTTATTCCTTGACCATAAGGTGAAATAAAACGTTGCGCCTTCTCCCGGTGTCGATTGTGCCCATATGCGGCCACCGTGGCGAGCAATAATCCGTTGAACCGTCGCAAGACCTATGCCAACACCATCAAACTCTTCGGCTTTATGTAAGCGATTGAAGGGACTGAACAAACGGTCGGCGTAAGCCATATCGAAGCCTACACCATTATCAGAAATATAATAGACAGTTTCTTCATTAAGTAATGTTATCCCGAATACAATTTTCGCATTTTGCTGATGGCGGGAATATTTCCAGGCGTTATCCAATAAGTTATTTAATAGCACATCAAAAAAACGTTTGTCGACATCAGCGTAAATATCTGGCTCTGAAATCAACCTAATCTGTCGTTGCGGTTCGCGTTCCTGAATGCGATTAAATATCTCGCTGACTTGTTCAGAAATATTTACCCGTTGCACGGCCATTTCGCCCTGGGTTGCACGGGATAAACGTAAAAAGCTGTCGATCATCTCCGCCATTTCACGCGTACCCACCTCAATACGCGATAGATAATGGCGGCCTTTTTCTTCAAGACGCTCTTCATACTCCTCGCATAAAATACGGCGAAAGCCTTCAATGCGACGTAGCGGGGCGCGTAAATCGTGAGAAACAGAATAACAGAAGGTGCCTAATTCTTTATTAGCTGCTTCGAGTTCCGCTGTGCGTTGGCGCACACGTTGTTCTAAAACAGCGTTCAATCGATTAACTTCCTCTTCAGCTTTGCGCCGCGCAATATTGTCTTCTGCCAAGCGTTTATTTGTGTCGCGTAAATTTTCATAGGCTTGGTGCAGATCCTGCGACAGGTTGTTAAACGCTTTAACCACCAAATCCAATTCATCTTCGCGGGAGGACATCTTGCGGCGCAGGGCCAATTTTTGCGGTTCTTTTTCCACATCAAAATTGCGCAGGAAGTTGGCGATCGTCGTCAGGTGATGGGTCACCAGATAGTAAAAGATGTATAAGGTAAATAAGGACACCAGGAAGGTTTTAATCCCTTGGCTCAGCAGGATCACAATAGCTTTATCCCACAATCGTTGGTACACCTCAGTTAAGGAAACCTGGATGGTCAGTGTGCCTATCTCGCGCGTTTCGCCCGAGACATTGTGAAGGATGGGGTAGGTGCGCACAATAATATTTCGCGTACTTTTCTCGCCGCGAATCAGGTGCAGGGGTTTGGAAAACTCTTCATTGTGTTCGCGGATCTCGACGGCTTTGATATCCGGTAAATGTTTTATGCCATCGAGTTGAAGCTCCAGTTGCTTGATATCCAGATTCCATAAACTTGCGCTGATACTGCCAATGTAACCTCCTTCGATCTCATTCAAGCGACTGTTGATGACATCCAGGTCGCGTTGGTAATCGGTATAAAGTTGCAAGCTGGTGGCGAGCAGGGTAACGAAGGAGCTGAAGATAATGATGTACAACAGCAAATGCCTTGCAATACCGTAATTCTTAACTGCATAAAAGATGTCACGTAAGGCATGTCCGGCAGAAGGTGCTGTCGCGGGAGGTTCAGGAGTGGTCAATTTAATTTTTTCGTTGGCGTTCATCAGGGCCTGACAAGATTTAGAAGTAATAACGGGATTGAATTTGTTTTACTACACCTTCCTTTTTCATATCGGCAATGGCTTTATTGACTTGTGGCATGATGTCCAGGTTGGGTGAGTTTTTTGAGCATTGAAACAATAAGGGTATTTCGGTGAGCGGAAAGGGTTTGCCTAACTGGCCATCCAGGCCTTCCTGCTCAGCCAGGTAGAGCAGAGTGGGAATAGCCCCCACAATGCCGTCTAATCGACCGCGAGCAATCTTGCGCAGCCCGATTAAATAATCTGTATCGTATTCTTTATAGATTTTGGTGTCTTCGTCAAAACGGGGCGTCATGGTAGCGCCTCGAATAACAGAAAGCTTCAATGCCTGAATATCTTCATATTCAGCTATTTCAATACCATTGCGTGGTATCACTCCCATCGGGTGATAGGATATAACGTCGCCTTTCACAACCAGCGTATCCGGCCGGGGAACCAGAATGGTGCAATCGTGGGAGCCTATCTCCAGCTCGCGGTCCACCCTGGCGAAGGGGGTAATCGTGATGTTTATGTCACGGTTTATACGCTGGGAAATTTCATTGACCAGTTCAATGAATGCGCCTTCCATCTTTCCCGCTTCGTTAATCGACGCCCAGGGTGCAACGTCGATGGTGATAAAAGAAAGCTTGTCTGGCGTATCCGCGGCGCTATGCACAGCGAAAACGGTCAATAACGCACCCAGCAGATGCCGGTAGATTTTAGAGAGCGATGGCATTGCGCTACCTTCACAGTCAGTTCGATTAATCAAGCATAGTCCCGGAAAGGGTGCTTTGCCTTCTTTCCCGCCGTGTTGCGATTGACAGGATACTGCCATTTGGCGAGGCCTTTATCTTAGCGTCCTGATTTACCCGTGGCACCTAAATCCTTTCATGTTTTTACTGTTTATTTTTCCGCTTTGCCAAATGTTCCTAGTCTTCATTATTACAAGTCAGTATAAATCTAATGAGTGTGCTTGTGCGAATCTTGATCAGCTCGATAGACGTAGAGGCCACTCAGGACACAATTTTCAGGATGAAAGTTTGAGAAGCACTACTGCTAACGATCACGGCGATCGTAAATTTTTAATTAACTATATTGAGGTGTTTTATGCACAATCGAATCTTACTTGTTGTCGGTGACAAATTCGCAAACTATGTTAAAGGCAAAGATGCCGTGACCTTATCACAATTACGGGGTCTGCTGAGTCTTTCCATACCGCTGCCTAATCAGGGCGTGACACTTCTGGTCCCTGGGCAAGGGCTGGGTGATGAAAGTGTTGCAGAGTTATTGAAGGAAGCTGCTGCATCACCGAACCTCGCGTTCTTTGATTTCAGCTTATGGCATAACCTGCCGAAGCGTGCCGGACGTGCGCTTAGTCACAAACACCATTCAGCGAATACCTTGATTTCCGAACCGCGTCAGCTAACGGCAGATCTTTTCGAATTACACATGATGATCGATGAGAATTGCGAGTTGATGAATGATCACCAAAGTGGTCAGCACGTGCAGGGAATGATTCTGATTGAAGCAGCGCGGCAAGCCATCGTCGCGGTCACAGAAGCTTACCTCCTGCCGAAAAATGGCATTGAGTATGCCTTTGTTTTAAATAATCTTTCTGTTAGTTACAGTCATTACACCTTTCCTGTCGGCGCTGTATTGCGGTGCAATATTCTTAATCAATCCATTGATAACCCCAAGCGTCTGAGCTTCGAGGCGGAAATTCTGGTAGAGCAGTGTGGACAGGCTGTATCCAAATTTATGCTATCAATTGGTGCAATGGAAAAGGTGCGCATCAGCAAAGGCGAGAATATGCAGGCGTTAAAGATGCAGTCCAATTACCTCGCTTATGTGGCTGCCAACATGCACGAGTTCGAAGAACCGGTTAAACAAGTTGAAAACCTGTGATGACGATTATCATCTCACTCGAATGGAGATTTCTTTATGAATGCTGCACTGAAAAACAAACCTGATAGTGTTGGTTATGCTTTTTTCGATGTTGACGATACATTGATTTCGGTTAAAAGCATGTTGAGTTTCCAGGATTTCTGGTACGAGCGGTTTAGTGAGCACCAAGCAAAAGAGCGTTACTACATGGACCTGCGTCAACACATGCATGAGAATGCATCCTGGGAAGTATTAAATCGGTTGTACTATCAGCACTTTGCTGGTCGCCGTGTGGCAGACGTTGAGCAATGTGGCGAAGCCTGGTTTACGCATATGGAAGAGAACCATCCCGATTTGTTCCACGCTGTGCCTTTGGCGGAGTTGAAGCGTCATCAGGATGAAGGAAGAGAGGTAGTATTTGTTTCCGGTTCTTTCCCGGCGATTTTGAAACCGGTTGCCCGGGTAACAAGCGTTAAACACATTCTTTCCACGTTAATGGAAGTGGAGAATGAATGCTACACGGGGCGTATTCTCACTCCCCAAACGATTGGTGCTGGCAAAGCGGAAGCAATAAAAATATTTTTGGCGTCGGTGAATGGTGTAGCAGAACATTGTTATGCATACGGCGATGATATTTCAGATTTACCTATGTTACAAAGCGTCGGAAAACCGACCGTCGTGAGAGGCGGAAGAGGTTTGGAACAGCGGGCGCAAGAGCTTGGATGGCGAATTATATCGCCAGTATGACGATCAACAGAATTCTATAAATAATCTAATGGGCTGCATCTCCATTGCTAAAACTCCTGCTCAGGCAGGAGTTTTTTAATGCAGGGGATTTTCACTGGGCGCTTCCCAGGGCGTGTTTATTTTTTCGCGTAAGTCTTTCAGTGGGCCAGGGTAGCTGAAGAAATAGCCCTGCGCGTGATCACAACCTTGCTTCTGCAACAATTGCCGTTGCTGATCATTCTCTATTCCTTCTGCGACAATCTCCATATCCAAACCATGAGCCATGGTAATAATGGTATCCACCAAGCGATGGGTATTGGGGTCCTCACAGATCTGGCTGACAAAACCACGATCAATTTTCAGGGTTTTAAAGGGGAATTTTTGCAGATACGCTAGTGAGGAATAGCCGGTTCCAAAATCATCAATTGAGAGACGCACACCCAAATCACACAGCGCAGTGATATTAATCTGGGTTTGCGGGTCGTTTTGCATGATGACCCTTTCTGTCACCTCCAACTCCAATTGCGTGGGCGACAAGTTATTAATAAACAATTGATGCGCAACAAAGTTGGCGTAATCCGGAATCTGCAATTGTTTGGGGGATACATTCAGTGAGAGGCGCAACGCACGTTTCGACTCGTGAACCAGTTTGGCTGCGTCGGCACAGGCGGTTGCCATAACCCATTTATCGATTTCCTGGATAATGCCAATATCTTCCGCCATGGGAATGAAATTCACCGGCATCAATAAGCTGCCATCGGGTTGACGCCAGCGCACCAAAGCTTCAAAACCAATCATCATGTTGGTATTGATGTCATAAATGGGTTGGTAATGCAGTTCGAGCTCTTCCAGCGCGATGGCCTGGCGTAAACGCACCTCAAGTTCAAGACGCTGCATCAACTGGGTGTTGATATCCTCGGTAAAAAAATGGTACCGATTGCGCCCGAGTTCTTTCGCTTTGTACATAGCCAGGTCGGCATTGCGCTGGATCAAATTCGCGCTGCGTCCATCTTTGGGTGATAGAGCAATACCGATACTGGCGGTGACAAAATATTCTTTTCCACCAATGAAGAATGGTTGAGCAAAGGCGGCGATAATTTTTTCCGCGACTTTTTCGGCTTCTTTCGGTGTACTGATATCGGGCAGGATGATAATAAATTCGTCCCCGCCCATGCGCGCGAGGATATCGCCATTGCGAATACAACCACTGAGACGGCCAGCTGACTCTCTCAGCACATCGTCCCCGCAGCTATGACCGAGGCTGTCATTAACATTTTTGAAGCGGTCCAGGTCAATACACATCATCGCGGTCTGGCGGTGATTACGGGCCGAGCTTTCCAGAGCGACGTTCAAATGTTCCAACATCAACACGCGATTGGCCAGGCCGGTCAGGTCATCGTAATGCGCCTGACGTAACAGCCGTTCTTCATAGCTGCGGCGCACCGTAATATCTTCTTTGATAATGACAAAGTGGGTTAGGTCGCCGGTTTCATTGCGCAGTGGCGACAGGCTGACAAATTCCCAGAATACCTGCCCATCGCGGCGGATACTGCAAAACTCACCGCGCCACTCCTGCGCGTTGCTGATGCTGTGGCGCATGGCAGCCATAGCATCTGCACTGGTTTGATTTAATAAAGTAAAGCCGAGATCACGTCCAATCGCTTCATTGGAGGCGTAGCCGGTGATCTGTTCATATTTGGGGTTGACGTATTCGATCTGGCCATCGGGGTTGGTAATCAGCACAGAGACGGGACTTTGTTGAACAGCGCTGGACAGTATGCGCACTCGTTCTTCAGCAAGCCGTCGCTGCCGGCGCACCTCAGCCTCCCGAATCTCCCGCTCAATGGCCGGAACCAGACGGGCAAGGGCTTCTTTATTCATGAAATCGTGGGCGCCCTGTTTGAGTAGGCTGACAGTATCTTCTGCGTCTACGGCACCGGAGGTAATAATGAAGGGGATATCCTGGCCGCTTTCCTTGAGTGTCTGCAAAGCGGCTTCCGCGCTGAAACGAGGCATACTGTAATCACACAGTATGACGTCCCACTCTGCCTTGGTAAGGGCATCGAGCATGGAGTGGCGTGTTTCAACACGCTCGGTATGAGGGATAAAACCACCACGAGCGAGTTCGGCGGTAGTTAACTCCGCATCCGCTTCGGAGTCTTCGATGAATAATACATTAAGCGACTTGCCCATTAATCCTATCCACTTGTTCTGCAAACTTGCTCTTCAATTCTTATTTGCTAACTGAGTCCCGGTATCTCTGGGTGCAACCGTGCGACCTCTGCCTCACCGCACAGGCGGCGCATCAAGCAACTAATCACTGTGAACGGAGATGAATGCGTCCCTATAAAGCTGCTTCACTTTACGGGGACAGCATTTAAAAATCCAGCACTTAACTGAAAAACTCGTGAAAAATGATGGACTTATTTGCTTCCCGTCAATTGAGCAGCGGGTTTGTACCTACCGGTTAACAAAGGCATGACCGGCGCATGTTTCTATTTTTATTCCCGAGCTTAAGACGGCTTTTCTATGGAGCATAGCAGTAGATGATTTCTTATGCCGTTTTTTGCGACGCGGTGTTGAATTTTGGCGCAAAAATCAACGTATTGATGATTGCTAGCAGTGCTTTGCCTATATAGTTGCCCAGCAATTACGCGTAATTTTGGTAATTGCATTTCATTGTAGGTTTTTGGCCATTGAAAAAAGAATCAACGATGTGTAAAAAGGCGGTGGCATTTTGCATGTCATTATTTCGCAATAAATTTTTAATGCGATAGTAATCGTTTGGTAACGCAGAAATTGAATCTTTTATTAAAAAGACTCATGGCGTAATTGATCTTGCTCGTTAACGCGCTGCAAACAGATTGCGCCTTCTCGGTCCAACTCCAAGGATCAGAATATTCCAAAAATAATGTCAGGGGACATTCCATGAAAAAAGCATTATTACCTGCTGCTATTGCAGCGTTTCTCCCGTTGAGTGCTATGGCTGATGTGACCGTCTATGGTAAAGCGAATGTTTCGCTGCAGAACGCAGACGAAGGCGGGGACTCAAAAATCGAGCTGGTCAGTAACGCGTCGCGTATTGGCATCAAAGGCGATGAAGTGATTTCTGATGGCCTTAAAGTGATTTATCAATTTGAGTACCAGACCGAAATGGATGATGGTGTGGGTGGCAATGGCCAAACCTTTGGTCAGCGTAATATTTTTGTCGGTTTGCAAGGTAAAGCCGGTACTATCATGGGCGGGAATTTCGACACGCCTTTGAAAGCGGTTCAGGAGAAAGTAGATCTGTTTAACGATCTTGAAGGCGATCTTGCGCACATTTTCAATGGTGAAACACGAGCCAGCAATATTGTGCAATACGTTACCCCGGGTTCTTTTGGTCCTTTCACTGCGACAGTGGCTTATATTACAAAAGAAGATGATGACATTGATGACGGTGTCTCCGCATCGTTAGGCTATAGCACATCTAATTTATATCTTGGTGTTGCTATGGACCAGGATGTACAGGCAGAAGGTATTGATATTGTCCGTGCAGTTGGTCGTGTTAATCTTGGCCCGGTGCAACTGGGTGCGATGTTTGAAAGCACAGATGTCGACGGTATTGATGACAGTGATGGCTTCCTGGTTTCAGCATTGTGGAGTGTGACTGATGCGTGGGCATTAAAAGCCCAGTATGGCGAGTCAGATCTTAAATTGTCTCCGGCTGCATTAGACGGCGAAAGTGCCAGTGTGGGTGTCGACTACAAGCTATCTAAAAGTGCGACTCTTTACGGGTACTACACCGCGATTGAGAATCAGGATGTACTGGAAGTTGCTCAGCGCGATGATGATTACCTCGGTATTGGTTTAGATTTGAAATTCTAATACTGAAGTTGCACTGACGGCGTCAACATAAAGGGTGCATATGCACCCTTTTTAGTAGGTAAAAATTATTGGAAGTCCAGATGAAAAGGTTATTGGTTGTATTGCTTTGTATGGGTGGTGTGAACCTGGCAAGTGCCGAAGAATGCGAGCCAGCGGTAGATGCGGCGGAATCATTGAACGTGAATGCATCCGATGACTGTGATTATAAGGATACTGGTTTGAATGGAGCTGTACATCGTTGGTTTAAGCGAGAGATATCTTCTTCATCTGCATCAAGTTCGCAATCCATAGCAGGCAATACGCGAGCCTCAATAAAAATGTCTCCACCCGTGAAAGATGCAGAATCCCTTGCGACGGCGCGCTACACATTGTTGTCAACAATCAGTCAGGAGTGTATGCAAGGATTTCGGATTACTGATGAGCTATTTCTCCCTGTTGAGGATAAGTTGACCATCAGGTTGCTTTATGAATGTCTCTAGCTGACTTTTCTTTTTAATATCCTTTTAAACATCGTTCGCTAAATTGCTTATGGTGCATGGCGCTGTTGTCGTCATCAAGGCCTTTCGGTAAAGTGGTACCCTTATCTCAGGGCGCGCCTTCACGGTGTTGATGGCACGATGGTTCAATGGAATGGGAACCATCAATCAGCCTCACACTCTGTTTGTTGTCCCCGATGTTGATTTTCCAGCCCTAGTGCTCAACTTCACATGAGACCCAACTGTGAGACAAATTAATTACGTTACCCGCAAATCCGTTGCGTTCGCTGGCTTGCTGGCCATGGCGACTCTAAGCCTACCCGGTTATGCCCAGGAAGAGGCGGACCCCTGGCAAGGTTTTAATCGCGCCATGTTTGCTTTTAATGATGTGACGGACCGTTTTCTCTTTCGGCCTCTGGCGAAAGGGTACGTTTTTGTGACGCCCGGATTCGTCAGGAAGGGCGTGGACAACGTCATCGATAATGTTATGGAAGTTCCTAATGTCTTGAATGATGTGCTGCAAGGTAAAGGCAAGCAAGCCGCTAATGATACCGGTCGCTTTTTGGTCAATAGTACCGTGGGCTTGGCCGGGCTATTTGATGTGGCTCAGCACATGGGTATGAAAGCCAGTGATGGCGAGGACTTTGGACAAACCCTGGCTGTTTGGGGGGTGGATCAGGGGCCTTACATCGTGCTGCCATTTTTGGGGCCAAGCACATTGCGTGATGGTCTTGCCACACCAGTGAATGTTTATTCTGATCCCCGCACTTATATCGATCACATCCCGACACGCAATACGGTTACTGGTGTATCTCTGCTTAATACCCGTGCAAATTTACTGGATCTGGAGCGCCACATCACAGGAGATCGTTACACGTTTATCCGGGATGCATACTTACAGAGGCGTCAGTTTCTGATCAATGACGGCGAAGTAGAGGATGACTTTGGTCTGGACGATGAGTTTGGTGATGCTGAAGATTTTGGCTACTAATTTATTCAGTGGCTGAGAACTTTATAGAATGTAGAAGCCTCATTTGAGGACTTCTACAATCTCCAGGCCCAGCTCATACGTGCCTTTATCGTTTGATATTGAACGTACTACCCGCGTTCTGGCTTTAAGTGTCGGATTATGGCCATGATCTGAAGACACTTCGACGTCCAGTTCGGTGCCCGTCGCGATATTTTCATTCGTTTCAACTCTCATTCCGCCGCCGCTGAGATCCAGGCAATTGCCCTCAAACACCCGTTGATCTGCCGAAAGCGTGGCCGTCAGCGGAGCGCTGATTTTCATGCGTATAAAATCTCTTTTCTCGCTATAGGCTTTATCCGACAGGCTCATGGCTCACTCCTCGTTATCTTCATTATGAAAGCCGCCGGAACGGGCAGCTCGATAGACAGCAGGAACAGACGTAAAAAGTATCAGCAGGCAGTAAGAGTCTAGCACAGCCACTCGGTGGCAAAGTTGGGTTTAAGGTACGTTAAAAACGCGGTTTTTAACAGCTTGCTTAAGGTCAGATAAGAGAGTAGTGTTATGCGCCTCGCAGCGTGTATAAACATGATTCCACAGGTGTCTGACAGGGCTAGGGATGACAGACAGAAGTAGAAAACTGCTCATCATCGACGACGATACCCTTGTTCGTCAGAGTGTCGCAACATACCTCGAAGATAGCGGCTTTGAGGTCATCCAGGTCGCCGATGGCAGCTCGGGTGTCCGCGCTATCGCCGAAAACCTTCCCGATCTGGTCATTACTGACCTGCGTATGCCCGACCTTGACGGTCTACAAGTCTTGCAGCAACTCCATGAACAACTCCCCGACCTCCCGGTTATTGTTATCTCCGGCGCGGGCGTTATGAGCGATGTAGTCACAGCATTGCGCTTGGGCGCGCGCGATTACCTGATTAAGCCAATTATGGATATGGAAATGCTTGTGCATTCAGTGCGCAAGGCATTGGATCATAGCGACCTGATACTGCAAAACCAGCGCTACCGGGACAAACTTGAACAGGCTAATCGCGGGTTGCGGGAGCATCTGCGAATTCTGGAGCGTGATCAGCTGGCGGGACGCCAGGTACAACGTCGATTGATGCCTACCCGCTTGCACACTCACGACGGTTATGATGTCGGGCACTATATCGCCCCCTCTTTATACCTGAGTGGTGATTTTGTTGATTACGCTCATATCAAAAAGCGCTATCTGGCGTTTTATCTTGCTGATGTTTCAGGTCATGGCGCTTCATCGGCCTTCGTTACTATCTGGCTCAAGCACATTGTTAGTCGTATGGTTCGTGAAGAAGGGCTCTTCGGCGATGCGGATTCTTTCGAGCGCGGCACGGATGCCATGCTGCAAATCATAAACCGTGAATTGAATGAAACACGATTGAATCATCACCTCACTTTCTTTGTCGGAGTAATAGACACACTGACAAGGGAGATGCGTTATGTGGTGGCAGGGCATTTACCGATGCCGATTCTGGTTACCGCGGACGGTGCAAGGTTTCTGGAGGGTTTCGGTAAACCGGTGGGTATCTTCAAAAACGTGACATGGCAAATTTATACGCTACAGTTACCAGAGGAGTTCTCATTAATTTGTTTCTCCGATGGGGTGTTGGAAATACTGCCGCAAAAAGAATTGCTGGATAAAGAAGCCCATCTACTGAATTTAATCGCACAGCAGGGGCAAAGCCTTGAATCTGTATGCGATGCGTTAGCGATAAAAGAGATTGGGGAAACTCCCGATGATATCGCGATACTGACGATTACCAGAGGTAAATAAGCATGCGACCCGGGCAGATTCTGGTTGCCGATCATGAAGGCGTTTACGTGATCAAGATGGTAGGTGATGTCCGTTTAACCTTATGTATTTCCTTTGATCAGTTCATTGACTCCATGTTTGGTGCCGAGGACTTTTCTGCGGTCTTGTTTGATTTATCGGAAGCGGAAGCCATTGATAGTACAACGCTCGGCCTGATGGCTAAAATCTCTCTACAAGGTCAGGATCGGCATAACATTATCCCCGTCATACTCTCTACTAATCCCAGCATCAACCGCATTTTGCAGACCATGGGTTTTCAGGATATTTTTACGATTGTTAATGAGCTGCAAACGCCGGTTTGCCCGTCGCGGGAACTGGCAGCGGATGTAAATGACGAACATGAGGTCAAGGAAAAAGTACTGGAAGCTCACAAAATTTTGATGGGACTAAACCAGGAAAACAGCGCAACCTTTCGTAACCTGGTGAAGATGCTGGAATGTAATTGAGCGTAAATGCTCGGATCAACCTATCTCTGCTCTGACGATACTCTTCGCTCGAATAAAGTCCGAATGGCTCACGTGAATTAAATCCGCTACTTTACGAATCACATACTCTTCATATTTGTCGAGTTGATTGTCGGCATAGGCGATTTCCCACATACCTTTGATTAACTCAAATTTTTCCGAGGCAGTGCATTCGTTGTTGATGAGCTGCGTAAACTGGTAAAGCGATGTTGCCTCAGCAGCCTCAGTTTTGGCGAGATCAGCTAATTCCAGCAATTGTTCGTGAGGCAAAGAGAACTTTCGCTCCAATAAATTAACCAGCGCGTTGAGCTCTGTGCCATCCATTACATGGTCAGCTGTGGCGACTTCAATTAACAGTGCTGCCACCGCCAACTGTTTTTGGGCGAAGGACAAGGAAGGCGAAGCGCCACCTGCTGGCTGCAGGTGGCGTTCGAAGAAGCTTGATAGTTTACTGAGCACGAGATTTAAGCAGGTTTTCCAGGTTAATCTGATCTTTCACGAAATTACGAATACCGTCAGCGAGCTTATCGGTGGCCATTGGGTCGTCGTTCATGCCGAAACGGAAGCTCGCTTCGGAGTCATGTACCTTGGTAATGGCTTCCCCAACATTATCCGGTGACAGTACGCGCTTGAGATCGCCGGTGTCTTTGTCCAGTTCTTGCAGAAGTTGTGGGCTGATGGTCAGTCGGTCACAACCAGCCAAGGCTTCGATTTCACCGGTATTGCGGAAACTTGCACCCATTACTACCGTTTTATAACCATGTTGTTTGTAGTAGTTGTAAATGCGGCGAACTGAAACTACGCCCGGATCTTCTTCCGGCGTGTAGTCTTTTTTATCGGTATTGGATTTGTACCAATCGAGAATTCGGCCGACAAATGGCGAGATCAGAAATACACCAGCATCGGCGCAGGCAGAAGCCTGATTGAAGCCGAAGAGCAGGGTGAGGTTGCAGTTAATACCTTCTTTTTCCAGGATTTCGGCTGCACGGATACCTTCCCAGGTTGATGCCAATTTGATCAGCACGCGTGATTTATCGATACCGCCTTCTTGGTATAAATCGATCAGGTGGCGCGCTTTGTCGATGCTGGCTTTAGTATCAAAGGACAAGCGTGCGTCTACTTCGGTGGAGATACGGCCAGGAACCAGTTTCAGAATTTCGCTACCGATGGCTACCGCCAAATGATCACAAGCGGCACTGATTTGTTCGGCGCTGCCCTTGGCACCTTTCGCCGCTGTCAGGGAATTGTGTAGCAAATCCTGGTACTGGGGCATTTGCGCGGCCTTGTAGAGCAGCGAAGGGTTGGTCGTCGCGTCCACAGGTTTGTATAAACGAATGGCCTCAATATCGCCGGTATCGGCAACTACATCGGTCATCTTTTTCAGTTGTTCAAGTTTGGTAGTCACTGTTGTTGTCCTGTCAGGGTCGAAGCTGTTGGTATGTTTTAATATAAGCCGATATTGTAATACTTTATGGGGCGCGGCTGAAAGTTGTCAGCCGGGATATTCTGGTATCACCCCTCATGATTGGGATGCTCAGGCTTTAAATCAACTCCATTCATCGCTGCCATTGCTTGATAGATAACCTTGATATCAGCGTTTGGTTTATGCGCCTGTTCACTGATTGTTCGGCGGAAACGGCGAGCGCCCGGCATACCTTGATACAGCCCCAGGATGTGTCTGGTCATGTAATTGAGACGAATGCCCTTGGTCATTTGTTCCTCGCAGTAAGCAACAAAGCCCTCCATAATGGCTTCGCGCGAAGGCGAGGCGGCGGAGCTACCGTAGATGCGCTGATCCACCTCGGCTAAAAGATAAGGGTTGCTGTAGATTTCTCGACCGAGCATTACCCCGTCAACATCAGCTAACAAGGTTTCACACTGTTCCATGGCAGTAATACCACCATTGATGATAATTTCCAGATTGGGAAATTCGCGCTTCAGCCGAATAACCTTGTCGTATTGGAGGGGAGGAATTTCACGGTTTTCCTTGGGACTGAGGCCTTTCAGCCAGGCTTTGCGAGCATGTACGATAAATGTTTTGCAGCCGGCATCAGCTAGCGTACTAACAAATTGGTGTAGGCCCTCGTAGTCATCCATCTCGTCGATACCGATGCGATGTTTCACCGTCACCGGAATCTTTACTGCATTTTGCATGTCTGCAATGCAATTGGCGACCAGCTCCGGCTCCGCCATCAGGCAGGCACCGATCATATTGTTTTGCACCCGGTCGCTGGGACAGCCACAGTTCAGGTTAACCTCGTCGTAGCCCCAGTCCTCGGCCATGCGTGCACATTCAGCCAGGGCGCGGGGATCGCTGCCGCCCAGTTGTAAGGCCAGCGGATGTTCCTGCGGGTGAAAGCTCAAAAAGCGCTGGTGGTCTCCGTGAAGCAACGCGCCCGTCGTTACCATTTCTGTGTATAACACGGCCTTTTTGCTTAAAAGGCGCCAGAAATAGCGACAATGGGTATCGGACCACTCCATCATGGGTGCGGCGCAAAAACGATGATCAGGTGAACCAGCAGAAGTCACAGACATACGGTTTAGGTAAGGAAAAAGAGGGCGAATTCTATCACGTAGATTTGCGAATTCCCTTAGTGGGCGCCGCAAATTGCATCATTTTGATGGTGTACAATGCTGCGCTTGTGGTTCGCTTGATGCAGACTTCATGAGGTTGGATGTATTCAGGTGAGGTAGGTAACGCAGCCATGCTGCAGTAATGTAAGGAAAAGTTATGATCAGACCATCTATTCTCCTGGCCGGCGCGGTTTCAGTATTCTCTCCTTTTGTTATGGCTCAGGATGACGAGAACAAACCGTGGACCGTTTCGACGGAGCTGGGTGTTATTGCAACATCGGGTAATACGGAAACCACCAGCGTGCAAGGTAAAATTGATGCGAAACAGCGCCTCACTCGCTGGCACAATCACTATATTTTTAGCGCATTATTTAAAGAAGATCAGGTGACGCAGGATGACGGCACCAAGACAACAGAAAAAACAGCAGAGAAATATTTCGGCTCCATCAAAAGCGCTTATCAATTAGAAAGTGAACACTCCAATTTTTTCGTGTTTGGTTCGCATACCGAAGATGAATTTGGTTCATACGAAACATATAGCACCGTCGCTGTGGGTTACGGTACCCGTTTGTACAACGGTGAAACCATGCAGTTGGACGCGGAAATCGGTCCGGGTTATTTCCGTGGTGAGCGTGTGCTAGAGGATGAGAGCATCCAGAGGGAAAGCGGGGTAATCTTGCGGGGTGCTGCCAGCCTTGCCTGGCAAATAAGCCCGTCAGCAGAGTTTAAACAAACTTTGAGCGTGGAGTCGGGAGAGGACAACACCCGCACGGTGGCGGAATCTTCTCTAAGCACACGTATTAACGATGCGATGCAAATGAAAGTAGGTTTTAACGTAGCCAATGATACGGATGTTGCACCGGATAAAGAAAAAACCGACACAATGACCTACGTTAACCTCGTTTATAATTTTTAAATTTGAGAGAGCAATACATGGCCTTAACCCATATTGATGAACAAGGTAAAGCCAGTATGGTGGACGTCTCCGACAAGCCAATGACTTGTCGTGAGGCGCGGGCTTTCGCGCGTATTTCCATGCAACCGGAAACACTCAAACAAATCCTGAATAACGCCTTAAAAAAAGGCGATGTTCTGGCTGTCGCACGTATTGCTGGTATTCAGGCTGCAAAAAAATGTGCTGATCTGATACCACTTTGTCATCCGCTTGCATTGACAAAAGTTGCTGTTGAATTTGAGATTAAAGAAGAATTAAACAGTGTGGATATCTTGAGTTATTGCAAATTGACCGGACAAACCGGCGTTGAGATGGAAGCATTGACTGCTGCCAGTGTAGCCGCGTTAACAATCTACGACATGTGCAAAGCTGTTGATATGGATATGGTGATACAACAGATTTGTCTGTTGGAGAAAAATGGTGGTCGACGCGGGCATTATCGACGTGACCTGACGGTTGATGAACACCATGATTAAAGTCCTTTTTTTTGCGAGATTGCGCGAACAACTGGGTTGTGATCTCGTTGAGATTGAGCCCCTGGGTGTAGATACAGTGGAAGATCTTCGTCGGCGATTAGTACAGCAATATCCGCACTGGATAGATTTTTTGGAAGATACAAAGCTGCTGGTTGCTGTTAATCAAACACTGGTTAAAGCAGGACATCCTGTGATGAAGGGAGATGAAGTTGCTTTTTTCCCTCCGGTTACGGGAGGTTGATATGATTTCAGTGCAGTCTGCAGATTTTGATGTTGCTGCCGAATATACGGCATTGACCAGTAATGATGTCGATGCCGGGGCGGTGGTGTTATTTGTCGGGAGAGTACGCGAGTTAAACCTATCGCGTCAGGTCACTGGCCTTTTGCTTGAACATTACCCTGGTATGACCGAAAAAGCGTTGGAAGAAATCCTGGTAGAAGCTCAATCGCGTTGGCAACTTACTCGCTGCCGAATTATTCATCGCACCGGACTTTTAACCTTAGGGGACCAAATTGTGCTGGTGGGTGTTACCAGTCCACACCGCGAACAAGCGTTTGCTGCAGCGGAATTTCTGATGGATTATTTGAAAACACGCGCGCCATTCTGGAAAAAGGAAATGACCGGCGCTGGAGATTATTGGGTTGATGCGCAGGAAAAGGATAGGGAATCTGCCCAACGTTGGGAGCAGAAAAAATAAAGGGCGCAATATGCGCCCTTTATTTTGGTTTTATAAATGCCCTGGTTCAGTTTTAGGTGAGGTTTTATATAAACCGGCATACTTCACACCGAAGAACAGGATGAACAAATAACATGCAGCGGGTAACAAAAAGGACAATTGCAAACCGAAGACATCAGCCAGTGCGCCCTGCATCAGCGGAACCAATGCACCACCGACGATAGCCATACACAAAATACCTGAACCCTGACCAGTAAATTTGCCCAGCTTGTGCAATGCCATGCTGAAGATTGTCGGGAACATAATAGAATTAAATAATCCCACCGCAATCAATGCCCACATTGCCGTGCGCCCTTCGGAGAAGGTAGCTGCAAGTACCAGGAGGATTGAGCAGGTTGCATTGAATGCCAAGGTTTTACCCGGACTGATGTAGCGCATTACGGCGAAGCCAATAAAGCGACCGACCATTGCTCCGCCCCAGTAGTAACTGACGAAGTGCGCCGCTTCGGCCTCACGCAGGTTTGCGATATTCTTTTCGCCGATGAAGTTAATCAGAAAGCTACCAATACTAACTTCTGCACCGACATAAACAAAAATACCGATGGCCCCCAGCAAGAGGTGAGTATGTGATAACGCTGACGGTTTATTGGAAGCAATATCACCTTTGAGGTCATCTTCGTCTTTGTGGACAATCTTCGGCAGTTTGGCGAACGCAAAAAATACGGCGAGGAGCACTAAAGCTGAAGCCAAAATCAGATAGGGAACCTGTACTGAAGCTGCTTCTTTTGCCCGATAAGCTTCCTGTTCTGCTGTCGAGAGCAGTTGCAGTTCGGTGGTAGTGAGTACCGCTGTCGACAATATCAACAGCCCGCCAAGATAAGGCGCAATAGTGGTTCCCAACGAGTTAAATGCCTGAGTCAGCGTCAAGCGACTGGATGCGGTTTGGGCTGGGCCGAGAACGGTGACATAGGGATTTGCTGCAACCTGAAGCACGGTGATACCTGAAGCCAGGATAAATAATGCAAGCAAGAAGACAGCATAGCCGGTGACGGACGCGGGATAAAACATGGCACAACCGAAGGCGGCAATAATTAATCCGGTTACTGCGCCTTTTTGATAGCCGATTTTTTTGATGAGATAACCGGCCGGTAAAGAAACCACAAAGTAAGCCCCGAAGAAACAGAACTGTACCAGCATGGCCTGCACATAATTGAGTGTGTAAACCGCTTTCAAATGCGGAATCAGAACGTCATTGAGGCAGGTCAAAAAGCCCCACATAAAAAACAGAATGGTGATAATAATGAGTGGAACAGTATGGTCTGCGTTGTCGATGCTATCGTGTTGTTGGTGCGAGCCCTGCGGGATGCTGGCCATATTTCACCTCTTATAATTGGTTTGATTTATGTCTAAAAACCTGAAACGGTTCTTAAATTTTTATTACCGAGCTGGAGTGGAGCATGCTGCCGATATCCAGGTGCGCGGTACTATAATGCAAGCTGACAGCGCTGTCACACATTTTGTAACGTATTGTTTTTGAAGTAAAAATTTAGAAGGATCGCCACTGTTTTTCGGTCTTTTCTAATAGTCAAAAATACCTTTGCCGGGTTGCAGTTCGAGGGCGAATCGGGGATATTGCAGCTCAAAGAAAGAGAAGTCTTCACCGAATAACAATGATGAGGTTGGGAAGAGTGGCTAAAGCAACAATTGATGATGTAGCTGAGTTGGCCGGTGTATCCATCAAGACGGTATCGCGAGTTGTTAATAAAGAACCGAATGTGCGGCCGGAAACGCGAGACAAGGTGCTCACGGCAATAGCTGAGCTGGATTATCGCCCCAATCTGTCTGCCCGCAGTCTTGCTGGAAACCGTTCTTATGTATTGGGATTGTTATACGGTAATCCCAGTGCTAACTACGTGATTGATATTCAGGAGGGGGTGTTATCCATCTGCAGGCCTCAGGGATACGATTTGTTGATACACCCCTGTAATCATCGTGACGAAAACCTCACCAAAGAAATCATCGACATGATCCATCAAAAACGTATTGATGGGTTAATTCTGACACCGCCACTATCAGACAATATCAATGTGGTAAACGCGTTGCGGAATATCAACATTCCTTTTGTGCGTGTTGCGCCAACACGTAACAAAGATGTCAGTCCTTATGTGGAGACTAACGATGAAGAAGCTTCCTACGATATGACATGTCAGTTAATCGCCATGGGTCATAAAAGGATCGGATTTATTTGCGGTCACCCGGACCACCTCGCGGTATCCCATCGTTACGAAGGCTATAAGGCGGCACTGATTGAAAACAATATTCCCCTCAGCGAAGAACTGGTAGAGCAGGGCTTCAATTCATTTGAGTCCGGCGAAGCTTGTGCGCACAATTTATTGCAAAGGAAGCCTCGGCCAACCGCGATCTTCGCAGCAAACGATGATATGGCAGCGGGTGTGATGATGGTCGCCCATCAAAGCGGGATTAAAATTCCCGAAGAATTGTCTGTGGCCGGTTTTGACGATACACCGGTTGCCCATCAATTGTGGCCTTCACTCTCAACCATCCGCCAGCCAATTCAACAAATGGCGAAGAAAGCAACGGATCTGTTGTTGAAACAGTTGCGCGGTAAGGATGTGCAGCTGCCGGCAAGTATGCTGAGCTCCAGTTTGATTATCCGCGATTCCACGGGGCCCGCGCCGAAAAAGAAATCAGTTATTGGCTCTAACTAACCGACATAAAAAATGCGCCCTCAGGCGCATTTTTAAAAGATATGATTTACTCGCCACGCATGGTCAATGCGGTATTGATCAGCCAGGCGGCCGAGCCAACGAGAGCAGCAGTATCGTTGATAATCATATTGACGGAGATATCGCTGACGTAGCCGCTCATTGGGCCTTTATGTTTAAAGCGGCTGACAAAGTCGGTCTGCGGAATAAAGCTGGCGATCTTCGGAATGATTCCGCCACCCAAATACACCCCACCTTTTGCACCCAGTGATAAGGCTTTGTCTCCCGCGACGCTGCCCAGGATGTTGCAAAAAGTTATCAGTGCTTCCCGGCAGGTTGGATCTTGATCAGCCAACCCTTTGGTGCTGACATCAGCGGGTGTGAAATCCTGGGCCGGTGTGCCATTAATATGTGAAAGCGCACGGTAAATAGAAACCAGGCCGCGGCCAGAAAGAATATCTTCGATAGAGACATGATCATCGGTCTGTGCCAAAAAGGCGCGAATGGCCATTTCTTTATCATTGGTGGGGGCGAAGCTACAGTGTCCACCCTCGGTTGGGAGAATCTTCCAGCCACGCTGGGTTTGGGTGTGATCCGGGACCAGTGCAGCCATACCAAAACCGGTGCCCGGGCCAAGCACAACAATAGCCGAATCATGGCTGGTTTTGGCGGTATACAGTGGTTTGATGTCCTGAGCGGGCAGGAACGGGGTAGCATAAGCCAGCGCAGCAAAATCGTTGATCACATCCAGAGCTTTCATGCCCAATTCGGCGCGCAGCGCTTCAATGGAAAATTTCCAATTCAGGTTGGTCATCTGCGCCCAACCTTTTTCGATAGGGCCAGCAATGGCCAAGCAGGCGAAGGGCGGAAGTGATGCGCTTACCTCGCTACAGTAGGCTTTAATCATTGTGGCGATGTCGGGATAGTTGGCGCACTTCAAGGTTTTTTGTTGCTGGGCACCGTAATTTTGTTGGCCCGCATTTGTGCTCAACTCGACCAGACCAAAACGCGCATTGGTACCGCCAATGTCTGCTACCAGTAACTGACTCATGCTTCTCCTCAATTTTATATATCAATACTGTCGTTATATCGCATTGCAACCCGAAGCGAGGCGCATGACGTAGCTATGTTTAGCTATGCTGATTCCGAAGCAAAAAGCGATGCCGAAAGATATTCGCAAGAGTAACGACACCGGAACCAGCATTCAAGGCCGGCGCAGTGTAGTTATCATTGACAGCGCTGTCAATAAGTAGTAGCTTCCCAGCGGACCGGGAGTTTGTAGAGGTAAAAATGACGATAAGCCTGCTCAATCGCCGATTTTCCGCCCTAAAATCGACGAATATTAATTATTCATAGATGAAAATATGTCATAAAAGGTAAAGTTAATGCGCGCCTTTATGTGCAACTGCTACCTTTCATTCATGAATCGTTGATGAGCTTGCCCGCACACGATTTCATATAATGATTTTCGCGACAACCCTCTGTTTTTTTACTAGATAACCCCTAACCCGGCTATAGATGTACGCTTTCAACAGGTTGATAACTATGAAAAATAAAACGAATATTCGCTTTCTGTTTGCAGGAGCGGTTTCGGCAGTATTGCTCGGCTTTCTTTCAGGCTGCGACAACACCACAACAACACCAAATGAAACACCTTCGGCGTCCCCGGTAACCACTTCATCGATTTCTTCCGAAAAAGTTGAATGGCCCGCGATTTCCAGTGCGGTAAAAAAAGATCCAGCGCTGGAATCCAGAATTGATGAGCTCCTGGCGCGGATGACGCTGGAAGAGAAAATCGGCCAGTTGGTGCAGCCGGAAATCAAACAAGTTACGCCGGAAGACATCAAAAAATATCATGTCGGGTCCGTGCTTAATGGCGGTGGCACCACACCAGGAAACAATAAATACGCGAAACTCGAAGATTGGGTTGCCTTGGCCGACAGCTTTTATCATGCCTCCGTTGATAAAAGCGATGGTCGTGTTGGCATCCCGATTATGTGGGGGACGGATGCGGTCCACGGTCTTGGCAATGTCATCGGCGCCACGTTGTTTCCTCATAATATTGGTTTAGGTGCAACCCATAATCCGGAACTCATCAAGCAGGTCGGTGCGGTAACTGCGCGAGAAATTGCAGCAACTGGACTGGACTGGAATTTTTCCCCCACCGTTGCCGTTGCTCGGGATGACCGCTGGGGTCGTGCTTACGAGGCCTACTCAGAAGATCCTGAAATTGTTCGAGCTTATGCCGGAAAGATGGTTGAAGGTTTGCAGGGTATTGGTGGGTCTGATGCTTTTTTAACTGAGAGCCACGTTATTGCCACCGCGAAACATTTTATTGGTGATGGCGGCACATTAAATGGTGTGGATCGCGGAGCAACCCAGGGCGACGAGAAGCATCTACGAGATATTCATGGCGCAGGTTATTTCAGCGCACTGGAGGCGGGCGTACAGGTGGTGATGGCCTCTTTCACCAGCTGGCAGGATACGCGTATGCACGGCCATAAATATCTATTA
Source organism: Cellvibrio sp. PSBB006 (assembly GCF_002162135.1). Classification (NCBI taxonomy): domain Bacteria; kingdom Pseudomonadati; phylum Pseudomonadota; class Gammaproteobacteria; order Cellvibrionales; family Cellvibrionaceae; genus Cellvibrio; species Cellvibrio sp. PSBB006. The sequence goes on along the minus strand of NZ_CP021382.1, from coordinate 1,543,988 downwards.
ACCGATGTGCTCAAAGGGCAGATGGGCTTTGACGGTTTGGTGGTCGGTGATTGGAGTGGTCACGGTTTTATACCCGGTTGTACCGCCCTGAATTGTCCGGATTCTATCAATGCCGGTCTCGATATTTATATGGTTCCGGAGCCTGAGTGGAAAGAGCTCTATAACAATCTGTTGGAACAAGCCAAAACGGGTGTTATTCCCATGGCGCGTGTTGACGATGCCGTGCGCCGTATTCTCCGCGTGAAGATGCGTGCAGGTTTGTTTGAGCGTGGTGCACCATCTACCCGCGAGTTGGCTGGTAAAGAGAGTGTTCTGGGAGCGCCGGAACATCGCGCTGTCGCTCGACAGGCTGTCCGCGAATCTCTGGTTATGCTGAAGAATAAGAATGGGTTGTTGCCTTTAGCGCGCAATCAAAAAGTATTGGTGGCCGGTGACGGTGCTGACAACATTGGCAAGCAAGCGGGAGGCTGGTCCATTTCCTGGCAGGGTACAGGTAACATTAATTCAGATTTCCCGGGTGCGAGCTCTATCTTTGCTGGCATCAGTGAGGTGGTTACATCGGCAGGTGGCACTGCCATATTAAGTGTTGATGGTTCTTTCAGTGAAAAACCCGATGTTGCTATCGTTGTGTTTGGTGAAGATCCTTATGCAGAAATGCAGGGCGATGTGGGTAATCTTGCCTATAAACCGCGTGACGCCAGTGATCTGGAGCTATTGAAAAAACTGCGTAGCCAAGATGTTCCTGTGGTGTCGTTGTTCATCTCCGGTCGTCCGCTGTGGGTTAATAAAGAGTTGAATGCATCCGATGCATTTGTCGCTATCTGGCAGCCGGGCACTGAGGGCGCGGGCATCGCCGATGTCATCTTCAAAAATGCCGAAGGTGAAATCAATCACGACATGAAAGGGCGTTTGACTTTTTCCTGGCCCAAGCGCCCGGACCAAGGTCCGCTTAATCGCGGTGATGAAAATTATGATCCGCTGTTTCCCTACGGTTTCGGTTTAAGTTATGCCGATAAGGATACCTTGGGTGATGATCTACCGGAAGAAGGTGTACAGCTCGCCGAAGCACTGGATGTTCTGGAAATCTTTAACCGCCGCCCGCTCGATCCCTGGTCGCTGGAAATTATTGGCAACCAAAATGATCGTATGACCATGACCAGCAACACCATGAAAGCTTCATCGCTGATGATCGAAGCCGTTGATCGCAATGAGCAACAGGATGCGCGTCGCGTGGTGTGGAATGGCAGCGGCAGTGGACAGGTTGCGCTCTCAGCGGAAAATCGCCAGGATTTTATCAACTACCTGAAATCCAACTCGGCCCTTGTGTTTGACATCAAGGTTGATGCCGCGCCGGGCGATACGACCTATTTGCGTTTAGGATGTGGTTCTTATTGTGCTTCCGATATTGATTTCACTACGCGCCTCAAAGAGTTTACTGGCAAGGGGTGGCAAACAGTAACTATTGCATTGGCATGTTTCCCTGCATCCGGAGCCAACTTTGGCGTTGCCCAACCACCCAGTGAGTTTTTCACGCAGGTGCTGCAACCTTTTTCATTGGTTACTTCTGGCTCGCTGGATATTACCTTCGCTAACGTTCGTGTCGTAAAAGGCGCGGCGGAGGGCGAGGCAGGCAAATGCAATTAGTAATCCAGGCCTCGTGCTAGCGAGGCAAGAAAGCCATACAGAATTTCTGTGTGGCTTTTTTTATGCGGCCAGTTTTATTGCATGAGATCAGGCAAATCCGTGCAGGCCAATAAAATTAAAACTGCCATTGGCAGTATCAGGAGCTTGTTGTAGGGAGACACTTAACAAAACTATTACATGAATGATTGCATTGGAGAGTTTATCAACATGCGAAGTCAGCAAACTTCCGTCACCTGGCCCCGGCTTATTTCCGCTGTCAAGCAAGACCCCCTGATTGAACAAAAAGTCGAAGATATTCTGGCGCAGATGAGCATAGAAGAAAAAGTGGGGCAAATGATCCAGCCGGAGATCCGTTATGTAACGCCGCAAGATATCAAAGATTTTCATATTGGGTCCGTGTTAAATGGCGGTGGCTCGGTTCCCAATGGCAATCGTTTTGCAAAGGCGGAAGATTGGCTTGCGATGGCGGATGGTTTTTATCATGCCTCGATGGATGACAGCGATGGAAAAGTTGTTGTGCCGATCATCTGGGGTACTGATGCGGTACACGGTGTGGGTAATCTGGTTGGTGCCACGTTGTTTCCTCATAACATCGCGCTGGGGGCAGCCAATAATCCTGAGCTTATAAAAAAAATCGGTGAAGTTACTGCACGAGAAATCGCGGTTACAGGATTGGATTGGGACTTTTCACCCACAGTTGCTGTCGTGCGCGATGATCGTTGGGGGCGCACCTACGAGTCCTATTCGGAAGATCCCGCTATCGTTCGCGCATACGCCGGTAAGATGGTGGAGGGGCTTCAGGGGAACGCTGCTACGGATGAATGTCTTGATCAGTACCATATTATCGCCACCGCAAAACATTTTCTGGGCGATGGCGGTACCGTTAATGGTATTGATCGCGGCGACAATAAAGACGATGAGGCGACGCTGCGCGATATCCATGCCGCTGGTTACATGAGTGCGATAGAAGCCGGTGTGCAAACTGTCATGGCTTCATTTAACAGCTGGCACGGCGAGCGTATGCATGGGCATCAATATTTGTTGACCGAGGTGCTGAAGAACCAGATGGGTTTTGATGGCTTTGTGGTGGGCGATTGGAATGGCCACGGTTTTATTAAAGGTGCATCGGTGTTGGATTGCCCCCAGGCTATCAATGCCGGGTTGGATATGTTTATGGTGCCCGACCCGGAATGGAAAACTTTATTCAATAATACGGTTGATCAAATCAAGACCGGTGTCATACCGATAAGTCGTGCTGACGATGCTGTGCGCCGTATCTTACGTGTCAAATTACGCGCAGGGTTATTTGAAAAAGGTGCGCCATCTACGCGTCCGTTAGCGGGCAAGGATGAATTGCTCGGTGCGCCGGAGCATCGCGCGGTCGCTCGTCAGGCTGTGCGCGAATCCCTTGTGTTATTAAAGAATAAAAACAATCTGCTGCCGCTTTCGCCGTCGCTTAATATTTTGGTTGCAGGTGATGGTGCAGACAATATTTCCAAGCAAACCGGTGGATGGTCTATCACCTGGCAGGGCACAGGCAATAGCATGGCGGATTTTCCTGAGGCTACCACCTTGCTCATGGGCATGACAGAAGCTGTGGAGCGTGCTGGCGGCAAGATCCAATACAGTGCGGATGGGGCATTTACGGAAAAGCCCGATGTAGCCATTGTTGTATTCGGGGAAGATCCCTACGCTGAAATGCAGGGCGATGTGCAGAACCTGCTTTACAAGCCGACAAATCATAGTGATCGCGAACTGCTGACAAAACTGAAAGCTGCTGGTATTCCGGTAGTCTCGCTCTTTATAGCGGGGCGTCCGCTCTGGATAAATCAGGAACTAAATCACTCCGATGCCTTTATGGTGATCTGGCAGCCGGGTACGGAAGGTGGTGGTGTTGCCGATGTGATCTTTAAGGCAGCCGACGGAAAGATCCAGCACGATGTAAAAGGTCGCCTGACTTTTTCATGGCCCAAACGCCCGGACCAGGGGCCATTAAACATTGGTGACGAACACTACGATCCATTATTCCCTTACGGCTACGGTTTGGGTTATGGCGACCTGGACACGTTAGGAGATGATTTGCCGGAAGAGGGTATCGCAGTTCAGGAAACAACCAATGTATTGGAGGTATTTAATCGCCGCCCAATGACGCCTTGGCATATTGAATTGGAAGGTGGAAAAAATGATCGCGCGGTAATGAACGGCAATATTGCGCAGGTGTCGACCTTGACGGCAACCGTTGTGGATCGTGAGGTGCAGGAGGATGCCCGACGCGTTGTCTGGAATGGAACAGGCACGGGTCTGGTTGCATTGTCCACAGAAAATCGTCAGGTGCTGATTGATTACCTTAACGAGCGGGGCGTTCTGGAATTTGATATTAAGGTTGATAAAGCGCCGACTGCCGATGTGATTCTGCGTATTGGCTGCGGACCTTCATGCAATTCCGATTTACCGATTACCGACAAGATTAATGCGATAGCCAATACTGGCTGGCGTCGCTTGACCGTAGATCTTGCCTGCTTTCCTGATGTCGGGTCAAACTTCGGTTTAGTCTTACCGCCGGAGGAATTTTTTCACCTCGTCCTTGAGCCCTTTACCTTGGTAACGGATGGGGAACTGGATATCAGCTTCGCCAATATCCGTTTGGTAAAAAATGCTGCGGCAGGTCGATCCATACGCATCGAATAATTTTCTTTCCATCCTGAAGGCCGCGTGCGGCTTTCAGGAATTTCCTCATTAGCTATATAGCTTGCACCACGTTAATACATTTGTACCATCTCAATTCCACGTACCAGTATTTCCTGAAAAATTTAAAGTCTCAATTCGGTGCATATCGTAAAGATGCGGTGCATGAATATGTATCTTTATTGCGCTTTAACCGATATGCGATTGCTTGATAATGCAGCATGATTTTTAGCGGCTCCCAACACTTGGGCGGCGATAATTTTAATCGGTTGCGATGCAAATGAAATGTACTTTTGCTATCTCATTGATTTTCCTCATTTAACAATTGAAGTTTGAGCCTAAAGAACTTTCTGGCATAAGCCTTGCTGAATTGTGCCTCAGTCACGTGGCGTGCAACGGACAGTTACATTAAAAATTTCAAATATTTCCGTTGTTTTAAAGTGGTGCGATGTTCAAGTTAATCTGCAACATCATGCAGCATTTTTCGCAGGAGCGTTGACCACACACAATCAAACTCTGGAGAAGGCTCTATGAAAAAATACATGGCTTGCTGCCTTGGTGCTGTTGTTGGATCTTTATCGTTGGTTCCTCATGCAATCGCAAATGAAAGTGTGACGGAGGCATTTCAAAAAAGCACCGTCAAAGTAAATTTTCGTCTGCGTTATGAGGATGTTAGCTGGGATGGCCTGGAGGACTCCGATGCGTTCACTCTGCGCTCGCGTCTTTCTTATCAATCGGGTGCCTACAATGGCTTTGCTTTTGCAGCGGAGTTTGATGATGTGCGCGAGTTGGATGATGTCGATTACCGCACGGCGGCGAATGATCCCTCCAATCCCGGTACGGCTATTATCGCGGACCCTGAAGGAACGGAAGTTAATCAGGCGTTCGTGTCATACGATAATTTCAGTACGCAATTCAAATACGGTCGGCAACGCATTGTTCTGGACAACCAGCGGTTTATCGGCGCAGTAGGCTGGCGTCAGAACGAGCAAACCTATGATGCCTTTTCGATTACCAATAAGGGCTTGTCCGACACCCAGCTGTTTTACGCATATGTTACGAATGTTAATCGAATATTTGGCGAAGATAATCTGATCGGTGATCACGATCAGGAAACTCATTTGTTAAATGTAAACTATGCCGGTTTCAGTGCTGGCAAAATATCGTTGTATGCCTATCTCATCGATAACCTGACTGCACCGGCATTGGCGAGTGATACCTTCGGTGCTCGCTGGATGGGACGCGTCAACCCAACCTTTGGCTACAACCTGGAATACGCAACGCAATCAGAGGGAGGTGATAATCCGGTAACCTATTCAGCTGACTACATGCTGGCTGAGGGTGTGGTTACACTGGGTAAGCTGACCACGACCTTGGGATATGAATTGTTAGGTTCCGATGATGGTGTCGTAGGTTTTGCCACACCACTTGCCACCTTGCACGCTTTCCAGGGGTGGACTGACCGCTTTCTTGATACGCCTGCTAACGGTATTGAGGATATCTATATGACCTTGGCAACCAATCTTGCTGGAATACAGTTCGTTGCTGCTTACCACGAACTGGCGTCGGATGTGAACGGTATAGACTACGGCACAGAGTGGGATGTCAGCGCGAGTAAAAAGTGGGGCCCCGTTGTTTATACTGCAAAATTTGCTGATTATTCTGCAGATGATTTTGGTTCTGACACCACTAAATTATGGCTGATGGCAGATATCAATTTCTAAAATAAATTTTCGCACTACCAATAGAAAAAGGGCTGCAATTGCAGCCCTTTTCTTGCAAACAATAAATCTTATTTGCTGGGATAGTCGCGCTGAACGCTGCCTGTATAAAGTTGGCGCGGGCGACCGATTTTGTAAGCAGCACTGACCATTTCATCCCAGTGAGCATACCAGCCCACGGCACGGCCAGTAGCAAAGATCACCGTAAACATCTCGGTAGGGATGCCGATGGCCTTCATGATGATGCCAGAGTAGAAGTCCACATTTGGATATAATTTTTTCTGAATGAAATATTCATCTTCCAGGGCAATTTTTTCCAAACGCTTGGCTATCGCCAGCAGAGGATCATTTTCCAATCCTAATTCAGCCAGAACTTCATCACAGGTTTGCTTCATGACTTTGGCGCGAGGGTCAAAGTTTTTGTAAACACGGTGACCGAAGCCCATCAGGCGGAACGGATCATTTTTGTCTTTTGCTTTGGCAACGAATTTATCAATGTTGTCCACGCTGCCGATTTCTTCCAACATTTTTAATACGGCTTCGTTAGCGCCGCCATGGGCTGGTCCCCACAATGTGGCAATCCCGGCGGCGATAGCGGCAAACGGGTTGGTGCCGGAAGAGCCAGAGAGGCGTACTGTTGATGTTGATGCATTTTGCTCGTGGTCCGCATGAAGAATAAAAATGCGGTCCATGGCTTTGGCCAACACTTGGCTTACTTTGGATGCCTGTCCTGCTTTGCCGAAGGTCATATTTAAATAATTTTCTGCATAACCAAGTGCGCTGTCCGGCGCGATAAATTCTTCGCCCTGGCTGTGCTTGTAAACCATGGCAGCCAATGTAGGCATTTGGCCGATTAAGCGGTGTGCTGTAACTTTACGGTCTTCTTCCCGAGTGATATCAAGCCCTTCATTATAAACAGCGGCGAGAGCAGCTACTGCACTGCACAGAATTGCCATGGGGTGTGCATCGCGTTTGAAGGTTTTGATGAGGGCAGCTACAGAAGGGTCGACAGCGGATTGGTTTTTGACGGCGTTGGTAAATTCTTGCTTTTGAGTATCGTTTGGGAGTTCGCCGTTTAGTAGCAGGTAACAGGTTTCGAGGTAATCAGAATGGTCAGCTAATTGATCAATGGGGTAACCACGGTGGAGCAGAATACCTTTGTCGCCATCAATGAAAGTAATCTTGGATTCACATGAGGCGGTGGACATAAAGCCCGGATCGAAGGTAAAAAAGCCGTTCTTGGTAATGCTGGTAACGTCGATAACGTCAGGACCGGTAGAGCTGTTATAAATGGGCAACTCAATTGCCGCATCCAAGCCGTCAACCGTTAAGTGTGCTTTCTTGTCAGTCATTACTGACTCCTGTAGTTACTAATAAAGGCTTACGTACATGGCAGGAGGCCAAGACAGGTTGATAAACGGGGCACAACTATAAGGATAGATTTAGCTTTGTCAAATTGTGGGGAGTCCGTTTGCGGTCGGCATTATAGATGACTTACTACGCTGGATGATAGCTTTTGCCGTTATTTACCCTATGGATGCGCCACGGTTCCTGCTTCGCTTTTTTTGTTGGCAGCGCTGTCAATTTTTATAGTCTCTATCAATCATCCTGATAAGAAAATCCTTGCTTATGTTGCTTCTGCACTTTTATAGCGCGCGTTTGTTTGGCGATGTTCTCTTTTGATGCGTAATTGGTAATAAAGCGACAGGAAATCGATAAATTTCTGTGGATTTGATTGCCATTTTGGGTCGGCTTTTTGTTTGTGTTTCTGAAGTTCACTCTCTATAATACGGCGCGACTTGCAGGATGCGGCTGGTGACAACCTTTAACTCTCCTGTTTTTATTGAAATCTGCTATCAGTAACTCGTGGTACAGGGTCGATTTGGACGATAGGTTGAGGTAAAGCGTTGAGCCCAACGCTCATTCTTAAAACCTGCCCGCGATGGGCAAAAAGGTGACTATCAACCGTGAACAAAAAAAGACCTGTCAATCTCGATATATCCACTATCAAACTTCCTATCACCGCTTACGTTTCTATCCTTCATCGCATCTCTGGTGTTTTCCTTTTTGCCGGCATGGCCGTATTACTTTGGCTGTTGGACGCAAGTCTGGCCTCGGAGGAAAGCTTTGCTGCGATGAAAGAGTCTCTGAATGATCCGGTTTACAAGTTCGTACTCTGGGGTGTGCTCTCTGTGCTTGCTTACCACACCGTTGCTGGTGTGCGCCATCTGACAATGGATGGCGGCGTAGGTGAGACCTTAAAAGGTGGTCAATTGGGTGCCAGGCTTGTGGTGCTGTTGGCCATTGTATTGATCGTAATAGCCGGAGTATGGATATGGTAACTGCAGTAACCAGTTTTGGTCGTAGTGGTCTGTATGATTGGTTGATTCAGCGCGTTGGCGCTGTGATATTGACAGCCTATACAATCTTTCTCGTCGTTTATATTGCCATGAATCCTGGCCTGGATTTCGCTCAGTGGAGCGCGCTCTATAATCAGCTATGGATGCGCATCTTCAGCCTGCTCGCTCTTATTTCATTTATTACACATGCCTGGATCGGACTTTGGTCTGTCTTGACGGACTATCTCACCAACCGTTTGTTGGGAGCCAAGGCTACTGTGTTGCGTCTGATTGCGCAGACAGTATTGGGTGTTGCCGCTGTGACCTACCTGGTCTGGGGCGTTGAAATTTTGTGGGGGCTCTAGGCTGATGGCTAACATGCGAACAATTTCATTTGACGGTATTGTGATTGGCGGCGGCGGCGCAGGCATGCGTGCTGCACTGCAATTGGCACAATCCGGTTACAAAACGGCGGTAATTACCAAAGTATTTCCAACCCGCTCGCACACTGTATCTGCTCAAGGCGGGATTACCTGCGCTATCGCGAGTGCTGACCCGAATGATGACTGGCGCTGGCACATGTATGACACCATCAAGGGGTCTGATTACATCGGCGACCAGGATGCTATCGAATATATGTGTTCTGTCGGGCCGGAAGCGGTCTTTGAATTGGAGCACATGGGTTTACCTTTCTCCCGTACTGAAAATGGCCGCATTTATCAGCGTCCCTTTGGCGGTCAATCAAAGGATTTTGGCAAAGGCGGCCAGGCGGCCCGTACCTGTGCGGCAGCAGACCGTACCGGTCACGCGCTTCTGCACACCCTTTATCAGGGAAACCTTAAGAATAAAACGGTCTTTTTGAACGAATGGTTCGCCGTTGACCTGGTGAAGAATCAGGACGGCGCCGTTGTCGGTGTGATTGCTATTAACATCGAAGATGGCGAAACAGTCTACGTTAAAGCCAAGGCAACCGTCCTGGCGACTGGCGGTGCCGGCCGTATTTATTCCTCTACCACCAACGCTCACATCAACACGGGCGATGGTATTGGTATGGTGTTGCGTGCCGGTTTCCCGGTGCAGGATATCGAGATGTGGCAGTTCCACCCGACTGGTATTGCCGGCGCGGGTGTTCTGGTTACGGAAGGGTGTCGCGGTGAAGGTGGCTACCTGATCAATAAAGATGGCGAACGCTTTATGGAGCGTTATGCCCCCAATGCCAAAGACCTTGCCGGTCGTGATGTTGTGGCTCGCTCCATGGTTCAGGAAATCCTGGAAGGACGTGGTTGCGGCCCGAACGGTGATCACGTGCTGCTTAAGCTCGATCACCTGGGTGAAGAAGTGCTTGAGAGCAAGCTACCCGGTATCTGTGAATTGTCACGTACCTTTGCGCACGTTGACCCGGTTTATGCTCCCATTCCGGTTGTACCCACGTGCCATTATATGATGGGCGGTGTACCAACCAATGTGAATGGCCAGGCGTTGACTGTTGATGCAAATGGTAAAGATGCTGTCATCGATGGCCTCTACGCTTGCGGAGAAGTGGCGTGTGTATCCGTGCATGGTGCCAATCGCCTCGGCGGAAACTCGCTGCTGGATCTGGTGGTATTTGGTCGTGCGGCAGGTTTGTATATCGAAAAAGCATTGCGTGAAGGTATTGAGCAACGTGATGCCACCCAGGCCGATATCGAAGCTTCCATGGCTCGCCTGAACAAAATTAACACCTCAACCAGCGGCGAAAGCGCTGCTGTGCTGCGCAAGGAATTGCAAACCATCATGCAGAATTACTTCGGTGTATTCCGTAAAGGTGAATACATGCAGAAGGGTATTCAGCAGTTGGCAGAGCTGCGTCCGCGTGTTGAAAATGTATGCATCACCGATAAGAGCAGCGCGTTCAATACTGCCCGTATCGAAGCACTTGAGTTGCAAAATCTGTTGGAAGTGGCCGAAGCGACCGCCATTGCGGCGGAAGAGCGCAAGGAGTCTCGCGGTGCTCACGCCCGAGAAGATTTCCAGGATCGCGATGACCAGAACTGGTTATGCCATTCCATTTATTTCCCGGCTGACAAACGTGTCGCCAAGCGTGCGGTGAATTTTGCACCGCGCACTATGGAAGCGTTTGAACCTAAAGTTCGTACTTATTAATCGGGGAGACAGATAAATGTTGAAAGTTGAAGTCTACCGCTACAATCCTGACGCCGATAAAGAGCCGTACATGAAAACCTATGAGATCGATACTCAGGGTAAAGATCTTATGGTGCTGGATGTGCTGGAATTATTAAAAGCCCAGGATGAAAGCCTGGCTTACCGTCGCTCATGCCGCGAAGGTGTTTGTGGTTCTGATGGCATGAACATCAACGGCAAGAATGGTTTGGCTTGTATCAAGCCTATATCCGAATGTGTCAAGAACAACAAATTGGTGCTGCGCCCGCTGCCAGGTTTACCGGTAATCCGTGACCTCGTAGTCGATATGACCCAATTCTACGACCAGTACAAGAAAATTGAACCTTATTTGCAGAACGACACGCCAGCGCCAGCGATCGAACGGTTACAATCTCCGGAAGATCGTGAGAAGCTGGATGGCTTGTATGAGTGTATACTCTGTGCCTGTTGTTCAACCAGTTGCCCATCTTTTTGGTGGAATCCGGACAAGTTCATCGGACCTGCCGGTTTGTTGCAGGCGTATCGTTTCCTGGCGGATAGCCGCGACCTCGCCACTGAAAAACGTTTGTCTAATCTGGACGATCCCTTCAGCGTATTCCGCTGCCACGGTATCCAGAACTGTGTGGCGGTTTGTCCCAAAGGGTTGAACCCGACACGGGCCATTGGCCATATCCGCAACATGCTGTTACAGAGCGCTACCTAAGGTGGCGCTTTTGTGTATTTGCAGGCGGTAAATCTTTGATGCCTTGCGCTTGATAGCCCAGAACATCAGCGCAAGGTATTAACACTGTTCGCTGTAATTATGAACACAGCGGCTTAAAAGCGGCGCCTTCGACCACAAGTTGAGGGCGTTATTGTAGCTAACAGCTAGTTGATAGCAGGGGTAGTGGGCAGAGCCCAGGTCAGCGTCCTTCGCAGGTTATGCTGGCGGTCCCCATGATTAAGGTGGGTGGAATGCAAGACAGCATCATGGAGCAATTTTGGAGCACGTCGCACATCTCCGGTGGGAACGCTGCTTACGTCGAAGAGCTCTACGACAAGTATTTACACGACGCGAATGCCGTTCCCGAAGAATGGCGCAACTACTTCGAACAATTGCCGCGCGTCAACGGCGTTGTAACCCAGGATACCCCGCACTCGGTGATTCGTGCTCAGTTTGAGCAGCTAGGCAAGAGCCGCGTGCGTACCGTGACTGCTCCTGCAGCGGCGGGCTCAGTCAGCATTGAGCACGAGCGCAAGCAGGTAAAGGTTCTGCAACTTATCAGCTCCTATCGTTTCCGTGGGCATCAAAAAGCCCAGCTCGATCCACTAGGTTTGATGGAGCGTGAGCAGGTACCGGACCTTGACCTTGGTTTTCATGGCCTGACCAATGCTGACCTCGATACGGTTTTTCAGACCGGTAACCTGTATATCGGTAAAGAAGAAGCCCCTCTGCGTGACATCATCGCTGCGTTGGAAAAAACCTACTGTGGTCATGTCGGCCCGGAAATCATGCACATCACCAATCTGGCGGAAAAGCAATGGTTGCAGCAGCGTCTGGAGAGTGTGCGTTCCAACCCGGAATTCAGCAAAGAGCAGCGTCTGGCGGTACTGGAGCGTTTGACCGCAGCCGAAGGCCTTGAGCGTCACCTGGACAGTAAATACCCGGGTACCAAACGCTTCGGTCTGGAAGGTGGTGAGAGTTTTATCCCCCTTGTTGATGCCTTGGTGAAACGCGCTGGTACCTACGGTGCGAAAGAAATTGTCCTGGGCATGGCCCACCGCGGTCGCTTGAATACGCTGGTTAACGTGTTCGGTAAAAGCCCGGCGGATTTGTTTGCCGAGTTTGATGGCCGTCGTCTGGTTGATACGTCCGGGGATGTGAAATATCACCAGGGCTTCTCGTCCAACGTGATGACGCCGGGTGGCGAATTGCACATGGCAATGGCATTTAACCCGTCGCATCTGGAAATTGTATCTCCGGTGGTAGAAGGTTCTGTGCGTGCACGCCAGGATCGCCGCAAAGATAAAGTGGGTGGCAAGGTTGTGCCTATCGTCGTCCATGGTGATGCAGCATTTGCTGGCCAGGGTGTAGTGATGGAAACCTTCCAGATGTCACAGACCCGTGCGTATGGCACCGGCGGAACACTGCACCTCGTGATCAACAATCAGGTCGGTTTCACCACCAGCAAACGTGAAGATGCCCGTTCCACCGAGTACTGCACCGATGTGGCCAAGATGATTGAATGCCCCATCCTCCACGTGAACGGTGATGATCCTGATGCGGTCCTGTTTGTGGCGCAATTGGCCATGGATTACCGCTACGAGTTTAAGAAAGATGTGGTTATCGATCTGGTATGTTACCGCCGTCGTGGTCACAACGAGACTGATGAACCGTCAGCGACTCAACCCTTGATGTACAAGGTGATTCGCAGCCATAAAACTACGCGTACCTTGTACGCCGATAAGTTGATCAGTGCTGGTCTGCTGGATCAGGCAACGGCTGACGAGATGACCAACAACTATCGTGCAGCACTGGATCGCGGTGAGCACGTAGCCAGTGGTCTGGTGAGTGAGCCGGATCGTTCACTCTTTGTCGACTGGTCCGCCTACATCGGTCATGATTGGACCGCACCCAGCGATACCGGTGTTGAGCTAAAAGCCTTACAAGCGATTGCCAATAAAATGTGTGAGGTGCCCGATGGCATCGTCATGCAAAAGCAAGTTGAAAAAATCTACGAAGACCGCCGCAAGATGGCGGGTGGTGCTCTGCCGCTTAACTGGGGTATGGCGGAGACATTGGCCTATGCCACTCTGGTGGAGCAAGGTTACTTTGTTCGTATGACCGGTCAGGATGTGGGACGCGGTACCTTCTCTCATCGACATGCGGTAGTTCATAGCCAAAAAGACGGCTCCAGCTACGTACCTCTGTCGCATATGAAAGAGGGACAGCCGGATTTCGAACTCTATGATTCTTATCTGTCAGAAGAAGCTGTATTAGCATTTGAATATGGTTATGCCACCACGGCGCCTGGCGGATTAGTTATTTGGGAAGCGCAATTTGGCGATTTTGCTAACGGTGCGCAAGTCGTGATTGACCAATTTATTACCAGTGGCGAACACAAGTGGGGCCGTCTGTGCGGCCTGACAATGTTGTTGCCGCACGGATATGAAGGTCAGGGGCCAGAGCACTCTTCTGCACGCCTTGAGCGTTTCATGCAGTTGTGTGCCGAACACAATATTCAGGTCTGTGTGCCTACAACGCCGGCGCAAGTTTTCCACATGCTGCGTCGTCAGGCTGTTCGTCCGATGCGCCGTCCCTTGGTGGTAATGAGCCCCAAGTCGCTGCTGCGTCACAAGTTGGCAACCTCCACGTTGGAAGAGCTGGCCAATGGTCAATTCCAGAACGTAATTGCCGATGACAGTGTCGATCCGGCTAAAGTGAAGCGCGCCATCCTGTGTAGTGGCAAGGTTTACTACAATCTCTTGGAAGAACGTATTGCCCGTAATCAGGATAACGTTGCGCTGATTCGTCTTGAACAACTTTATCCATTCCCCGAACAAGAGCTGCGTGCCGCACTGGCGCCTTATGCCAATTTGCAGGATATCCGTTGGTGTCAGGAAGAGCCGATGAATCAGGGCGCCTGGTACAGCAGCCAGCATCACATGCGTCGTGTGGTGCACGATCACAATCCAGATCTGTATCTGGATTACATTGGTCGCGATGCATCGGCAGCACCAGCGGGCGGCTATATGTCTGCTCACCTTGAAGAACAAACACGTTTCATCAACGAAGCACTGAATGTCTAGTATTCAGTATGAGATGTTTACCGAATCACAGCGAGAGATAAAGGAAGAGCAATGAGTATTGAAATTAAAGCCCCGACTTTCCCTGAATCCGTGCAGGATGGGACTATTGCGACCTGGCACAAGAAGCCGGGTGAAGCCGTATCACGCGATGAGCTGATCGTTGATATCGAAACCGATAAAGTCGTGTTGGAAGTTGTGGCGCCGGCTGATGGCAGCCTCAGTGAAATCATAAAAGGTGAGGGCGACACAGTTCTTAGCAATGAAGTGATTGCCAAGTTTGTGGAAGGCGCTGCGGCCGCCCCGGCTGAAAATAAAGAAGCCAAAGCGGAAGCACCGGCTGCGGAAGCCAAGCCGGCCGCCGGCGGTGACAAGTTGGTCAATCCTGCGGCACGCAAGATGGCAAGCGAAAATAACATCAATGCCGCTGAAGTATCCGGCACGGGCAAAGATGGACGTGTTACCAAAGAAGACGTCGCCAATCATTTGAAGTCCGCTCCGGCGAGTGCGCCGGCTGCAAAAACTTCCTCGACCGCAGCTGCGCCAGTACCGGCGATGGATGCTGTGGGTGATCGCGTTGAAAAACGTGTGCCGATGACTCGCCTGCGTAAGCGTATTGCTGAGCGTCTGTTGGAAGCATCCAGCACCACGGCCATGTTAACCACCTTCAATGAGGTGAACATGGGTCCGATCATGGAGCTGCGCGCCAAATACAAAGATCAATTTGAAAAAGCCCATAACGGCACCCGTCTGGGTTTTATGAGTTTCTTTGTGAAAGCGGCTGCGGAAGCACTGCGCCGTTTCCCGGCGGTCAATGCGTCAATTGATAACAACGACATCGTTTATCACGGTTATCAGGACATCGGTGTGGCTGTTTCTACCGACAAAGGTCTGGTGGTTCCCGTATTGCGCAACGCAGAAAATATGAGCCTGGCAACGATTGAAAATACCATTCGTGATTTTGGTCTGCGTGCCCGCGACGGCAAATTGGGCATTGAAGAAATGTCTGGCGGTACTTTCACCATCACCAACGGCGGTGTGTTTGGTTCGCTGCTGTCTACTCCCATTCTGAATCTGCCGCAGTCTGCCATTCTCGGAATGCACAAGATTCAGGAGCGCCCGATGGCCGTTAACGGCGAAGTAAAAATTCTGCCGATGATGTACCTGGCGCTGTCCTACGATCACCGTCTGCTGGACGGTAAAGAAGCGGTGCAATTCCTGGTAGCGATCAAAGATCTGCTTGAAGATCCGGCGCGCATTCTGTTGGAAATCTAGGTTATCCATTTCGGTTAACTGATGCCCCGTCTTACTTGGGTTGCCCGATAATTCGGGCAACCACATCGACCAAATTTGGGAACGAAAGCTATGTCTGAAAAATATGATGTGATCGTAATTGGTTCCGGTCCTGCCGGCTATGTGGCAGCAATTCGTGCTGCACAATTGGGATTAAAAACCGCGTGCATTGAGAAGTGGCGCAACGAAGAAGGTAAAGGCGTGAACGGCGGTACGTGTTTGAACGTCGGTTGTATTCCTTCCAAAGCGCTGCTCGATAGTTCATACAAGTATCATGAAGCCAAAGACGACTTTAAAGTTCACGGCATTACCTCTAAAGGTATTGAAATCGATGTGCCATCGATGATCGCGCGTAAAGCGCAGATCGTTAAGCAATTGACCGGTGGTATTGCTGCACTGTTCAAAGCGAATGGTGTGACCGGTTTATACGGCACAGGTAAATTGCTGGCTGGGCGTAAAGTCGAGTTCACTGACAACGAAGGTAAGGCGTCTGTCCTTGAAGCAGAAAATGTGATTCTGGCGTCCGGCTCCAGTCCCATCAATATTCCTGTTGCTCCGGTCGATAACAAAATCATTGTCAACTCTACCGGTGCCCTGGAGTTTGATGCCGTACCAAAACGTCTGGGTGTGATTGGTGCGGGTGTGATTGGTCTTGAGTTGGGCAGCGTGTGGAATCGTTTAGGTTCACAGGTTGTCGTGCTGGAAGCGCTCGATAGCTTCCTCGCCATCATGGACCAGCAAATTGCCAAAGAGACGCAAAAAATTCTCACCAAACAAGGCCTGGATATTCGCACCAGTTGCCGCGTAACCGGCTCGGAAGTGAAGGGCAATGAAGTTGTTGTTACCTACACCGACAAAGACGGTAAAGAGCAAAAAGAAACCTTTGATAAATTGATTGTGTGTGTAGGCCGTCGTCCTTATACCGAAGGTTTGTTGGCTGCTGACAGCGGCGTAAATCTCGATGAGCGCGGCTTCATCTATGTTAACGACTTGTGCTCCACCAACGCGCCCGGTGTATGGGCTGTCGGTGATGTGGTGCGTGGGCCGATGTTGGCGCACAAAGGTTCGGAAGAAGGTGTGATGGTTGCTGAACGCATTGCCGGCCAAAAAACCGTGATGAACTACGACATCATCCCTAATGTTATCTACACCCATCCGGAAGTGGCCGCTGTTGGTAAAACTGAAGAGCAGGTTAAAGCAGCGGGTGAGCCATACAACGTGGGCACTTTCCCCTTTGCTGCCAGTGGTCGCGCCATGGCCGCCAACGAAACCCAGGGCCTGGTGAAGATCATTGCCCATGCTGAAACTGATCGCATCCTCGGTTGCCATATCGTTGGCCCAAGCGCTGCCGACCTGGTTCAGCAAGTCGCTATTGCTATGGAGTTCGGTTCCAGTGCAGAAGACATTGGCATGATGGTATTTGGTCACCCAACCTTGTCTGAAGCCATTCACGAAGCAGCTCTGGCTGTGCATGGTCACGCCATTCACATTGCCAACAAGAAGAAGCGCTGATAATCGACCCGCAACATATTGTTGCAGTTCGGTTTCGATGAAGATGAAGAAGACCGCAGAGTCTTACGCTTGAGTTAATAACTCACCCCAGGGGGCGGCGCTGTTCACAAGACTGCGTCGTCATCGATAACTTCCGTTGGCTTGTTATGAATACTCATCAAGCTCAACCATTCGTCAAAATGGAATAACACCATGAATTTGCACGAGTATCAGGGTAAACAACTTTTTGCCCAATATGGTTTGCCTGTATCCAAAGGCATCGCCGCAGCGACTGTTGCTGAAGCGGTAGAAGCCGCCGACAAGATCGGTGGTGATATGTTTGTTGTTAAGGCTCAGGTTCACGCCGGTGGTCGCGGTAAAGCGGGCGGTGTAAAGCTCGTTAAAAGCAAAGATGAAATCAAAGCCTTTGCCGAAAAGTGGTTAGGCAAAAACCTGGTGACTTACCAAACTGATGAGAAAGGCCAACCGGTTAGCCGCATTCTGGTGGAAACCTGCACTGACATCGCTAAAGAGTTGTATCTGGGCGCTGTGGTTGATCGTTCAAGCCGTCGTATCGTGTTCATGGCTTCCACCGAAGGTGGTGTAGAGATCGAGAAAGTTGCACACGAAACCCCGGAAAAAATTCTCAAAGCGACTATTGATCCTTTAGTGGGTGCGCAACCGTTCCAGGGGCGCGAGCTGGCGTTCAAGTTGGGTCTGGAAGGCAAACAAGTCAGTCAGTTCGTTAATATTTTCCTCGGTTTGGCCAAACTGTTTAAAGAAAAAGATCTGGCACTGCTGGAAGTTAACCCACTGGTTATTACACCAGAAGGTAACTTGCACTGCCTGGATGCCAAATTGGTCATCGATGGTAATGCTCTGTACCGTCATCCCGAATTAAAAGAAATGCAAGATCCTTCACAGGAAGATGCGCGTGAAGCGCACGCTGCTTCCTGGGAACTTAACTACGTAGCGCTCGACGGCAACATCGGCTGCATGGTTAACGGCGCCGGTCTGGCAATGGGTACCATGGATATCGTTAAGTTGCACGGCGGTCAACCCGCTAACTTCCTTGACGTGGGCGGTGGTGCAACAAAAGAACGTGTGGTTGAAGCATTCAAAATTATTTTGTCAGACGACAATGTTAAAGCCGTATTCATCAATATCTTTGGTGGTATTGTGCGTTGCGACATGATCGCTGAAGGCGTTATCGGCGCTGTGAAAGAAGTTGGCGTAAAAGTACCGGTTGTTGTTCGCTTGCAAGGCAATAACGCTGAACTGGGTGCAAAAGTGCTGACTGACAGCGGCTTGAATATCATTGCTGACACCGACCTGACTGGCGCTGCCCAGAAAGTGGTTGCTGCAGCGGCTAACGCATAAGGGGCCCAGGGGGAAAATCATGAGCGTTTTAATTAACAAAGACACCAAAGTTATTTGTCAGGGTTTTACCGGTTCTCAGGGCACTTTCCACTCTGAACAAGCGATCGCCTATGGCACCAAGATGGTCGGCGGTGTAACGCCGGGTAAAGGCGGCCAAACTCACCTCGGTCTGCCAGTATTCAACACCGTTAAAGAAGCCGTAGAAGCCACTGGCGCTGAAGCGTCGGTTATTTATGTTCCGGCACCTTTCTGTAAGGATTCAATCCTTGAAGCAGCCAACGGCGGCATCAAACTGATTGTGTGTATTACTGAAGGTATCCCGACCCTGGATATGCTCGATGCAAAAGTAAGATGCGACGAGTTGGGTGTGCGTCTGATTGGACCAAACTGTCCTGGTGTGATCACTCCGGGTGAGTGCAAGATCGGTATTATGCCGGGTCACATTCACAAGCCAGGTAAAGTCGGTATTGTTTCTCGCTCCGGTACGCTGACGTACGAAGCCGTTAAACAAACCACTGACTACGGTTTTGGTCAGTCCACGTGTGTAGGTATTGGTGGTGATCCGATTCCGGGTTCCAACTTCATCGACATCCTGAAATTGTTCCAGGCAGACCCACAAACCGAAGCCATCGTCATGATCGGTGAAATCGGTGGTTCTGCGGAAGAAGAAGCGGCGGCATTTATCAAAGCGAATGTAACCAAGCCAGTTGTCTCTTATATCGCTGGTGTCACTGCGCCTGCCGGTAAGCGTATGGGACACGCCGGTGCAATTATCTCCGGTGGTAAAGGTACAGCTGCTGAGAAGTTTGCTGCGCTGGAAGATGCTGGTGTGAAGACTGTGAAAAGTCTGGCCGATATCGGCAAAGCCCTGAAAGAAGTTACCGGTTGGTAATTTTCGGATGGTAGAAAAAAGGCGACTTCGGTCGCCTTTTTTTATGGGGAAATAATAGTGTATATCCGCGCATTCCGGCCTACACGCCTGAAAAACGCGATAAAAAATGTTAAGAGTCGATGCGGATCTGACATGAGCAGCTATCATCAAAAGATAACAATATTGTTTTATCGGTGAGAGTCATCGGTCTATCTACAATAACGACAGAGACTGACATGTTTGTGATCAAGCACCGCCTCAATATATCCAATTATTTATTTCGCGCATTATGCTCACTCTGCATATGCATCCTACCTGTGGTTTTTCCTGCTGCGACGACCTCTGCTGAACTCTCAGAAGAGCCATCACTTGATGAAGTGAAAGACACTATGAAGCGTGCGACACGCTTTATGGTGGAAAAGGTCAGCCACCGCGGAGGATATGTATGGTTCTATTTGCCGGATTTCTCACGCCGCTGGGGAGAGCTGGAAGCGCGTGAGACCATGATCTGGATTCAGCCGCCTGGAACGGCAACCATGGGCCATGTTTTTTTAGATGCTTATCATGCAACCGGCGATGAGTATTATTACGCAGCAGCAGAGCAGGTGGCCGGTGCAATCATCTGGGCTCAGCATCCGGCCGGGGGCTGGAATTACGTCGCCGATTTTGGCGGTGAAGCATCACTGCGCGATTGGTATAAGACGATCGGAAAAAATGCATGGCGTCTGGAGGAGTTCCATCATTATTACGGCAATGCTACCTTTGATGACGGTGGAACGGCGGAAGCGGCCAAATTCCTGTTGCGTCTATATAACGAAAAACTTGATCCTACCTATCGTCCGCCCCTTGATAAAGCAATCAGCTTTATGCTCGACAGCCAATACCCTATTGGTGGTTGGCCGCAGCGCTATCCGCTTCGCCATGAATATTCACGTAACGGGCAGCCTGATTACACATCGTTCATTACATTTAATGATGATGTCGCGCAGGAAAATATTGATTTCTTACTGATGTGCTATCAGGTATTGGGCGAGCAGCGTGTACGTGAACCTGTTATTCGCGCAATGAATGCCTTCCTGATTACTCAGTTGGGGCAGCCTCAGCCGGGTTGGGCATTGCAATACACGACGGAGCTACAACCCGCCGGCGCTCGCAGTTATGAACCACGTTCGCTTTCGCCAGCAACAACCGCCGAGAATGTTCGTCAATTGCTAAAATTTTATCGTATGACCGGCGAAACGAAATTTTTAGCGCGCATTCCGGACGCCTTGGACTGGCTTGATGCCGTGCGCCTGCCGCGTAAAAATGTCACTGGTGGTCGGACCCACCCTACCTTTGTTGAAGTCGGTACCGGTAAAACACTCTATACCCACCGGCATGGCTCTAATGTCACCAATGGCGAATATTATGTTGACTACGAACCGGGTAATGAATTAATCCATTACCGATCAATCCGCCATGTCGACGTTGAGCAATTGCGACAGCTCTTTAAAGAGGCAAAAGCACTAACTCCCGACGTGTTAACAAAAGGATCGCCCTTGAAAAGCAAAACAGCGGTGGAGCTTCCGCGTTACTTTACGCTGGGCAATATCAACCTATCGGATCTAAACACTCGTGCGCTGCCAACCTCCCTTGGTAAAAGCCTCAGCGAAGATGCGGAGCGCTTGAGAAAGGAGTTGAATCAGGAAGGTTACTGGCCTGTTAAGCTGCATTACACCACCAATTCTTATCGTGGTGGTGCACCCGCCACCGTTGCAGCAGGTAATTTTTCGAATACCAATGTCGGTGATCAGTGGGACACTTCACCTTATGAAACTGATGATCCTGTAACAGGCATTTCAACGGGTGCGTATATTAAAAATATGGGTGTTTTAATAAAGTATCTGGTGAAAAATCAGCAGGAATAAGGGTATTTGTTTGTAAAATTTATTTGATGAAGATGTCCACTTCCCCTATCCTGAGACAGACATAACTGGAGTTTTCTGAGAATATTATCTCAGGAGGCTACTATTATGAAGAAATCGCGATTCACCGAAAGCCAGATATTCAGCATCCTTAAAGAAGTGGATGCCGGGATGAAAGTAGAAACCGTCTGCCGTAAGCACGGCATTAGCAACGCGACGTACTACAACTGGAAGTCAAAATACGGCGGCATGGACACCTCCGAGCTGAAGCGCATGCGTGAGCTTGAAGAGGAAAATGCGAAGCTGAAAAAAATGTTCGCTGATGTCAGCCTCCAAAACCAGGCAATGAAGGAATTGTTTGCAAAAAAGGGTTGGTGACAGCAGAGAAAAAGGCCTGTGCACAGTCCTTGGTTGAACGCGGCGTTGATATTGCCAGCGCGTGTAAGCTGGCTAATGTCAGTCGGGCCAGTTACTACCGCCCCGAACGTGACTGGCGAAAACGGGATGCTGCTGTCATTGATGCGATTAACAACGAACTAAAACGTTCACCGCAAGCGGGCTTCTGGAAATGCTACGGGCGCATTCGCCACAAAGGTTATCCGTTTAATCACAAGCGCGTATACCGCGTGTATTGCCAAATGGGATTGAACTTGAAGCGCCGGGTTAAACGTGTTTTACCCAAGCGAATTGTTCAGCCACTGGCGGTTATTGCACAAGCCAATCATCAGTGGGCATTGGATTTTATGCACGACAGTTTGTACTGCGGCAAACGCTTCCGAACGCTGAATATCCTTGATGAAGGAACGCGTGAGTGCCTGGCTATTGAAGTCGATACGTCATTACCGGCTGAGCGAGTCGTTCGTGCGTTGGAACAGCTCAAGATAGAGCGCGGGCTACCAAGGCAATTGCGTGTGGATAATGGTCCAGAATTGATATCGGCGAGATTGACTGATTGGTGCGATGAGAATGACATCAAGCTGGTTTATATACAACCAGGCAAACCACAGCAAAATGGTTTTGTGGAGCGCTTTAACGGTTCTTTCCGGCGAGAGTTTTTGAATGCGTATTTGTTTGAATCACTGACTCAGGTAAGAGAAATGGTCTGGTTCTGGCGAGTGGATTACAACGAGGAGCGAACCCATGAAAGCCTTGGCCATCTGCCGCCTTCGGCTTATCGAGCAAAACTGGAAAACTCTAGTTTAGAAATGTCTCATTAATGGGGGAGTGGACAAAGATATGTTTAACTAATGCCGATACTGGTAATGATGCCTATTGTGCGAAGCGAATAATTTTAATAACACAGGAAACTCTACTTATGTCAATTTCTACTGGTATGCTCGATGAAATGAATGTGCTTCTGAAATTTGATTTGTCGACCACCCAAGCCGGCATTAAAGTGCATTCCGATGCGACACCAGAAACCATAGCTGCCTCGCAACGCCTTTTTGAAAAGGGCCTGCTAACCCATGCTGATGGTGGATACCTGACTAGCCTGGGTTATGAGGCAGCGCAGCATGTGCAGAGTGCGGTGATGATTTTGCGATAATCGACTTGATATTCTTCTCTAAGAGTAGATTTTTTAAATAGAATAATAATTTTATCGCTATTTAATAATCTTCCCTTAGGGTTTTTAAGTACAATCATCTCTGGAAAATATTAGTTAACGTATCCATGAGTTTTTAAAATATTTAGCTCTTGCATGGATCGCTGATAGTTTTTGTTCGTTACAGGAGGAATTGAAAATATTCCTTCTTTTGCTCCGTCCGCGAATATTTTTCTAATCATCAACTTCCAATAGCTAGAAGGACTGAATTGAAGCGATTTCCAGTCTATTTTTTCATGTAACTCCTGAGTCAGTGGTATTTGTTTTTCAGGGTTAAATATTATCCTGCTAACTGGTATGCCAGTTATGCTAACTTCTCCTTCGTAGTTTGATATGTCGATGATGCGATTTGGTTGGCCACTATTTATCAAACTATTTTCGATAGTTTTATCTGTTGGTTTTATCCAGAGCGTTTTAGGTTTTGATCCAGTAACTTGTACGTTTTCCATATAGGTTTCGGAGCTGATATGTAACGCATCTCCACAGTCAAAATTGATAAATTTAACATTTTTTAATGCTACTTTCTTTGTTACAAAAAATCCATTTGTTGTTTTGCAGTTCTCAAATATTGTGTCGAGTATGATAAGACACCTATTTTCCTCGATACCCAAAAGAAAATTATCAAATGTTTCGTTTTTATAGTGTTTTCCTGATAAAACATAGTTTCCATCATTGTTTATGATTACTTCATTCAAAAAATTGATCACGGTATTTTCTACCTATTTTATCCGAGCCATGCGACAAAGTCATAGCCTAAGTTACTAGGAATGGAGTCGTAAGTTACAACTATGTCTACCCCATTTCTCGCTTGATGTGAAAGAATAGATGTCATGCTATTACCTGTAATATCGAAGCCGACTCCATTCCTGTTAATAAAATCTTGTGGGGCATTAGTTCGGCCAGTCCATTGCATTCCAGCAAAAATACTACTGGTTTGAGATTGTAGCGCCTGAACATCGCGAGCAACTCTGGTTTCTAATGCTGTACCAAAAAACAACTGCATTCTCCATGGAGACTCCACAATAGCATCTATTTGCCCTGGCGTGAGTTCGCTGAGTAATTTATCGAAATCATTCACCATATCATTTCTGGCATTTTGAGCTAATCGAGTCAATTCTCTTTGTTGGGTTAAACTTTCAGCTTCGCAAGACCTCAATCCGTAAGGGTCTGCACTAGCTAATGGATTTTTAACGTATGTATATAGGGAAATTCCGCCAAGTACACGGATGGGGTCCTGACTTACATATCGTCCCGCCTCTGGATCATAATACCTGAACCGATTGTAATAAAGCCCGGTCTCGCTATCCTCATACTGCCCCGGAAAACGGAATGGGCAAAAATCTCTCTCGCCGCGTAGCTGCCGTAGATTGCCCCATACATCGATGTCACTGGACCAGACTTGCTGGCCGTGTTTATCGAAGATGGCAGACGGCGTGCCGAGGTGGTCGGCGATAATGGAATAGTGCTCGTTCCCAACAAGTTTCGCCATGGGTGTGAAACTGTCGGGTTCAAAAAGCCAGGTGATCGGTTTGTCGATACTACCTTCTGCAAATGCAGGAGGGGCTTGAGGTTCGAGGGCTTGCAGTAGTTGTTGACGCTGGTCTGCGCGTATATCTTCAGCAATGTTTTGTCGGGATGAAAACTGGTTTGCGTTGAATTTGTCGGTGAGGTATTCAACCCATTCGTGGAGGGGGTTATTACCGTCCCATACCCAACGGGTATCCTTGTTGTTGAAGGTCTTGCGAATTCGTCGGCCGAGCGGATCATAATAAAAACTAACCTGTTTGCCATCCGGACGAATCACGTTCGCCAGCATGCCGTTGCCATTCCATTCATAGCGCCACAGCTTATCGCCAGGTTCCAGCTTGCTGATCAGATTACCTTCCGCATCATAGTGATAACGCGTGGTGCCTTTGGTTGAATGCGCCGCGAGTAACTGGCCGGCCGGTCCATATTCACGGTCTTTTTGTGCTTGCGTTTTAAAAAGGTTGCCGACGGCATCGGGCATGCGCAGATCAAAGCTGTCATCGCTGTAACGTGCTGAAAGCAAGTTGCCTAAAGCATCGTGCTGAAAAACAGTTTCGCGATTGAACTGGTCAACCAATTTGAGTAATCGATTATTTAAACCCCACAAGTAGGTCTTGCTGCTGTGAAGTTGTTTGCCTTGCGTTATATCGTGGCGAATCGGTCGGCCCAGTTTGTCGCGGCTCCAGCGGCTGTGGATACCGCCGGGCAGGCTGCGTTCTATCTCAAGGCCTTGATTATCACGCTTAAAGTCGACTTCGAATTGTTGTTCGCCGGTGGAGATCCTGAGAACATCGCCGCGTTGATTGCGCGCAATGCGCTGATTGAGTCCCAGTGAGGATTGAATATTTGTACGGTAGCCCAAGGCATCATATTCGGAGGAGACCCAAAATTCGCCTTGGTATTCTTTGCAAATTCTACCCAGTGGGTCTAGCTCCCATTGAAGCGAAACGACCTCATTGGATGCTTTTATCAACTCTCCATCAGCTCGGTAGGCAAAGTCTTTATATGATCCGTCACTGTGCAGTACGCGCGTAAGTTGATTATTGACGTCGTAGTGATAAGTAGAATAGCGCTGGCCTGCACGGTTAATGCGGGTGGTACGTCCTGCCGGGTCCTTGATATATTGCCGCATTAATCCATCAAAACCGGACTCACTAATAATTTCGCCGCGCGCATTGCGCTCAAACTGATAAGCACGGCCATGTTCGTTATAAATGGCGGCAAGTTGTTCTTCTGTGTCGTATTCGAATTTAATGCTGGTGCCAGCTTGTGTACGCGAAACCAATTGGCTCATGCCACGATATTCAAGAAAAATATCGTGTTGTTGGTCCTTCGCGCGAATAATATTGTCCTCACCATCATAAGCGAAGAGCCGAACATTCCCATCGGGCTCCTCGATTTTGTTCACACGCCCTAATTTGTCATAGTAAAGTCGGCGGCGGTTGCCACGATTATCCTGCGATGCGAGTAGATTCCCGAGGGCATCATGCTCCAGCAGGATTTGTTCAGTATTTCCTTCCTGAATGCTGCGCAAGTTAAGATTCTGGTCATAGTGAAAATGGAACTGGTTTTCCCCTGCATCAATAACCCTACTGAGTGCCGCATCGCTGTATTCATAGCGGGTAGCATGCCCGAGAGGGTTTACCTTGGCTGCAAGACGATTAAAGGCGTCATATTGATAGCGCCAGCTGTTGCCCACCGCATCAATCAGTTCTACAAGATTCTCTTTGTCATCATAAATAAACTGAAGGCTAACATTGTCAGCTCGTATTATTTTTGTGGTGTTACCCCGGTCGTCATATTCATATTGGCTTCTATAGCCTAATTCATTGGTCTCACTGATCACCTGAGCATAATCGTTATACGCTGTGAGAGTGGTGTGCTGTAACGGATCAATAACTTTATGTGGTAAAACACCATCATGAAAATAGGTGGTAACCTGGCCGAGGGAATCCTTAACGTAGGTGATATTGTTCGCAGTGTCATAATGCAGATGTCGCCCATAGATACCACCATCCCCCCAGGTTTTCACGCAGCGGGCATTGTGATCGATTCCATCGTATTCAAAATAAAAACTGAGATTATTACGAAAGGTTTCCTTCACTAATAATTGGTGTTCGTAGTGGTACACCAGTGGCTGTTTGAGTGCATCTTCCGTTTGCACTAATAAACCGTCGCGATAGTGGTATTCAACAGCGCAGAAAAATTGTGGCGTTTTGTGATCGCGCGTGATGTTGGATTGCGGTTCAGGCAATAGAATTTGATGGATTTGCCCTTTGTCCGTATGCGTGAAGCGGATAAACCGGCCACCGCTGTCAATAATTTGCAGTAATAGACCTTCAGCAGTGTATTGAAAGTCAATCAATGCGCCGCTGGATTTTTGCTTGAGCGAGATCAGCAGCTGATCTTCATTGTTGTCATTAAACGGAGCGAAGCGATAGCGCAATTCTTCGTTGGTATCCAGCGCATAACCTTGGACATCTCTGATCAGCGTCATGCGTTCCTGCCGATCAAAACTCGTCTCACCGTTTTTAAGTGACGGAAACGCAATGGATCGACCGTCGGCCATGCGCACGACTACGGCATTATCCACCTCACATAGTTTCACGTCATAACTATGGTGCCAGCCATGGCCTAGTGGGCCGTTGTAAACGGATGTGCTATACCAGACTCTTTCCCATACCAGTGGCAGTGGGCCGGGTAACGAGAAATCAATGTGGTCGGTAAACATTTTGCCGCTTGCCACATCCACCGGGTGGCCGGTAACGGTACAAATACTGCGGTGTACTTTGTTGCGCACGTTGGCCGGTACGCCGAGTTTATCCATCGCTTTTTTTGCGCGTTTATGCACAGCGTTGGAAATTTTTTTCATGCGTGGACTTTTCTTCTGCATCTTGCGCAGCTTTTTAAACGAGGCGCCCAATGCTGACATGCCACCGCGCATAGCCAGTGCCATCATATCGACGGTGGGCGGACCGCCGACCATAACAGGCATACCGACGGGAATGGCCAACAGGACGGATGTGGGTAAAACCATCCCGTAGGATTTTTTGGGTTTTTTCATGCGGATCGGCGCGATCATACCGATGTCATGACAGCTCAATGCGGGTAGGGCAGTGAAGCTGAGCGGCGCGCCATCGGCAACTACGGTTGAGCTGCCCATAAAAATTTCATTTTCATTCATGGGCGGTTTAACAAAGCTGCCGCCCAAGGGAAAATGCGGAATTGGCATGCCGGCAGTGCCGGCATCGGCGCGCGGTACACCACCGACCCATACGGTTGCGCCCAGGTTAAATACCGGAATGTAATCAATGGGATCGAGAATTAATGCAATGTGCGGGTGCGGAATAGGGATAGGCCCGGCCGGTGTGATCAGGATATGAATATCAATGCCGAGGACTGGATCGAAATGTTTGGCGATCAACATGCTTTGGCCACCTGTTGTACCTGGTCGAGCCAATGTTCATTGAGTAATTCATTGAATGTCAGCTTCACCTGGTCTCTGACTTCAGTCGTCGGGCTCAGGCGGATCATCGCTTGGCCCAGGAACGGAAGTGTCGACTGGCTGCGTTGCTGCGCATCCATCTTTCGGCTGATATCCAGTGAATTTTTCGCGTAAACCCAGGCTTGTTTATTGTCTTTTTTTCGCTCCATACAAAAGCTTGCCATGCGCCAGCTATCAAGACCTAAAAATAAATCCTCTCGTTGCTCGGCTGCCTGGGCCGCTCTGTCGTAAACGATGGCGGCTTCTTCAAAGCACTCCATATTAAAAAGGCAAGTGGCTTCACATACCTGTGCTTGTACGAGTAGTTTCCCACAACCGGCAACAGATTCTTCTTCACCTTGCTGCGCAATAGCTTGTGCTGCGCGATAGTCTTGCAGTGCGTCTTCAAACAATTGCATGTTCAGGTAACCGGCCGCACGTATTAATAAAACGGCGACCCACATGTCGAGCCAGCGCTGGTGTTGGACAAGAGTTAATGCGGCAGCAGCATGGGTTTCCAATGCGTCACGGTGCTGCTTTCCGGCGGCTTCCTGAAGATCTGTCATATGCTGGCGTAGTTTTGCGCCGGGTGAGCCATCATCCGCCGCTTTCAACACAGCCTGCATCGCATCGCGCATACTGACGGGTGCGACAACGCTGTGAATATGCTGCGCTCTTTTTTTGGCAAGCTGGGTTAATGCTGATTCGGTGTGCGTATCCAACACAATCAGACGCAGTAATTTTGGCCAGGTAAATTCCGTGTGGATATCGCAGCACTGTCCCCACCAGTCGACATAAGCTCTGGTATCCGCAATAGCGTTAGGTGTAACAGCGAGCGTAATGGAGTGAACGTAATCACCAAAGGTATGTATAGCGGCGTTGCAAGAGCGGAACAGCGCTTGAAAACCACTGCGGCAGGCATTCAGATCCGGCTTGGACCATTGCAAGGGGTTGTCATCTTCGGATGCATCCTCGTCTTCGTCAGCGAGTCCATCTTCAATCAACTGGTTCATTTCTATAGCCAGCTGGTGACCGAAGTTTTCGGCACTGTCAAATTCGCTATTTAAATGAATAAACAGGTGAGGATTTTTTTCATCCAATTGTTCTTTGACTTTGATAAACGTCAACGCCAGTTGGCTATCGTCCGGTGTAAAAACCCAATGAAATATAGGTAGCTCACTGTCAATAAAAGCTTCCCATTGCTCGTCAAGTTTTTCCAGTTCTATTTCAAACGGGTTTGGTTGCTTCTTCATGAGTGGTGCTTCCTTTTGGGCGGCCCAGACAAATATCAATTAATTCAACTTGACCAATGGCCCCATAACACTCACACCCATCGCATCAATTTTTACAAAGCTGGCGCCCATGGATAAGGTAATGCCCGAGGCATCTATGCTGATACTGGAACCCGCCACGGAAAGGTTAATTTGCGCCTGACCGAGCACGTTAATGTTCAGCGCGGATGTGTTGGCATTGGTGGAAATAGAAACGTTTTGTGACAGCGCACTGATATTCTGGTTGCCGCTGACATTCACGGTTTGGTTGCCGCCGACAGTGGTTTCCTGATTCGCTCCTACGCCCAGCGTCTGGTTAGCCCCGACATTCAGAACCTGGTTGGTGCCAATGGTAAGATCCTGATTGCTTCCCACCGTGCGGCTTTCACTGGAGCCGATAGATGCGTCAACTTTGCCCGCCGTATTTTCTGTCAGGTTGCCCGCAATTGTGCTGCTGCGATTTCCCTGAACACTGGCATCCTGATTGCCCTGCACGCTGGCTGTTTCATTTCCCTGTACGCTGTGTGTAGCGTTGCCGCCAATGGTGGACGATGAGTTGCCATCGACGTTGTAACTGGCGTTGCCAGTGACGGCTGACGAGAGGTCGTTGCCTACCGTGGTATTAAAATCTTTTTGTGCATTAAATTTAAGTTGTTCCGATCCTTTGGTATCGTCGATAGACATTTCATTGAACGATGAACT
Source organism: Cellvibrio sp. PSBB006 (assembly GCF_002162135.1). Lineage (NCBI taxonomy): Bacteria > Pseudomonadati > Pseudomonadota > Gammaproteobacteria > Cellvibrionales > Cellvibrionaceae > Cellvibrio > Cellvibrio sp. PSBB006. The sequence continues at coordinate 1,514,127 of NZ_CP021382.1, read as the reverse complement.
GTCGCCTTTGGCGGAGCGGGATTTCATTCCTGCATAATGTTTTCCATCCGGCAAGGACACTGGCGGCATATGCGCGCTGTTGTAGACACCTCCGATAACCAGTGGTTGATCCGGGTCGCCGTTGACGAAGGTCACAACCACTTCCTGGCCAACCCGGGGAATATTCAGCGTTCCCCATTTGGTACCGGCCCAAGGCGTAGCCACTCTGACCCAGCACGAACTTTCTTCATTCTTGCTGCCGTAACGGTCCCAATGAAATTGCAGTTTAATCCGGCCGTATTTATCGGTGTAGATTTCATCGCCGGCCTTGCCGACGACAAGCGCCGTTTGTACGCCGTCAATCCGGGGCTTTTTGATCTGGCAGGGTGGACGAAAGCTGATTTTGGCGGGAATACAGGAAAACTGGTTGCTGTAGCTTGCCCCCAGTGCTGTGCCATCGGGATCTTTCTCTTCAAGGTAGCTGCCATCGAATCCGTGATGCTGAATATTTGTGATCACGAATTGTTTTTTATTGTCAGCAATATTTTCGTCGGAGCGTAACTTAAATTTACGACCCAGAATCAGTTGGTGAAAATTGCTGTTAGCAATAATATTTTCATAAGCCATCTCCTCCTGTTGCATCCGCAAGCGAGTCAAGCTTTGGCCCTGTTGGGTATCACGATAATTGCCAGGGAAGTCGAACATCTCCAATGCGGCATTATTCTTTAGCTTGATAGACGTGGGGGTTTCTGTGAGAAGCGAGTGATTCGGATTCTCGAAGTTGAAATCCGTTTGTGCGAAAGCGCCGGAACAATATTGAAAGCGATGTTGCCAGCTGTTGATGTATTGCTTTCCGCGTGAACCCGAGCTGTGTTCAAGGGTCTCGTCATCCAGCGTTTGATAAGCAGCAGCGTTATCCACAATATGTAGAATGTGCTTGTCGGCTTGGTGTTCAAAGAAATAAAAAATCCCTTCCTGTTCCATCAGGCGTGAAATAAATTGAAAATCCGATTCCTGATACTGAACGCAATATTCCAGCTCAGGATGCGCTTCACTCAGCGAAAAAACATAATCATTAAAACCCAGCTCACCCAGGATTGCTTCGATAATTTGTTGTACATTCTGGTTTTGATAAACCCGGCAGTTGGTGCGTTTATCCAAAAACCACAGCCAGGGCACAATCTCTGCCTTGTAACCATACAGCCCCCGTTTTTCCAGGCCAGTGTAAACAAAGCTTTTAACAAAGCCATTCAGACAGCGCGGCTTGCTGCTGTTCGCATCGATAAACAGGGCAACATGATCACCGATGATGTCGGCGGCGTTGATATTCTCTTCATAGGACAACAGATCCAACTCAAAACGAAAAAGCTGTGAAATCGGCTCGGAGCCTTGCAGACGTCTGAGCAACAGGGCATCTTTGCCGAGCCCTGTCTCAATACGTAAAAAGCGATTGTCCTGTGTATATTGCATGCCAGTTTTAAAAAGACTGTTCACACCGGTCTCCTTGCTTTTTCAAATGGCACCGAGCTTCATGGTGGGGGAAGCTTTAGGTGTCACTGCTGAATGACAACCAACTGCCGCAAATGGAGTTGGAATGAATGAAATTTATTGGCTGAAATTGTACCGCTGTGCTCTAGGGAAAATGAATAACTTAAGCGCGAACTGTGATGTAATACGCCATTTAACCTGTTGAATAACAGTGAGAAATTTTCCTGATGATAAATTTTTATCATGGCGCAACAGGTTGTTGATACCATTGTTGACGCTTGCTCCTCACTATATGTAACTTACCGCACAAAATGTTTTGTACAAGCGGTCATCGTCAAGGGTGTTCAAGTGGCATTGAAATTTGCGCTTCTACCTGATTCGTAGCATGATGCGCAGGTTTAAATTTCTCTGATCCCAACAGCAATAACAACAATTGGTTTGCGGTTATGTTAAAAATTGTAATCTTCCCGACATTAATGCTTTTCCTCGCTTTGTCGCTAAATGTCAGTGCGGCATCGACACCGCCAGCTATCGAAAGGCTAACGCTGAAAAATAATCATATCCGTGTTGAGGTAACGCCAGATATCGGTGGTCGGGTCGTACATTTTGCTCGTCGGGAAGCGCCCAATTTTTTGCGCGTTGGAAAAGAGATTGATGATATTCCCGTGCCGGAGGTGAACGCCGACAGTAACAATATTGGCTACCTTGGCCACGAGATGTGGGTCGGTCCGCAAAGTGCCTGGTGGACGCAACAAACGCTTAACGCAGCGCGACGTAAAGCCAAATCGGTTTGGCCGCCAGATCCTTTTCTGGTGTTGAGTCAACACGAGGTTACACAACAAAGCGATAAGCAGATTGAGCTCGTTGGACCTACCAGCCCGGTATCCGGCATTGCTTTCACCAAACGCTATCAATTGATAAAGGAACGCCCTGACAGTGTGCGCCTGGATGTGATTGCACGGAACGCGCGGAGCACGCCAGTGAGTTGGGACATCTGGTTCAACACGCGGGTACGTGCCGAGGCCAGGGTTTACGTGCCGATTCAGGATGAAGAAAAATTGCGGGTTAATCCGTTTCCCGGAGAGCTCATAGCACCTCCGGTGTATAACATTGAACAGGGATTATTTTCATTCGAATTGGCCGCGCCGCCTGCCGGCAAGACGATTCGTCGCGGCAAGGTATTTATCCAGCCAGCAGCTGGCTGGATTGCCGCGTTTGATCACGATCAGGCGTTTATCATTCAATTTGCTCTGCAACCGGAATCGCTGATTCATCCCGAGCAGGGGCAGGTTGAGCTGTACCTCGATTACCAGCCGGAGAACCCAGCCGCCAGCTTGATGGAATTGGAAGTACATGCGCCGTATAAAACCTTACAACCCAATGAAGAAATGCAGGCGCATGAAGTCTGGACGATACTAGCTTATACCGGTGATTTCACCAGTGAAGCGCATATCGCTTTTATAAAGCGGCAAGCGGCGTCTCTCGGCTTGGAAGGTTTATAAAATACCCTGGGTCATTTGAAACAGGAAAAAATAATTTTTATTAATAAAATTTATTTGGCGCAAGAAAGTGAACCTTAAGATCGTCTTTCCACGGTTGACTGCTTGCGCTGTTGTAATAGTTGGTTTCGCTAACATCAGTTTTATATAGCAAATTAGTTTCCCGCCTCACAAGATTCTGAGACCTTCCGCATTTAATTATCTGATCAATGTGCTTAGCATTCGCTCCCGTAACGCGTTTAGTCGTTCGTATCCAATCTATTCCAATAATAAATCAGGAGAGCAACATGTTATCAATCCACCTGGAACGGGTGCCGTTATCCCGTTCATTGCCTAATGTGTATTTTCTTTTTTTAATCCTACTGACTGTTTTCTTGTATTCCATGTTGTTAACACCCGAAGCACAGGCTGCGCGGCAGATGGAATATCTGGATCGCGGCGTGGTGGCGATTCGTTCCGGTAACGGTGTGTTTGTCGGTTGGCGCATGCTGGGCGATGATCCCGCTGCTATCGGGTTTAATGTGTATCGCAACGGTACGCGTCTGAATAATTCGCCGATTACCAATAGCACCAATTACTTTGATGCCAGCGGCACAACCGGCGCCAGTTACACGGTTCGCGCGGTGGTAAACGGCAATGAAACGGGTGATAGTGCAGCGGGATCGGTATGGGCCAATCCATACCTGGCCGTTAATTTACAGCGTCCTACTGGCGGCACAACACCGGACGGTGTTGCTTATGATTACATCGCCAATGACCTGAGTGTTGGCGATCTGGACGGTGATGGGCAGTATGAAATTGTGGTGAAGTGGGACCCGTCAAATGCCAAAGATAATTCCCAATCCGGCTATACCGGTAATGTATTTATCGACGCCTATGAATTATCCGGTACCCGTCTGTGGCGAATAGATTTGGGGCGCAATATTCGCGCCGGCGCACACTACACACAATTTATCGTCTACGACCTGGACGGTGACGGCAAAGCAGAAGTGGCGATGAAAACCGCTGACGGCACACGCGATGGAGCCGGTGTGGTGATCGGAAATGCCAACGCTGACTATCGCAATTCCAGCGGTTATATTCTTTCCGGCCCTGAATTTTTAACGATCTTTAACGGCCAAACCGGTCGCGCCATGGCGACAACGAATTATGTACCGGCGCGCGGTACTGTCAGTTCCTGGGGCGATGGATACGGCAACCGTGTCGATCGTTTTCTCGCAGGCGTAGCTTACCTTGATGGCACGCGCCCCAGTTTGATTATGTCCCGCGGCTATTACACCCGCGCGGTTGTGGTGGCATGGGATTGGCGCAATGGACAACTGGCACAACGCTGGACCTTTGACAGTAGCAGCAGTGGCAACAGTGCCTATGCGGGGCAGGGGGCACACAGCCTCACCATCGGCGATGTAGACGGCGATGGTCGCGATGAAATTGTGTTTGGTGCGGCTACCATCGATGACAATGGTCGCGGACTTTACAGCACCGGTCTTGGTCACGGTGATGCGTTACACCTCGGCGATTTTTTACCGAGTCGCCCCGGTCTTGAAGTCTTTATGGTGCATGAATGCCCGAGCTGCTACGGCCAACATGGTGTCGAGATGCATGATGCGCGTACCGGCCAGATTATCTGGAGCAATAATGGTGGCGGCAATGATGTGGGGCGTGGTGTCACCATGGATGTTGATCCGCGCTATGCCGGTAGCGAGAGTTGGGCTTCTGCGGGTGGATTGCACGCAGCCAATGGCACGGTCATTTCCTCGACCAAACCTGGCTCCATCAACTTTGCTGTTTATTGGGATGGAGATCTGCTGCGGGAATTATTGAACGGCACCACCATTGATAAATGGAATTACAGTAACAACACCAACAGCCGTTTGCTAACCGCCTATCAATCGGGCGCAGCACAAAATAATGGCACCAAAGCGACACCGGGATTATCCGGCGACATCCTCGGTGACTGGCGTGAAGAAGTCATTTGGCGTAACGAAAGTAACACCCAGTTATTAATTTTTTCCACCACTGCAGTAACCACGCATAAGCTGCGCACGCTGATGCACGATTCGCAATATCGCGTCGCCATTGCCTGGCAAAACGTGGCCTACAACCAGCCGCCCCACACCAGTTATTTCCTGGGGGATGGCATGAGCGCACAGCCGGTTCCGGATATTTATTTTGTCGGTACCGATCCCAATCCACCCTTGGGTGGCTCAAGTTCCAGTTCGTCCAGCTCCAGCAGCGGTGCCGCGATTGCCAATGGTACTTATGTGATTGAAGCGCGTTCCAGCGGTAAAGTCCTGGCCGTGGAAAATAACAGCACAGCGAATGGTGCAAACGTTGTGCAATGGGAATACACCGGTCAATCCAATCAGCATTGGCAGGTGACGTCGGTGGGGGATGGTTATTATTCCATTCGCGCTGAACACAGCAACGCGGCGCTCGACATCGCCGGCCCCACCTCGGCCGATGGCGCCAACATTATTCAAAACGCCTATGTGGGTGATCAAAATCAACGCTGGGCATTCCAGAGCGCGGGCGATAATTATTACGGCATTATTTCGCAATACAGTGGTAAAGCGGTGGATGTGGAAGCTCGCAGTCAGGCGGACGGCGGTAACATTTTGCAATGGACCTACAACGCCGCAACGAATCAACAATGGAGTTTGACTCCCGTGAGCGGATCTCCCACTTCATCCATAACCATCCAGGAAAACACCACGGGCTTTTGCAGCGTTGATGGCACGGTCGACAATAACAATGCCGGCTTCACCGGCAGCGGTTTTGCCAACACCACCAACGCCGCTAACCAAGGTGTGAATTGGCGGATCAGTACTGGCAGCGGCAATTACACGCTGACTTTCCGCTTTGCCAGCGTCGACAGTCGGCCTGCGCAATTGTTGGTGAATGGCAGTGTGGTAACAAGTCTGGATTTTGCATCGACCGGTGCATGGACATCCTGGGGTGAAGTCTCCACAACAATCAATCTTTCTTCTGGCACTCATACCCTTCGTTTGAATGCAACGGGTAGCAGTGGTCTGGCAAATATTGATTCTATTCTTGTGTCCGGTGATTCGCCTGCGGCGGCAAGTTGCAGTGGCAGTGTGCCATCCAGTAGTTCCAGCAGCTCAAGTAGTTCAAGTACGCCGGCGAATGGTTCTGTGTGTAATTGGTACGGCACCAACTTTCCAATGTGTGTTAATCAAGTGGATGGTTGGGGCTGGGAGAATCAGCAAAGTTGTATTGGTGTGAATACGTGTAACTCACAATAGACTTTTAATTTTTTAGAGAAGCCCGCAGGGATTGCGGGCTTTGATAAGTGAGTAGGTTGTCTTACATGTCGCGAGGGAGCTTCGTAGTCCGTTTGTCATTAGGCCTTTTGTTTCGAAAACGCATGAATACATCCCTGTAGCTCCTTCAAGTCATCCCTGACTTGAAGGTTTCGAAACAAAAGGCCTAACGCCAAACTCGTATCGTGCAATCCTCTATGGATCACGGCTTAAAATTCACCCGCCGATATCCCTGAAGCGTTTTCTTAATCACCAAAAAAATTTCCTGTGGTGATAAGTGTTTTATCTTGTCCATCAACGTAATGCGATCCGTCGACACAATATCCGGTGTTTCAATGTTGCTCGCGAAAGTTGGCTTGGCCGAATCGTATTTATCCTGCGTGGTTAGCGAAGGCGCAACCTGATAGGTATTCAAGCTGCCGGCGATGATGGAGTCTTCGTGACAAAACATAAAACGGTCAGGATTTTCGTGATATTTTTCCGGAACACTTAATAATTTTTGTGCACCCTTTTTGCTCAGTATGTAAGAGCCTGCGCACCAGGATGTGGAATAGAGTCGATAGGTGCCGCGCCCGTGATGAATTGATGCGGGTTGCCTATCCAGCTTGATGCGATTGGTGGGTTTTTCCAAGCGGATGATATCGAAATCTTTTGGCATCCAGGATGTGTCGGTAACGAAGTGACGAAATTCGTTGGAAACATGCAGATCATCTTCGACAATAACTATCCAATCATCCGGCCCGTCGGCGCATATTTTCCATGCGCGTGAATGACTTAGAAAACATCCTACCTTACCGCGTGTCCATTGGCGTTTTCCGTTGCGCGGGCGCGATGCTATAAATGCGTCATATTCGTCTTGCGATAACTCGCGTCCGTTAGTGGCTTCCAACCGTTCAAACTCAAGACCTTGTTGCGCAAACTGCCTGCGAGAAAATGTCAGTCGCTCGACATCTTTAGCAAGATTGATTAAGAGAATTCTCATGGCCATACATCCTATGTGTCGTTCAGATTAACTTTTACTGGATTTTTTTCGAGAATAGAACTTATTTTTTAAAAAAACGCGAATTTTACTAAAGGTGTTATAAGAGGCTGGCGGGTTAATAAACAAATACGCAAAAAAAAGGCTCTCCATAGGGAGAGCCTAATGAAAAACGGAAATGTAATTGATGAAATGTGTTATGTATTATTAACGCAAGGGTGTCATCAAGTTTTCACATTCCTGTGCTGTGAGGTTTGCACCACAAACGGGAATCTGGTGTTGCGGTGCAGCATCGGAACGGTTGTTTAATAACGCATTACCTAACACATGATTAACGGCGTTGAGGTTGTAGCCGTTATCTTGTTCCGCCATCCAGAAGAAAATACCGGCTAATCCATTGTCTTTGGCATATTGAGTCTTCAGCGCAACGGTGCGCGGCGTTTCAATACTGATAAACGAGCCGATACCTTCATGAACCAGATAGTCAGCATTGGCGGTTTTGTCGGTATAAAGTGTGTAACCATTGCGCGGTTTTAGATCGCGATCCAGAAAATTCTGGAACAGATCATAACCTTCCACAACACCTGCCTCCCAGGAACCGACACCGGCGATGCCCAATATCTGATCCGCACCGGTCCAATTCAGGTCACCGTAGGTTGTCGAACCTGTTAAGCCATTGGTGTACTCACTGATGTCACCGGGCACCGTGGCTTTAGCGCGGTGATAATTGGCGGCACCGATCATTAATTTATTGGCCGGTACGCCCAGGCTTTTCATGTAGTTGATGGTCCAGTCTGCTGAAGTGCCCGCCGAAGAACCCACCGCATTCGGGTTGGTGTAAAGCGGTGTGTGATGGGAAATTTCCCGCTCCCACGCGCCCGTCAGGTCATAGGTCATCAAATACAATCGATCCATATAAGGATGCACATTATCCCAATTGATTTTCTCCAGACGTCCTAATCCGGCCGGAATGGCAGACGACAAGCGATAGGATTTACCTGTCTTATTCGACAACCAATCCATGCCGGCGCGCAATTCCTGAATCAGCGTGGCGTAGTTGGCGTCGTCAGCAGGGCTGGATGCACCAGGTACCGAGCCATCGGTGCCAGGATATTCCCAGTCAATATCCACGCCGTCAAAATCAAAACGTTCGAGGAAGTGCACAATAGAATCCACAAAGGCTTTGCGACGTGTGGGGTTGCCAGCCATCCAGTAAAAACCTTCTGACAACGTCCAGCCGCCGACGGATAAATCCAGTTTCAATTGCGGATTTTGTTCGCGCAGTTGATAAAGCACGCCGAACACACCACCGACATTTGCCGGATCGAGTTCGTATTGGCTTTCTGTGCCGACTACGCCATTGGGTGCAACACCGACATTGCGTACAAACGCTGCCTCAAAATCGGCCAGTGCCATCGCACCATCCGGCAAATTACTTTGCGTACAGTTACGCATAACCGCTGCGGGTGCGGAGGTGGGGAAGCCGCCGTCTTGCACATTGCTGGCAGCGGGATAGCAAATACCGGCGAAGCCATAAACGATGCGGTGCAAGTTGCTGGCGGCGAGTTTGGTGAAATCAAAACGGCGTCCATACACAGCCCAGTCACCGATATAGGTCACGATTTCCGTACCACTGGTGACATCGTAAGTATTGTGTTGCAACGCAATATTTCCGGGTACCAATTTGGAAACCCGCGCACCATTGTCGCCATCCAGGCCGCCGTGGTCACCACCGTTATCCGTTGCGGGTGATATGCCGCCTTGCTGGCCGGGCAGGGTGGATTGTGTATTCGAAATGCGCGCCGCATTAATGACGCCGGTTGGATTAACGTTACCCGCATTGGTATTGCCGGTCACTGGCTGCGGTGTACCGTAATCAATGTTATTGGGAATCGGCACCGGACACAGATCCGGATCAGCATAACCAACCGCCGCGGACCATTGTCCGGGATAAGCGGTGTTGCCCGGTTGAATGGAGTGAGTATCAACTAACGCGCGATACACAACGCCTTGATAGGCCACATGGGTTCCCGCGCTGTAGATTTTTCCGCTGGTAAATTCTTCCGCGCAGAAGCCAACATCGGGAACATTATTGCCATTGGAACTGCTGGAGCCTGAACCGCCGCAGGCAGCTGCATTGGTCGATGACCAGGCACTCGTGTAGGCCCAACCGACGCCGGGCTCATATGCGGCATTACCGCTGGAACACCAACCGGCTACAGTGCAGGCGTAATAGCCACCGGCATTGGTGACCACGCTGCCGGCCTGGTAGCTGGTGCCCGCCGCGTAGGAAGGGCAGTTGCCCGTGCTGGATGTTGAACTTGCCACCGAACTGCTGGAGCTCGACACCGGTGTCGAACTGCTTGAGCTGGATGGCGGCACACTTGAGCTGGTGATTGAGCTGCTGGAACTGGGAGTTGAACTACTGGAGCTGGGCACGCTGGATGTATTGTCACAGGAACCCAAATCTTCCCAGGCATGTTGCCAGGCCCAACCAACGCCGGGTTCGTAAGGTCCACCAACGGTGCACCATCCGCCGACAGTGCAGCGGTAAGCATGATTGGCATTTTTTACCAGGCTGCCGGTGGAATAATTGCCACCGGCGTACTGAACTAATTCACTACAGTTGTAAGCGTAAGCCTGACCGACTGACAAACTCATGATGAACATCAAGGCGAAAGCCTTTGCTTTGATCATGTTTATATCCTCTTATTATGTAAACATTTTTAGATAAACGCCTGATCACGGCAGGTCATTGCCTACCACCATTGGCCGATGACAAAGATGCAAGCGCTGGAGAGGTATAACGGCGTTTCCTTGTGCGGATTCTGTGTCGAGGGACGGCAGAGAGCGGTATAAAAAACCACTGCACATAAAACGTGGAAATGCGATGACAACGCTGTCTTAAAACTCTTTCCCGGTGATACAAATTAGCGTTATTGCCGAGAAAAACTCTATGACAACGTTGTCCATTAAAGCTATTGCTTTTCTATAGTGATTGTCAACCGGTGTAATGGAAAACTGCGGAGTAAGGATGAAATTAATGGCAGGTTGTTGAAAACAATGTTGTTACGGCCGCTGTTGTCAGCGGCGCAATAACCTGATCTTTTCCTGTTGTTCGGCAATAAGTAACTCTTCGTCGTTGAGCAGTGGGGAATTTGCACCGTTAACGCCAGATTCAACACCGATCCAGCAATTTCTTCCGTTCTGTTTGGCGGTGTAGAGCGCGCGGTCGGCGATATCGATGGTTTGCTCCCATGATAGTGCGGCTGGTTTGTTGCTGTAAAAAGGGTAGGGAGCGAAACCAATAGAGCAGGTAATTTTTAACGTTGCGCCGGATTCAATAGCGAACGCATGATTCGCAATCGTTTGGCGAATACGTTCAGCCATTTCAACGGCCTGCTCGCGCAGGCAAAAACGCATGACCAACAAAAACTCTTCGCCGCCCCAGCGAATCAAATAATCGGATTCACGCAGTACGTCACGTAACACGTCACTCAGTTGTTCGAGCACCTGATCACCGGCATTATGGCCGTGTTGGTCGTTCACCTGTTTAAAGTGATCCAGATCCAACAGCATAAAGACCAGATCGCTATCAATGGGCGAAGCGCCATTGTTGTCAGCGTGTGCATTTGCGTAATTGCGCGCGACGATAGCGGTATCGGCACCGATAAATTTATTGAGGAAGCGCCGGTTGCGCAAACCCGTCAGTGGATCGGTCAAGCTGGCTTCTTCCAGTTTGCGGTTAACGTCCTGCAAATGCGCCTGCATGTGTTTTAGCCGTTGGTTTTTTTGATCCAGTTCTGCGGTGCGCTCGGCCACTTTTTTATCCAGGTGGCGGTGAGTGTCCAGTAGTTGTAAATGTGTATGGACGCGCGCTAGTAATTCCTCACGCGCAACCGGTTTGTGTAAAAAGTCATTGGCACCAAGGGAAAACGCGGTAACCAAATCCTGTAGTTGGGTGCGTGCGGTAAGAAAAATAATCGGCAGATCCTGCGCCGTGTATTGCTCGCGTAAACGCCGGCAAACATCGTAGCCGGATAAGTGCGGCATCATAATATCCAGCAACACCAGATCGATGGGTTGTTCGCGCTGGATCAAATCGATAGCATCTTTCCCGCTGCTGGCCTCCAGCACTTGATATTGTTTCAGCGAAAGATAATTGCACAAGACTTTACGGTTTACGGCATCATCATCCACGATCAATATCCTGGCGATAAAATCCTCGGCAAGTTGTTGGTGAAAGACCGCGAGATTTTCTTCCGTGTTGGCGGGTTGTGCAATCGGCTCTTCCCGTATGTCGCTGGTTTCTGCTGCGGGTACCGGATCGGCAAATTCAATAGTGCGCGCTTGCCAGGGCACCGTAAAACCGAAAGTGGAGCCAGCCCCCGGTGTTGATGTCACAAACACCTGGCCGCTGTGCAGTTCGATTAATTTGCGGGTGATGGATAAGCCCAGGCCGGTTCCGGCCTGGGTGCGACGTTCGGAATCCTCTACCTGATGAAACGCTTCAAAGACACTGTCCAATTGCTCGGCAGGAATGCCGACGCCAGTATCGATAACATTCACCCGCACATACTCTCCCTCAATATCAGCGGTGACAGTAATCTCGCCCTGATCGGTAAATTTGATGGCATTGCCGATCAGGTTGTGCATGATCTGAATCATCAGGTCTTCATCTGCATAAATACCCGGTAAGTCGCGCGGTACCTTGTTGCAAAGCTGTAGAGGTTTATCGCTGATTAACGGACGTGATAATGCAAGGACTGTTTCTACCAGGGTATGGAAATCGAGCATTCCGGGATGCAATTTGACGTTCTGGTTTTTAAGCTTGGAAAAATCAAGAATGTCATTAACCAGGTTCGCCAGCCGCTTACCACTGCTGACAATCATGGCGAGGTTCTGCCGGGTAGCGTCAGGCAATTTACCGGTTACGCCGTCTAATAATGATTGTGCCAATCCGATAATGCCATGCAGTGGCGTGCGCAACTCATGGGATGTGTTGGCAAGAAAGTCATCGCGCAATTTATCCAAAGCCTGCAAACGTTTGACCAGGGATCTTTCCTGTTCCACTTTCTTCCGTTCATAGGCCAGCTTGATTTGTTGCGTATGGATAAACCAGTAGATTAATCCGGTTATCAACAAGGCGTAGAGCGCGTAGGCCCACCAGGTTCGCCACAGCGGCGGCAATATATGCAAGGTGACAGTGGCGCCCGCCTCATTCCATACGTCGTCATTGTTTGAGGCTTTTACGCGAAAAACGTAAGTACCGGGGCTGAGGTTGGTATAGGTGGCGCTGCGCCTGGTGCCGACGTAGTTCCAATCATTGTCGAAGCCTTCCAATAAATACGCATACTGATTCAACTCCGGCGAACGAAAGTTTAACGCAGCAAATTCAAGCGAGAATACCGATTGGTTGTGCTTAAGGGTTATATGGTTGGTGGTATTGATTGACTTGTGCAGGGGAGACTCTTCACTGATGGCAACGGGTTGGTTAAAAACCAGAAAATCTGTCAACACCACCGGTGGTTGGATTGGATTAACGTCAAGATCCTGTGGACGAAAAATCGTGAAGCCTTTGCTGTTGCCAAAAAACAATTCCCCGCTGCGCAGCCGTGTCGGTGTATTGCGGTTGAACAGATTGCCGCTCAAACCGCTGTTGCTGTCATAGTGGCGAAAACTTTCATCACGCGGATCAAAGCGCGACAAACCTTTTAACGTACTCAGCCATAAATAACCCTGTTCATCTTCCTCTATGCCGGTGACCACCTGGTCAACCATGCCCTCGGTTATACCATAGTGAATAAATTTATCGGTCTTCCGGTCCAGTCGATGCAGTCCGCCACCGTTGGTGCCAATCCACAATTGCTGGCGACTGTCTTCATAAACGGTCCATACAAAGTTGTGATGTAAGGACGTCGGGTCTTGTTCATCCTGACGGTAATGTTTAGTGAATTGATTTTTTGCACGGTCAAATATGTAAAGGCCATGAACGCCACCCACCCACAAATTCTGCTGGCTGTCTTCAAACAAAACGCGGCCGTATAGTTTGATATCGCCGTTCAGTTGTTCGCGTTTGGGCAGATAGCTGGTAAAGCTATCCGTCTCGGGATGATAGCGATTCAGTGCCTCTTCGGTAATGACCCACAAGGTGCCTTCTTGATCGATTAATAAATCCCAGGCTTCACGCCCAACGATGGCGCCGGCTTTTTTGGCAGCCGGTAAATAATGAATAAATACCTCGCTGTGTTTTTCACGACGATTCAAACCGCGATCCCAGGTGCCCACCCAGAGTGTCTGTTGCGCATCTTCCAATACCGATAACACGGTGCTGCCACTGATACTGGTGGGGTCATCAGGATCGTGAACAAAGCGTGTGAAAGTTTGCGTGTCCCGCTCAAAATAATTCAAGCCAAAGCCGGCCCCGATCCACAGGTTTCCCTGTTGGTCTTCAAAGCCGGTCAATATGCCGCCATCGGCTACGCTGTTTTCGTTGTGAGGATTGTGGCCGTAATTATTAAAAACCGACGCGCGCTTATCGATCATGTCCACGCCGGAGGGGAAGTACCCGATCCACATGTCGTTGTTGATATCGCGATAGATACTGCGCACGACATGGTTACCAGGTCCGCTGGGATTCGCTTCGGAAAAACGAAAGCGCGAGTAATCGTTGTCGTCGGGGTTGAAGATATGCAGGGAGGTTCCGTCGCCAAGCCAGATCAACCCCTGCTGGTCTTCGTTGATATCCAGGACCGCATCGCTTTTTTCCCCAATGTGGTGTTTCACCGCGACAAAGCGATCACTGGCGCGATCATAACGATGCAGTCCGCCGCCGAGCGTGCCAACCCATAAGCGGTTATGACTGTCGACAAACAACTCGCGCGCACTGTTGTGGGTTAAGCCGGAATCTTCATCGGGGGCTGCTTCGGGATTGTGGCGATAGTGATGGAAGCGATTGTTGTCGGGATCAAAACGGGTAACGCCGCGAGCGTTGTATCCGATCCACAATAAACCCTGTTGATCCTCCGCAATGGCCCAGGCCATTCGCTCGATTTGTGTATCCTCTGGCAAGTTGGGATCACGGATTGCCTGGGTAGTCTGCTCTTCAGGATTAAAGTGATAGAAGCCGCTGGTGCTGGCCAGCCACAAGCGGCCCTGGCGATCTTCCAGCATATCCCGAATATCATTGGAATCACCGGCCTCGCTCGCAACGTTATAGCGGGAGAAGTCATCGGTGGTCGGATTGTAACGATTCAAACCCGCACTGGTGGCAATCCACAATTGGCCGCTGCGGGTACGCAGCAGGTGATGAACAGTGTTGGAACTGAGGCTGCGTGGATTATTTTCGTGGTGGCGATAAATCTTGAGGTTGTAACCGTCATAGCGTGCCAGACCATTGTCACCGCCGAACCACATAAACCCCTGGGCGTCCTGGTGAATACTGTCGACCATCCCGAGGGTTTCGGTTTGGGCTGGAATAATATGCCTGAAAATTAAATTCGGTGGCGGTGTGGGTGAGCTGGGTTCCTGTGCCGTCAGCGCTGTGCAGAAAAAGGATAAAAGCAGAAGCAGGCAGCGTGCGCACCGATATCTAATTGTGTTGGTGTTAAACCACGAGATGAACCTTGGTAACCCAAATCCGTATGATGCATTTGGCTGGCGCAAGGAGCGAATGCCAAATAATTGTCTTATCACCAAAAAACCTCGTTTCTTTCTATCTTATACTTAAATTATCTTATGCTGCGTTCAGTATACGAAGGCAGTGGGAATGAGGGAATATTCACAGACAGTGTAGACCAGGTTTCCGCTTTTCTCGCCTTGTTTATTTGTCATTCCCCAGCGGGTGGATGAGCAATCGGTTGGTTAATTAACAAAGCACCATCGACTGGTTGAATTGCCAACAAGGGCCACGTTATATTGAATTTTCATTCGGTGTTTATTTTCCCGAAAACAGGAGTGGCATGAGCATACTGACCCCCACGCAACATCTTGCGTTAACGAAGCTGACCCAAACCGTTTCCCGATGGATGCTGGCTCCAGCACTCTGGGTAAAAAAACCGGCGCTTGTACGCTGGCAAATTCATCTTCTGGAGGGTTTTCGTTACCGAAAGCTCAGCCACTTCTTTTACGATGCGCTGGCGGCTTCCGGATATCCTGAAACAGCGCGCGATTTATTATTTGCGCACATCAATAGCCTGGCAAACAGACCGGTAAGTGTGAGCGCTGCCGCATTGCGCCCTTACACGCCGCCCTTGGCACATTTCACCCGCGCCGAAAAACATCACGCGCTAACCAAAGTGCTTGCTGATCTTGAAGCGCAAGGTGTGCGACCTTTTTTATGCTTCGGGGTATTGCTGGGCTTTTTGCGTGAAGGCGATTTTATGGAGCACGATGCCGATCTGGATATCGGTATTTTATTGGAAGAGCACAGCTGTAACCAGATCCACGCGATATTAAAACACCGGGGCTATCACATCGACAGCCATCAGCCAGACCCTTGGCCTTGTCGATTAAAAGTGACCGTGCCCGGCACAGAAATTCCTGTCGATATTATTTTCTTTCACCCATCTGACGGTAAGTTGCAAACTTTTGCAGAATGCTACGGCCACTTGCTGATTCGCAATCGCACAGCCTTTGAGTTAAAGCGCGCACAGTTTCACGATATAGTGGCCTGGGTTCCGGAAAATCCAGAAGCTTTTCTCACGGAAAACTATCAGGATTGGCACAGTAAGACGGATTACCATCACTGGGTATTGACCTCACCGCTAACCGATTTCAGCCAACCGATTGTTGAATATTGTCTCACCCGCGAGTTGGCATACAGCTTGTATCGGAATCGTTTGCATACGGTGATGCGATTGATGGCGATAGGAAAAAGTCGTTACGCACACAGCACCTTTTGGCAGGAACTCATCATAGGGCAAACATCATGAAGGTTATTTACACGAAAATGGTTGCTGATTTGTTTCATCCGGGGCACGTAAATTTTTTGCGCAATGCGCGCGCATTAGGTGACCGTCTTGTTGTACACATTGTGGATGATGAGCGTGTCAGTTCTTTCAAGCGGCAGCCCGTGATGAATCAGGCGGAGCGACTGGCGGTGGTTGCTGCGTGTCGTTATGTGGATGAGGTGGCTGAAGAGGGGCCGCGTATCATTACGCCGGAATTTATGCAGGAAAAAGGTTACGCCATCTATGCCTTCGCTTGCTGCGGCACAGAAGAGTTGGTGACCAAGCGACGCGATTGCCCTGACTTGCCTGACCACATGTTGGGTGTCTTATCTTATACCGACGGTGTCTCAACCACGGCCTTGATACAGCGTGTACAACAACGATTGGAACACGCGGAAGAAATGCTTACCCGTCAGGACCTTCAATCTATTGGCCAGTCCTAAGTTGCCATGACCGAGGACTTTTGAGTTACCGCAGCTGAGGACTCCTGCGTAAACGCAGCGGGAGCCATCATGCTTTTATATCCTGCCGGATACTTCTCTCCCCAAATAGCCGTGCCAATGCGGATGTGCGTAGCCCCGCAATCAATAGCAATAGCATAGTCATTACTGAAACCCATCTGGCAATGCGGCAAACCGTAATGGTCGGCAAGCTTACGCAATGCGTTGAAGTGGGGCGCGGGTGCATCCGCTTTGGGCGGAATAGCCATTAAACCTGTGAGGGGAAGATTCAGAATGAGGCAATGTTCGATAAGGTCTGGTGCAATTTCTGGCGCAATACCATTTTTGCTTGGCTCTTTGCCGATATTTAATTGCACGAAAAACTTTTGTGTCTTTAACGATTCCGGTTCTTCACGCAATAGTCGCGCAACGATATCCGCCTGGCGTTTACTCGCTATGCCTTCAATATGATGAAAGTGCTGCATGATCCGGCGGATTTTATTGGATTGCAAAACCCCAAAATAGTGCAGATGCAGGTTGTGAGGGTGCACATATTTTTTCTCACTTTCCTGCCAGTATTTTTCCGCAAAATGCCGATGCCCTGCGAGCGCTAACGCATTTACCTGATGTAAGTCGCGCGCTTCTGCGGCAATAGTGACTGTACCTCCCGCACCAATAAAGTGCTGAACAGTCGACTGATTCATAAAGTTTAAATAACGTTCCTGCAGTGACTCGTAGGTAGGTAAGTTAATTGCAGCGCATTCCATGGTCGTTGCCCTCTCTGAAATATGAGATGTGGATCGACATACGCTTCGAATGTACACCAAAAAAAATGACGAATAAACTGATTTTGTAACAGTGTCGAAATATTTTTCAGTTCTAATTGCAGTTATTTTTTTTAAGATTTTTATGTGGGATTAGCAACAGACTTCATCAGGGTAATCAACGTCATAATGCGGTCGTTGGATAACTGTCGATAATCCGGGTAGGGGCTGACAATTAATTGATGTTCCCGGTTAAGCGCAAAGTATTGATCTATCCATACCAAAGGCGGCGGGTTTAATGAAGCCGCGTAGGTTTTTCCCGCTACGATATGAAAGCGCGCTGTTGCGTCGTCAAACTGGGGCGGTGTAAAAAGCAGTGAAGCGACAGAATTATCCTGAAACAGCGCTTGTTCTCGATAATCCTGCCAACGGGTTAACACATTGTTTGATGTTTGCGCCTGCCAATCGAACAGGAATTTCGCGTACACATTAAACACTTTTCGCCAGTGATTACTGGTGTGCCTGACAATGTGATCAATTTCACCCGGCAGCATGCCACGCAGTTCCTGCATGGTCGGGTAATTATCAATGGGTGGGCGATTGGCAATGTAGATTTTGATGGGGCTTCGGATCGAGCCAAATCCTGTTAAAGAGGTTGTTTTCATATGGTCAGTGAATCTGAGGCTGATTACGCCTCAATGCTTATTAAAGGTTGGTCGTCATTCCTTTGACGAGACAGCCCGGTAAGGGAGTTAAAAAAGCTTTTTAATTTCTCAGCCTAAGAGTAGAAATCCGTTGATGGCTGCTTCGTTGCTTTAGGTTTTATTCCATCTACTTTTTTAAACTTATTGACATCTGTGGTAAGGGGTTTGTCATGTGTTATAAGTTTTTTTCTTTCTGAAAGAAAAACTAGCCTCGCGTTATTAATATCTTCTTGATTACATGTGTATTTGAATTTTTTATCTTCCTTAAATTGGTTAATCTGATCGTTTGGTATCTTGACTAGTCTTTTGTGTTCCTCATGCCGCATTAAATGTTCTAACAATACAAATATTTTGTAATTATTGCTGCGATTGTATTCATTCAAAAGGTGTTGGCTAATCACCAAAGTACCATTTTCAAAAAGCCAACTAAAAAGATCCTTATATGTTGGATCCATTGGTGTGTCATATAAAGACATTACGCATGTGTCTATAACTATGCTTGTCATTTAAAGTCCTTATGAGCCAAGAATAAGTTCGTTTATATCTGTATAGTAAGTTTCAAAGAAGCTCTTAGGTGCGCCTCGTAAAGAGCCTGATTGTAAAATGTCGATATTGTGTATTTTTGCACCACTTTTGTCTCTGTCTATATACACAATACTGATGTCCTCTTCTTTTATGTCTCCTCGCTGAACTAGAATTCTGAATCTATTTATAAGATATTCGCTATGCGTTTCTATTATAAAGTTTTTGCTTTGAGACTCTTTGGAGAAATAGTTGGCCAGTTGTGCTTGGCAAGAGGGATGCAGATGAACTTCAGGCTGATTTATCAGTAATGTGCTACCGTTTTTTGCTGCAACATTGGCAATAAGTATTGGGAGTATTTGAGATAATCCAAATCCGGCATCGCTAATGTTTACATTTTGTGTTTGATCGCAGGGATTTACTGCTAGTTCTATAAGTTCTTCTTTTATTGTAGATGTTGACAGTTTATCCGCCAATTTTAGGAACTTTAAATCTGATATTACTTTCTTAAATTTCGATTGTTCCGTGTTTGCCCAGTCAATAAGCCTTTGGAAAGAGTTACTGCCTAAAGAATCAAGCTTTTCATTTGCATACTGTAGGAAATAATGCCGAGACGGATACGGACGTATCGGTCCAATATAGGTTGTATGGTTGTCTAGATTGCTAATAGATTTTTTAAAGTTCGCTATTTCTTGGGTGTATATCACATTTCCATCAATTGTAGATAGAAGATCGCTATCCTTTTTAACTGAAATTTTTTGCCACTCCTTGCTGGATTGAAATGATTTTTCTATCTCTTTCTCAAAGTCCTGGACTTTTTTTCTGCTGCTATTAGTGTTTTTTTTGGAGATATCGAATTCTGCTAGCGCTGAAGAAATTGAAGAAAGCATTGTCTTCATTACTTTTTCTTCAAGGCTTGAGCTATCGATTTTTTTTACCGTTTTGAATATTTCATAAAGATTTTCGGTTTTCTTCAGCTCTATCTTTCTGGAATCAAACTCCAGAATTATTTCTTTTGCGATTATCTTGCAGTTCTTTTTGCAATATGAAAATTTTCCAGACAGGAATGCGCTTGAATCGTTATGCTTGAATCTGATGGCTAATTTCAAGTCTTTGTTTATGTCACCATTATTGATGATGTCTTTGAAACCCCCTAGGTGAACGTTTTCTCCGTAGTTATGGTAATTGAATGGAAAAGGGGTTGAGTTTTTGTGTTGAATAATCGATGCGAGAGCGTTAAGGATAGTGGTCTTCCCCGCGCTGTTCGCTCCTGCTAGAAGTGTAATTTTTTTAAAATCAATGTTAGCTTCTTCAAATATCTTGAAATTTTCGAGCTCAAGGGTTTCTATTTTCATGGCAAATACCTTTAATTGTCTTTCCTGGTTTAAAATAATAATTTCCCCAATGCTTTACTGAAAATACGCCAACACCGGACTTAACCACCGCTCCAATTCCTGCACGCTCACTCCCTTTCTTTCCGCCAGACTCTCCACCTGATCTTTTTCTATTTTCCCAGTGGGGAAATAAACGGATTCCGGATGCGAAAAGTACCAGCCGGATACGGCCGCGGTGGGGAGCATGGCGAAGTGTTCGGTGAGCGTGATGCCGGTATTTTTCTCGGCGTCGAGCAATTTGAAGAGCGTCGATTTTTCCGTGTGATCCGGACAGGCAGGATAGCCAGGGGCAGGGCGGATGCCTTTGTACTGTTCCTTAATCAGTGACTCGTTATCGAGATTTTCTTCGCGGTCATAGCCCCAGAATTCTTTGCGCACACGTTGATGCAGATGTTCGGCAAAGGCTTCTGCCAAGCGATCCGCAAGGGCTTTGACCATGATGCTGTTGTAGTCATCGCCGGCATTTTGATATTGCTTGGCAAGCTCTTCGGCTCCGAGGCCGGCAGTTACCGCAAAGCCGCCTACGTAATCCGATTTTCCGGTTTCTTTCGGCGCAACGAAATCTGCCAGTGAGAAGTGCGGTTTGCTTTCCATTCCCTGTTTCAGATGTTGCTGGCGAATGTGATGCAGGGTTGAAATTTGTTTTCCGTTCTCATCATAGACGGCGATGTCATCGTGATTAACAGTATTCGCTGGCCAGAAGCCGATGACACCGTTGGCGCGAATCAGTTTTTCATCGATCAGTTTGCGCAACATTTTTTGCGCATCGTCGAACAGGTTGCGTGCTGCTTCACCGACAATCTCATCATCGAGAATTTTCGGGTATTTGCCGGCAAGATCCCAACTGATAAAAAAAGGCGTCCAGTCGATAAAGTCGACCAGCGTGTTGAGGTCATAGTCTTCAAACACTTTGATGCCGGTAAAGCTGGGTGTTGGCGGCGTGTAATGATCCCAATCGAGCTTCAGGCCTTTGTCGATCGCTTCAGGATAAGTACGCACGGTGCCACGCGGCTTGCGATTGGCATTGCGTTCGCGGACCTGCACATATTCCTGCTTGAGGTTATCAACAAATGTCGGGCGCAGTTCATCGGACAATAGCGTGCTGGCAACGCCGACGGCACGCGAGGCGTCGGGAACATACACCACCTGGTTCAGTTTAAAGGCCGGATCGATCTTCACCGCCGTGTGGGCCTTGGATGTTGTTGCGCCGCCGATCATGAGCGGTTTGTCGATGCCCAGACGTTCCATCTCGCGCGCGACAAAGACCATTTCATCCAGCGATGGGGTAATTAAACCGGACAGGCCAATGATGTCGCAATTTTCGCGCACGGCGGTGTCGAGGATTTTTTCGCAGGGCACCATCACGCCCAGATCAACGACCTGGAAGTTATTGCACTGCAACACCACGCCCACAATATTCTTGCCGATATCATGCACGTCGCCTTTTACCGTGGCCATCAGGATCTTGCCGTTGGGTTTGGAGGCTTCGGTTTTTTCCGCTTCAATAAAAGGCTGTAGATAAGCCACGGATTGTTTCATCACCCGCGCCGATTTCACCACTTGTGGCAAAAACATCTTACCGGCACCGAACAAATCGCCGACCACGTTCATACCGTCCATCAGCGGCCCTTCGATAACATCGAGCGGGCGAGGGTAAAATTGCCGCGCTTCTTCGGTATCCGCTTCGATGTAGGTTGACACACCTTTTACCAAAGCATATTCAATACGTTTTGCAATGGGCAGGCTGCGCCACTCAAGGTCTTCTTTTTTCTCACCGGTGGAACCGTCGCCGCGATATTTTTCCGCAATCTCCAGCAGTGCTTCAGTGCCGTTAGCGGTGCGGTTAAGAATCACATCTTCAACTTTATCTTTCAGTTCTTTCGGCAAATCATCGTACACCGCCAACTGACCGGCGTTGACGATGCCCATATTCATCCCGGCTTTGATCGCGTAATACAAAAAGACCGAGTGAATTGCTTCGCGCACCGGGTTGTTCCCACGGAACGAGAAAGACACGTTGGACACACCGCCGCTGATACCGGCGTGGGGCAGATTGGCGCGAATCCAGCGGGTGGCTTCGATAAAATCGACGGCGTAATTATTGTGTTCTTCAATACCTGTTGCGACCGCAAAAATGTTCGGGTCGAAGATAATATCCTGCGGCGGAAAACCGAGCTTATCCACCAGCAAACGATAAGAGCGTTCACAAATTTCACGTTTACGCGCCTGGGTATCGGCCTGGCCCGTTTCGTCAAACGCCATCACCACAACGGCTGCACCGTAACGCATACACAGTTTGGCTTTGTGCAGAAATTCTTCTTCACCTTCTTTCAGGCTGATGGAGTTAACGATGGGTTTACCCTGAATACATTTCAGGCCGGCTTCGATCACTTCCCACTTGGAGGAGTCCACCATGATGGGCACGCGCGCGATGTCCGGTTCGCCGGCAATCAGATTCAAAAAACGCACCATGGCTTTTTCGGCATCGAGCATGCCTTCGTCCATGTTGATGTCGATCACCTGCGCGCCGTTTTCGACTTGCTCCAGGGCGACTTCCAGTGCGGTGGCATAATCTTCTTCCACGACCAGACGTTTAAAGCGCGCTGAGCCGGTCACGTTACAGCGCTCGCCGACGTTCACAAACAGCGAATCTTTGGTGATGTTGAAAGGTTCAAGTCCGGACAAGCGACAGGCAGGTTCGATGTCGGGAATCGCGCGCGGCGGGTACTTGGCAACCGCATCAGCAATGGCTTTGATATGTTCCGGTGTGGTGCCGCAACAACCGCCGATAATATTTAGAAATCCGCTGGCTGCGAATTCTTCAACAATGGCCACCATTTCTTCCGGCGTTTGATCGTATTCACCAAACTCATTGGGTAAGCCGGCGTTTGGGTGGGCGGAAACATAGCACTCCGCCACGCGCGATAGTTCCTGCACGTATTGGCGTAATTCTTTTGCACCCAACGCGCAATTCAAACCCATGCTGAAAGCCTGGGTGTGGGCCAGGGAATTGTAAAAGGCTTCGGTGGTTTGACCGGACAATGTACGGCCGGAGGCATCAGTAATTGTGCCGGAAATCATAATCGGCAATTCAAAACCGATCTGATCAAAATATTGTTTTACCGCGAACACGGCGGCTTTGGCGTTGAGCGTATCGAAGATGGTTTCAATCAAAATCAAATCCGCGCCGCCTTTTACCAGACCGTCAACGGATTCCAGATAATTTTCTACCAATTGATCAAACGTCACGTTACGCGCGCCTGGATCATTCACATCCGGCGAAATGGAGCAGGTGCGACTGGTCGGCCCGAGCACGCCTGCAACGAAGCGCGGTTTGGCCGGATTCAGCGCCGTCACTTCATCGCATAATTCACGAGCCAGTTTGGCGGCAGCAAAATTTAATTCGTGGCTCAAGTCCTCCATCTCGTAATCCGCCATGGAAACACGGGTGGAGTTAAAGGTATTGGTTTCGAGAATGTCGGCGCCGGCATCCAGGTAAGCGCGCTGGATTTCGCGTATCACGCCAGGTTGGGTGATGCAAAGCAAGTCGTTGTTGCCGGCAATGTCCATGTGGTAATTGGCAAAACGCTCGCCGCGATAATCGGCTTCTTTTAATTTGTAGCTCTGGATCATGGTGCCCATGCCGCCATCCAGAATCAGGATGCGTTGTTGAATGGCCTGGTGAAGGGCGGCGATACGGGCCTGGCGCTCGGGGGATATGCTCATGAAAAACCTGTTGTTTCGCGAGGGCCGGCTGAAAAAGCAGTCGACCGAAAAAGATTGTGGGACAGAAAAAATGCCGCCGATTCTACCAGATAATGACTGTTAGCAGGCCCTCGGGTCGCGCGCGCTGGCCGGATATTACAAATGTCACAAATTTCCCTCGGTGAATAGAACAGACGGAGCAGGTTAACTATCCTTGTCATAACGGCTCTTTTTATAACGGCTTTTATTCTAGTTATAACGGCCTTTGTTCTAGCTATTCTGTCCTGCCAGTGTTACGTCCAATCAACGGAGTTTTGCGATGAATAAGAATAATCTTGTCCCCACATGGTTTTTGAGTCTGTTGTTAGCCGTGTTTGCTTCTCTGGCTTTGGCGGATACCGAGCCCCATGCATTCCAGACTCATAAAGCTATCGAGTGGGCCAAGCCCGAGGGTATCCCGCTGACGCTGGACATCTATGTGCCTAAAACAGGTAAAAAGGCCTATCCGGTACTGGTGATCTATCACGGCGGCGGCTGGCTGATTAACGATAACTCCCCCATGACGGCCATGTCCGAATACATCGCTTCCCACGGCGAGTTTGTGGTAGCCAATATGAATTACCGGCTGCTGCCGGATAACGACAACACCACGACCCTGAACCAGATGGTCGAAGACGCTTTCGGTGGCTTACTGTGGGTAAAAGACAATATCGCCCGCTATGGCGGCGACCCCACCCGGATTGCTATCACCGGCGACAGTGCCGGGGGCCATTTGACCGCAATGATCCTGATGAGCGGCCGCAAGCTGGAAAGCAACGGTTTTAAAGGCAAAAGTCTGGGTTTTAAACCTACCTACCTGCCCAAAGGCAAGACGGCAGAAAAGGTGGCGAGACGCGATGGCTTGAAGGTCCAGGCGGCCATTATCAGCTATGGCGCCTTTGATCTTTACGAGGCAGTGAAGGGTGGTTTTGAGAAGCCGTCCAATGTTTTCTGGAAGTTCGCCGGGGCGGAGCCCCGCGGTATCTTCGGTAAGGATATCAAGCTGGAGGATCATCCCGAGCACTACAAAGCCGTCTCGCCGATCTACAACATCCCGGATGCCAAGGACTATCAGCTACCCCCGCAATTTATCCACGTTGCTGAAAAAGACACGCTCACGACGCCGGCGATGGTAGGGCATTACGTGGAGCTGTTGAAAAAAGCCGACCAGCCGGTGACCTATAAGATTTATCCCGGTCGCGGCCATGGTTTTATGGATGGTGGTTGCAATAAACATTCAGGCACTTGTTTCGAGAAAGATGCAGTCCCGGTGTTGGACGATATGCTGGCGTTCCTGCGTGCCACCTTGAATTAAGCGTGGTCCTGGCTATCGAGCCGATTGCAAATACATAGTGTTTTAGCCGGCGGCTTTACAGTAGAATACCCGACTAAATTAATCAGGTAATCCGGGGTTAAGCAGCAGGTATGAGTGTTAACGTAGAAATCACCGAATCGGCCCAGCAATATCTCAAAGAGTTGCTGGACAAGCAGAAGGATAACGATGGCATCGGCATTCGTATGTTTGTTGCCAGTCCAGGTACGCCCCAGGCGGAAACCTGCATCGCCTATTGTCGTCCCGGTGAGGAAAAAGAAGGCGATGAGGTGGTGCAGCTCAATGGCTTTAAAGCCCATTTTGAAGCTCGCAGCCTCCCGTATCTCGAAGAAGCCAAGGTCGATTACTCACCGGATCGCATGGGTGGCCAACTGACCATCCGTGCGCCCAACTCCAAGATGCCCCGGGTGACTGACGACAGCCCGCTGGAAGATCGCATCAATTATGTGTTGTACAACGACGTCAATCCGAGCCTGGCCGCCCATGGCGGCAATGTGAGCCTGGTTGAAGTGACTGAGGATATGATTGCGGTACTCAAGTTTGGCGGTGGCTGCCAGGGCTGTGGTGCCGTGGCTGTGACGCTGAAGCAGGGCATCGAAGTACAACTGATGGACAAACTGCCTGAGTTAAAAGGCATTCGCGATGTGACGGATCATACGGATCGTTCGAACGCTTATATTTAATCTCTCGTCCATTTTCTCCCCATGCTTTCCGAAAACACCGCTGATTAGCGGTGTTTTTCTTTCTGCATAGGCCTTTACCTGATCCTTTTCCTGGCGCTGATATTTATTTTTACTGAGAATAATTATCATTGATGTTGTAAGTGATTCTCGTTAATATGCGCGCATTATTCTTCTTTGCGTCTCATTATTATTCAAGGACCATCATGAACTCATCCAAGCCTGCCGCCACACACATTGTCTCCAAGAAACATTCATCTGCTACGCGACTGACCACCACCGCGCTGTCTTCCGCGATGTTACTGGCTTCGTCGGGATTGGCGGTCGCTCAGGATGAGGCACCGAAAGCCCTGAATACCGTGAAGATCCAAGCTGATGCAGTCAAATCACCTTATAAGGCCGAAACGGTCAGCTCCCCCAAGTTTACGCAGCCGCTACGTGACACCCCACAAACTATCCAGGTCATCACCAACCAGGTATTTACCCAACAAGGCGCGACGACCTTGACCGAAGCGCTGCGCAACAGTGCCGGTGTCGGCACCTTTTATGCGGGCGAGAACGGCAACACGACGACCGGTGATGCGATTTATATGCGCGGCTTCGATACCTCAAACAGCTTGTTTGTGGATGGCGTTCGCGATCTGGGTTCTATCTCGCGCGATTTGTTCAATATCGAGCAGGTCGAGGTTGAGAAGGGGCCGGCTGGTACGGATAACGGACGGAGTGCACCCACCGGGGCTATTAACCTGGTCAGCAAGCAGGCTTATCTCGAAGATGCCATATCCGGTACGGTTACCACGGGTACTGACGAACAGAACCGTGTAACGGCGGATATCAATCAAGCCTTGAGCATACCCGGCAGTGCATTGCGACTGAATCTGATGTGGCAGGACAGCGATGTCGCCGGTCGCGATCACGTAAACAACAAGCGTATTGGTATTGCCCCGTCCCTGGGTTTTGGCCTGGACGGTGCTACCCGCGCTTACGTGAATCTGCTGTATGTAGAGCAGGAAAACATCCCGGACGGTTATGTTCCCACGATTGGTCTGCCTCACTGGGAGCCGCAGCCGGGGCTTGAGCAGCTTGTTGGGCAACCGGTTGATTCAGAAAATTTCTACGGTATGCGCGATGATCACGATGACGTTACAGCCAGGATGGCGACGCTTCGTATCGAGCACGACTTCTCTGACAAGGTGACATTAACTAACAGCCTGCGTTGGGGCGAGACCGAGCAGGACTATCTGCTCACCGCGTTCATGAGTACCGGAGGCGTGGATGGGGATGGTAATCCGACAGGCAACATTCGGTGGACCGACGTCAATGATCTAACCACTTACACCCTGGCTCGCGGTACTAACACCTTTAAAGATATTAAAAACGAAATTGTGACTGATCAGCTCAACCTGCGTGTTGACTTCAACACTGGCACCATTGAACACAACCTGAGCACCGGCGTAGAGCTGACCCGTGAAAAACAAATCAGTTACGGTGTCGCCACCACCGGTAGCCGACCCGCGGTCAATCTGTACAACCCGGACTGGAACGATACTGGCGATCTGACCTCGTCGCGCAGCGGCGCCAACAGTGAAGGCCAGACTGACACTGTGTCATTTTACGTATTCGATACTGTGAAGTTCAGCGAGCAATTCCTGGTGACCGGCGGTGTACGTGCTGATCGCTACACAACGGAATACAACAGCAATGCCGTCTGTAATAACGGCACGGGCCGGGGTGCAGTTCCCTGTAATGGCGCGCCAGTGGGCAGTATTGTGAACACGTTTGATGGTGAAGCAGAAGACACACTGGTTAACTGGAAGTTGGGTGCAGTTTATAAACCCGTCGAGGTTGCCAGCATCTACGCCAACTATGCTATTTCGCAACAACCGCCCGGCGGCTCAAACTTCCAGCTCAGCGATTCGGCCAGCAACGCCAACAATCCAAACCTGGACCCACAAAAAGCGGAAACCTTTGAAGTGGGCACCAAGTGGGATGTGTATAAAGAAGCTTTATCATTGAATCTTGCGTTATTCCGCACCGATGTCACCAACGAAATCAATTCGCAGGACCTGGATGACGAAGGTAATCCGACTCAATCAGGCGAGAAAGTGGTTGAAGGTATTGAGCTATCGGCAGTCGGCAACATTACCGAGAATTGGCAAATTACTGCTGGCTATACCAACATGACCACCGAGGTGGAAAATGGACCGGAGATAGCGGCGGACGGTACCAATAATCTGACCTATACCCCGGACGAAGCCTTCACCAGTTGGACCAGCTACCGTTTCCCCTTCGGTCTTACCATCGGTGGTGGTGCGCGCTACACCGCCGGTTTGCACAGAGGTACTGACGGTGCTGTTGGAACGCCGGCCATCACCGATTCCTACACGGTAATTGATGCTGTGGTTTCCTACGAGGTGACCGACAACCTGACGGTGCGATTGAACGCTTACAACCTGGGTGACGAAGAATATGTGGCTGCTATCAATAAGAGCGGCTATCGCTACAATCCGGGTATGTCTCGTACCTTCCTGCTCAGTGCCGATCTCCAGTTCTGATTTCAGAAAGGTTGTGATTAGTACGCTCAGGTATTACCGTCGCGTTTTATTCGTGCGCCCGCCTTCTGTGCGGGCGCGCTTGTCAGGGCGAGTTATATGTTAATTCACATACCCGAAGTACTGAGTAAAGCTGAAGTGACGGCATGCCGAGCGCGCCTGGCGGAGGCAGAATGGATTGATGGCCGGGCGACCGTGGGAGTGCAGGGCGCTCAGGTCAAACGCAATCGCCAACTGCCGGTTGAGTCGTCAGTCGGACGTGAGTTGGGCGAATTGATCCTGCAACGCCTATACAGCAGCCCGTTGTTTATGTCGGCCGCCTTACCACTGCGTTCGGTGCCGCCATTATTCAATGTGTATAGCGGCGGTGAACATTACGGTTTTCATGTCGATGGCGCTGTTCGTCAACTGCCATTCAACAATCTGAGTTTGCGCACTGACCTTTCCACCACCGTGTTTTTAACCGAACCCGATGATTATGAAGGTGGTGAATTGGTGGTGCAGGATACTTACGGCACTCATGAAGTAAAGCTCCCCGCCGGAGATGTCATTCTGTATCCCTCCTCAAGTTTGCATAAAGTCGAACCCGTGATTCAGGGTGAACGTCTGTGCAGCTTTTTCTGGACGCAGAGCATGGTGCGCGACGATTGGCGACGCAACATGCTGCATGAACTGGATTGCAATATTCAGTCACTGCGTCAGCAAATGGGTGATTCGGCAGAAGTGCTCGGCTTGACGGGCCACTACCATAATCTGCTGCGGCAATGGGCGGATGTATAACCTTGATGAATCAAAAAAATCCATCGCGTTTTATTTGGCTCGGCACCGTTCGTCAATGGCACTGGATCAGTTCAGCCGTGTGTTTGATCGGCATGCTCCTGTTTGCCATTACCGGCATTACGCTCAACCACGCCGCACAGATTCAGGTAAAACCGCAGATAGACACTATCGAGGCAGAGGTTCCCGCAGAGCTTTTGCAGCCTATGGTCATACCGGATGAAGAAAAAGCGCCGCTGCCAGAAAACCTCGTGCAGTGGTTAAACACGGAACACGCCATTCGCACACACGATCGATTGGCCGAATGGAGCGATGAAGAAATTTATGTATCCCTGCCGCGCCCCGGTGGCGATGCCTGGTTAACCATTGATATCACCAGCGGCGAACTCTTTTACGAAAAAACTGATCGCGGTTGGGTCTCCTATTTCAATGATTTGCACAAAGGGCGCAACACCGGTGTGGTGTGGTTCTGGTTTATCGATGTGTTCGCCGTTGCGTGCATGATTTTTTGTATCACCGGCTTGGTGTTGCTCTACCGCCACGCTGGCAGCCGCCCGACGACCTGGCCGATGGTGGGCCTGGGGTTGGTTATTCCGTTGCTACTTGCCATCTTGTTTATTCATTAAATATTTTTTCATGGAGAAGTGCGTTATGTGTTCGCGTCTGTTTGCTCTGTTCCTGGCAATAATGTCCACGGCTGCTTTCGCTGGTGAATTGGCTGTTTCACTGGAAATTCCGCGTCTGGATGTAGCGGAATACCATCGCCCTTACACCGCCTTATGGGTGGAAGACAAAGATAAAAAAGTCATCAACCTCGCCGTCTGGTATGACGTGGAGATGAAAGAAGATAAAGGTGAAGACTGGCTGAAGGATATGCGCCAATGGTGGCGTCGCAGCGGGCGCGAGCTGGATATGCCGGTAGATGGCGTCAGCGGCGCAACCCGTGCTCCCGGTACCCATACGGTTACCTTTGCGGAAGGTGTCGAACCGCTGGGTAAATTACCCGCCGGTGACTACACCTTGATTCTTGAAGCCGCACGTGAAGTCGGTGGACGCGAACTGTTGAAAATTCCGTTCCAGTGGCCGCCAAAAAAACAGGAAACCTTGAAAGCTCAAGGCAAAAACGAACTGGGCGTATTTCAGCTGACGTTGAACCCGTGATGTTGAGCCATTTTTTATCACCGATTTTTTACCTATCGCCAATAAATAATTGACTGATGTTTCGCAAAGGAATTTTCTTATGAATAAAATCGCAAAACTCGCTTCTGTATTCGCCTTGGGTTTGACCGTTTCCATGACGGCCCACGGCCACCGTGCCTGGATTACGCCTTCAGCCACCGTGCTGTCGGGAGAAGACGTCTGGGTAACCTTTGACGCGGCGGTATCCAATGATATTTTCCATGTGAATCATGTTCCTCTGGGTTACCAGCGCTTGGAAGCCATCGGGCCAGACGGAAAGAACGTTGAATTGCAAAATGCTGCCACAGGAAAATACCGTAGCACCTTTGATGTGAACCTTTCCCAGAGCGGCACTTACAAAGTGTTTTATGCGAGCAGTGGACTGAATGCCCGTTGGGAAACCGAAGAGGGTGAACGCCGTTTCTGGCCGCAACGCGGTGTAACGCCGACGCAGGAAGGCTTCGAAAAAGAAGTCCCCAAAAAAGCTAAAAATTTGCAAATATCCCAATCGTCTCATCGTATAGAAACCTTTGTTACAGCTGGCTCTCCCAGCGACAGTGTTTTAAAGCCAACCAAGGTCGGTCTGGAGATGGTGCCGATTACTCACCCGAATGACTTGTTTGCCGGTGAAACCGCCGAGTTTATTTTTTTGATTGATGGCAAACCGGCAGTCGGTGCCAAGGTGACGGCTATTCCCGGCGGTATGCGTTATCGCAATGAACAGGCAGCTATTGAGGTGGAGACTGATAAGAAAGGTAAAGTCAGCATTACCTGGCCGGAAGCCGGTATGTATTGGTTAAACGCGGAATACAGTGATGACAAGGGCAAAAAACCGGCGAAGCAGCGACGTGGTGCCTACGTGGCGACCCTGGAGGTTCTGCCTGAATAATTGGTGAAATGTCAAAACAATGTGCAAACCCTTTTCTGAGTGAGCAATTGTTTTAAACTGGCTTTGGCCGACGCAAACCCCGCCGCTATGGCGGGGTTTTTATTCGGGAGAATAAGATCCCGAAATAACAAAGGTGAGTGGTGTGCGTTATTTTTTAGCGATTACAGTCATTGTGGTTTACATCGCGCTCTGCCTGCTGTGCTGGATCAAGTACCGTCAGCGCGAACGCGTAACACAAAGCGATAGCGGCATAGGGAAAGATGCGATCCTTGTCGCATACGCCAGCCAAACCGGCAACGCTGAAAAACTTGCGCAACAGAGTGTACTGCAACTGGAACAGGCCGGGCTTTCCTGCAAGCTGCTGTCGCTGCACAAGGTGGATGAGTCATTACTTGCGCAAACTGCTCGAACCTTGTTTGTGGTGAGTACCTATGGTGAAGGTGAACCGCCAGATACTGGTGCTGCATTTCTGCGGCGTTATCTGAAAAAAAATGATGCGGCGCTGGCGCATTTGCAATTCGGTATCTTAGCGCTGGGTGATCGCGACTATCGCCATTTTTGTGGCTTTGGTCATGCGTTGAATCATGGCTTGCATCATCGGGGTGCCACATCATTATTTGATGTGGTGGAAGTGGATAAGCAGGATGAAAGTGCGTTGCGCCATTGGCAATATTATCTCGGGCAACTCAGTGGGCAGACACATTTTGCAGACTGGAGCCAACCGGGGTATGAAAACTGGTGTTTACGCGCGCGAACCTGTTTGAATCCCGATAGTCCGGGTCATCCCGCCTACCATATACAATTGCAACCCGCTAAAGAAGTTATAGCACCAGGCAAATGGCAGGCCGGCGATATTGCCGAGATTGGTCCCTGCAATCCTCCGGCACGGGTAAGACAATTCCTGCGCGAATTAACGCTCGACGGTTACGCCCGCGTGGCTGATACCGGCATGTCACTTGAGCAGCTGCTGATGCGTCGCCGTTTGCCTGAGCATTCGTTCGAAAATTATCGTTCGTTATCCGTTGAAGATTTACTTGGTCAATTACCGGAGTTACCGCACCGGGAGTATTCCATTGCGTCATTGCCGGAAGATGGCACGCTCGATTTAATTGTGCGTCAAGTGCAGTTGTCCGAAAACACCTTAGGCCTCGGTTCCGGTTGGCTAACGGCTTACGCCCAAGCCGGCGATGACATTGCTTTACGGGTACGGGTAAACCAACGCTTTCATGCGCCCACCGATGATCGGCC
Source organism: Cellvibrio sp. PSBB006 (assembly GCF_002162135.1). Classification (NCBI taxonomy): domain Bacteria; kingdom Pseudomonadati; phylum Pseudomonadota; class Gammaproteobacteria; order Cellvibrionales; family Cellvibrionaceae; genus Cellvibrio; species Cellvibrio sp. PSBB006. Next base: position 1,481,721 of record NZ_CP021382.1, on the reverse strand, counting down.
AATAATCCTGGTGGGGAATGGTACTGGCCTTGCGGGCTTACGCGCGCATCTGCGTGCGCGTATCCGTGCCGGTTATCGACGTAACTGGTTACTCTTTGGTGAGCGAACCCTGGCTAATGATTTTTTCTTTGCCGATGAAATTCTAGCATGGAAAAAGCAGGGTTATCTCACGCACCTTGATCTGGCATTTTCCCGCGATCAACGCGAGCCGCGCTATGTACAGCATCTGTTGCTGGAAAAACGTGAAGTGATCCGGCAATGGATCGACGAAGGTGCGGCTATTTATGTCTGCGGTAGTCTGGAAGGGATGGCACAAGGGGTGGATGAGGTGTTGACGGAAATTCTCGGGGAAGAAATGCTGGAAACGCTGGCTGATAATGAACGCTATTGTCGCGACGTCTACTAGAAACTATCTCAAAAATCATTTGGCGGCCTCGCCTGAGTTTCGCCAACCAATTTTTGAGATGGCTTCTGGATACATCGTAAAGTTTATTTTTATGGATCATATGTATGCCCACTTTGTTTGAAAATTTTCGCAATAATTTTCAACGCTTGCGTCATCGAAAATGGTTGATGTTGAGTGCTTTCGTTATTGCCGGAATGCTTATCTGGTTATTGCTGCGCGATGGCGAGGAAAGCGTTGTGCATGCCACGGCGATTGTCCAGCGTGGCGATATCGAAAACCTGGTCACCGCCACGGGCACCTTGCAACCGCGCGATTATGTTGATGTGGGTGCGCAGGTATCCGGCCAGCTGACGGTGTTACACGTTGAGGTAGGCAGTGAGGTTAATGAAGGTGATTTACTGGCGGAAATCGACGCGACGGTTTACCTCGCCAAAGTGGATGCGACCCGCGCACAATTACGCAATCAACGCGCGCAATTACTGGATCGTGAAGCGCAATTAAAACTCGCACAAGTGAACTACACGCGCCAACAAAATCTGCAAAAAGAAGACGCTACCACCCAGGAAGCATTGCAAAGTGCAGAAGCCTCGCTGCAATCGGCCAAGGCGCAAATTGAAGCGTTGCAAGCACAGATCCAACAGATTGAATCCAGCTTGCGTGCCGAAGAAGCCAATCTTGAATTTGCGCGCATCTATGCACCCATGGACGGCACGGTCGTGTCGATTACCTCACGTCAGGGACAAACCCTGAACACCAATCAAATGGCCCCCACGCTGTTGCGCATTGCTGACTTATCTACCATGACAGTGCAGGCACAGGTATCGGAAGCAGATATCAGTAAATTACAAAAAGGTATGAAGGTGTATTTCACAACGCTCGGTGGTGAAGGGCGGCGTTGGTACAGCCAGCTGAGTCGCATTGAGCCGACACCGACAGTGCTCAATAACGTGGTGTTATACAACGCGTTATTTGATGTGCCCAATCCCAACGGTTTGCTGATGACACAGATGACCACCCAGGTTTTTTTCGTTGCAGCTGAAGCGCGCGATGTGTTGCTGGTGCCTATGTCTGCGCTGAGTTTTTCTGCACCGCGTTTGCCACCGGAGGCGCGCGAGGGTAAACCGGCGGGCGAGCGCGCAACGGAGCGTCCAAGCCGTCCAAAAATACGCGATGCTCGGGCGGCTGGTCCGCGCGCGGCGACGGTTAACGTGCTCAATGCAAAAGGAATAATTGAAAACCGCGACGTGCAGGTTGGTGTCACCAATCGTGTTCAGGCAGAAATTCTGGCGGGCCTTGAGGAAGGTGAGCACATCGTCACGGGCATACAACAAACCGCAAAGGCGCCGACCGATAATGCTCGCCCCTGGGGGCCGAGGATGATGCGCTGATGACCACGCCTGCCAATGATGTGCCGCTGATTGAATTGCGCGGCGTGACCAAAACCTTTCGCAACGGCGAAATCGCGACGCAGGTATTGCATGGCATCGACCTGCAAATTCATGCGGGTGAATTTGTTGCCATCATGGGCGCATCGGGTTCAGGCAAATCCACGCTGATGAATATCCTCGGTTGCCTGGATCGCCCGAGCAGCGGTGCGTACTTTTTTGATGGCCAGGATGTGTCGTTGTTTGAACGGGATGACCTCGCGCGTTTGCGACGGGAAGCCTTCGGTTTTGTGTTTCAAAGTTACAACCTTCTGCCTGGTGTCAGTGCTTGCGAGAACGTTGAGTTGCCCGCGAGTTATTCCGGTTTGCCGCCTCACACCCGTCGTCACCGCGCAGCGGACTTGCTCACCTCTTTAGGTTTGGGTGAACGCCTGCACCATCGCCCCAATCAATTGTCCGGTGGGCAGCAGCAACGGGTTTCTATTGCGCGGGCGTTGATGAACGGTGGGCAAATAATATTGGCGGATGAGCCCACGGGTGCCCTGGACAGTCACAGCGGAAGTGATGTTATTGCCCTGTTGGAAACACTCTCCGCCCAGGGGCACACCATTATTTTGATTACCCACGACGCCAGCGTCGCGGCCCACGCCCATCGCCTGATAGAAATTCGCGATGGTGTGATCATCAGTGATCCAGGCCCGACTGTTCCGACGAAAATTGATATCGACGATGCGGCGAAAAAATTACACGGTGAACCCGGTTTAGGCAGCGAATTATTATCTGCCGGTAAAACCGCATTGCGCTCCTTGTTTGGCAATATCTTCCGCACAATTCTCACCCTGCTCGGCATTGTGATCGGTGTCGCCTCGGTCATTACCATGCTCGCTATCGGTGACGGTGCCAAACAAGCGGTGGTAGATCGCATCAGCGCCATGGGCAGCAATTTATTGCTGGTCCGACCCGGCGGCCCCAATGAACGCGGTGGCCGATGGAGTACATCTTCTCTTGTGCCTGCCGATGTAGATGCCCTGAATAACTTGCCGGATATTCTGGCTGCGGTGCCCGAACTGACCGGTGGCTATACACTGCGTTATGAAACAGAAGATCACAGCGCAGAAATCAATGCGACCTCACACCTATTTCCAATAGCGCGCAACTGGACCATGGCCAGTGGAACCTTTTTTACGGAAGAGGATGAGCGGAGCTACGCCACGGTTGCCGTCATCGGTAAATCCGTCGCAGAAAAATTATTTGGCCAGGCTGATCCGCTGGGCCATTACATCATCATCAACAATATTCTGTTTCAGGTGATTGGCGTCATGGCAGAGCAGGGCGCTTCGCCGCGCGGTGACGATCAGGACAATGTGGTTTTTGTCCCTTACACCACGGGCAGTCTGCGCATCTTTGGTCAGACGTTTTTACGCAATGTCACTATCGCTGTCGCTGATACGCAACACATGTCCGAGGTGCAAGCCGCCGCACATGCACTCTTGCTGGCACGTCACGGTGCTGAAGACTTCCAGATTTTTAATATGGCATCGCTCATTGACACAGTCTCGGAAACCCAAAATACCATGACCATTTTATTAGCCTCTATCGCGGCGATTTCGTTACTGGTCGGCGGCATCGGGGTGATGAATATCATGCTGGTCAGCGTGACGGAACGCACCCGGGAAATCGGTATTCGCATGGCCACCGGCGCGCGCACGCGCCATATCTTGCAACAGTTTTTGATTGAGGCATTGGTGGTGTCGGCAATAGGCGGTGTGATTGGTGTGGTGTTGGGTTTGGGTAGTGCCGCATTGATCAATTATTTGGGTACACCGATTTCCTATTCTTTGGCGCCGGTGATTCTGGCGTTCGGTTGTGCCTTTGCGACCGGCTTGATTTTTGGTTACCTGCCGGCGCGCAAGGCTGCTCGCCTTGATCCTGTTGCAGCCTTGGCGACGGAGTAATAACGATGTCCGCGAAACAAAACAAATCTTTATTTTTTCGAGCATTATTACCCTGGACGATACTTGTCAGCGTGACGGCGTGTCATTCCATCAGCCGTCACGATCGGCCGGATATTGCCTTCACTGAAAACTGGCAGACCATTAACCTTACCAATCAACAAACAGAGATGAATCGCGAATGGTGGGCCAGCTTTCAGTCACCACAATTGAATCAATTGATTGCTGAAGCGTTGCAGCAAAGCCCGGATTTGCGCATCGCTGCTGAACGGGTGCGGCAGGTGGAATTGCAAATGAATTCTGCGGGGGCGTCGTTATTTCCTGCGCTGAGTGTTAATGCCAGCAGCGGTTCCACACGTAGTCGCGATAATGAAGCGGACTGGCAAACCGGTGAATCGAGCCGTGTGTCGCTTGGAGCCAGTTATGAAGTGGATTTATGGGGCCGTGTTTCTGCCAGTGTCGCTGCGGCTGAAGCGTCATTTAAAGCCAGTGAATTTGATTATGAATCCGCGCATTTGAGTTTAACCGGTGCTGTGGCCAGCGGGTGGTTTCAATGGCTGGCGTTGCAAGCACGCATTGAAACCGCACGCGAAAACATTCGTATCGCCCAAAGGGTTTACGACATTGTGGAGGTGCGTTATCGCAACGGCGCGGCAACAGCGGCGGACCTTGCCCGCCAGCGTACCAACCTGTTGAGCCAATCGGCCGCGTTGCCGCCGTTGGAATTGCAGGGCCGACAAACGCGTGCTGCCCTGGCGGTATTGATCGGTCGTGTACCGCAACATTTTGTGTTAACCGACGAGGCGATCATGGACATCGCGCTACCGGATATTAACGCGGGTTTACCGGCGGATATCATTACTCGCCGCCCGGATCTGGCCAGTGCGGAAGCGCAACTACAGGCAGCCGATGCGGATGTTGCTGCCGCGCGCGCCGCGCTCTTGCCCGCGGTGCAATTAAGTGCATCGGCCGGTAGAGCAACGGCAGCTTTATTTTCATTGAGTAGTGCGAGCGATTCGGTGGGCTGGAGCGTGTCCCTTGCGCAGACCTTGTTCGACGGTGGCCGCCTGCGCAATCAGGTCAAACTCAGCGAGTCGCAGCGAATCAGCTTGCTCGAACAATACCGCAAAGCCATCTACACCGCCTTGCAGGAAGTGGACGATGCGCTTGATCGAACCGCCGTTAACGCAGAGCAGGAACAGCGTCAGGCGGAAATTGTTACCCAGGCGCAACGCACGCTGCGATTGACGGAGGTGCGTTATCGCGAAGGTAGCGATGATCTTCTGGCGTTGCTTGATGCACAACGCAGTTTGTTTCAGGCGCAGGATCAATTGGCGCAGCAACGCCAGGCGCGCTTAACGGCTGCGGTGGATTTATATAAAGCCCTGGGCGGTGGCTGGCAACAGGAAGAATAAATGCAATCGGCGCAGTTATTGATCCGGCGCATTCTCTTCCGGGGGTAATTTTTCCCATTCTTTAATAAGATCTTCCATCTGTTCAAACTGCCCGGTTTCCTGCTCCATTTTTTCCGAGATAGCGTCGCGGGTATCTTCGATATCCTGTAGCGGTTTCGTTACCGCTTCGGGGACATGTTGCTCAAGGGTTTCCCGTGCCGGTGCGATTGTATCTTCAATAATCTTATCGCTGGATTGCTGGATATGTTCCTGCACAGCGTCGCCGACCGATTCGCCGTTTAACCCGCTTTCAATCACCTGTTCTAACAAAGGCTGATCACCCTCCAGACCGAGGGTTTCGCCGACCATTTCGGTTGTCTTATCCACGACGGCATCCTGCAAGGCTTTTTGCGTGGATTCGGCCCCATCGATCACTGCCTGCAACTCCGTGGGCCAGCTGGGCATGATGGCCATCCTGGCATTTTCCACCTGCTCAGCGATGACCGTCGGCGCGCCGCCAGTCACCAGCATCACCGCCATCTGATTGGTATCCGCATTCCAGACAAAGCCGGCTTTTTCGGCAGTTTGTTTGGCAATGCCGGGTAGGGGGGTGTAACGGGAAACCACATAAAACAGCGCCCCCTCCTGCTGGATTTCATTGGCCGTGCGCAGCAGTTTCATGGTGGTGTCGTAGTGAGGGCCGAGTAATTTGACCATACGGTTTTTAATCATCGGCTGTTCAAACAGGTTGACTTCATTGGGATCGAAACCCACCAGCGGTTTAAGCATGGCCCACATTAATTTACTTTGGGCATTGCCAACCACCAGTGAGGTTACACAGGCAGTCAACACGAAACTGAACACAGCAACGAGCGCAAATTTGGTAAAACGCATGATTGATCCAGATAGATTTTCGGGAGAAAAAAACGGTAAGGCCGGCGCGGGAGCAAACGGGCGCGCCAGTGTGCTGTAGCGCTCTGAACTGCGCAATCCATCCGGAAAAATATTCTTGGTCGACGATGGCTTGCTATCCGTTATCGTTATTGCGCGCCGACGACCTTGTCAGGAAATAATGTGCGCGCCGATTGTGTTTTTGCGCCGAGGCATTTTATAGTCAGCAGGCAAAGCAGATGAACTGTGCTTTTCGTGGATTGCGTAGCGATCCACAATAAAATGCTCACGCTTTGAACAACATCACCTCCAAGGAAAGACTTTTTATGAAAATACTGGTCGCGATTAAACGGGTTGTGGACCACAGTGTCCGCGTTCGGCCCAACAGCCAGGCCACGGCGATGGATATCGCCGGTGCCAGGATGGCGATAAATCCCTTTTGTGAAATTGCGCTTGAAGAAGCGGTGCGTCTCAAAGAGCAGGGTGTTGCCGATGAAATCGTGGTGGTTTCCATCGGCCCGGAACAGGCACAGGAACAATTGCGAGCAGCACTGGCTTTAGGGGCAGATCGAGCCATTCTGGTTAAGGCTACAGCAGATCTTCAACCCTTGGCGGTAGCACATTGTTTGCAAAAATTGGTTGAACGCGAGCAGCCGCGCCTGATCATCCTGGGCAAGCAATCTATCGACGGCGACAACAACCAGACCGGCCAGATGTTGGCGGCATTATGCGGTTATGCACAAGGCACCTTTGCCTCACGCCTGGTGATTGAAGGTGACAAGGCCGAAGGTGGTAAAGCCAGAGTGACACGCGAGGTCGACGGGGGCTTGCAAACCTTGTTACTTCGCCTTCCGGCCGTGGTTACGACGGATTTACGTCTCAACCAGCCCCGTTATCCCAGCTTGCCCAATATTATGAAAGCGCGCCAGAAACCCCTGGCCATCACCACCCCGGACGACCTGGGTGTAAATATCACACCCCGAGTGCGCACCCTCAAACTCGAACTACCGCCGCCCCGGCAGGCAGGCATACAGGTAAAAGATGTAGAGGCGTTGGTGGCCAGGTTGCAGGAGGCGCAGTTAATTTAATGGACGCTTTCAAACTATTGGTCATTGCCGACCACGATAACCACAGTATTCATCCCGCAACCTTCAAGGTAATAGGCGCAGCAGAGCAGTGGCGCCGCTTTGGCGACCTGCATATCGATATTCTCTTGGCCGGTTATCGTTGTGACGCCCTGGCCCAATCGCTCGCACAGGCAGCCGGTGTCGATAAAGTCCTGGTGGCCGATGATCCCGGCTGTGAACATCAATTGGCTGAAAGTATCACGCCAATTGTGGTTGCGCTGGCTCCGGCCTACACACACATTCTGGTGGCCGCGTCGACCTCGGGCAAAAACCTGTTGCCGCGCGTTGCGGCGCTGCTGGATGTGCAACCTATCAGTGAGGTCATGGCGATTCTTGCACCGGATACCTTTGTTCGGCCGGTGTACGCTGGCAGTGCATTGGAGACTCTTGCCAGTGATGATTCGCTCAAACTGCTGACGGTTCGCACCAGCGCGTTTGCGGCATCGGAAAGAATCGGCGGTCATGCTGTTATTGAGCAATTACCGCCGCCGCCATCCAATGAGCTCAGTGAGTTGGTTGATCAACAATTGGTGGTCAGTGAGCGACCCGAATTGACATCGGCACGGGTAGTGGTTGCTGGTGGTCGAGGTCTTCAATCCGGGGAAAATTTTAACCTGTTGTATCAATTGGCCGATAAACTTCACGCCGCTGTGGGTGCGTCCCGCGCTGCCGTGGACGCCGGCTTTGTGGCCAACGATATGCAAGTGGGGCAGACCGGAAAGATAGTGGCTCCGGAGCTTTATATAGCTGTGGGTATTTCGGGTGCAGTGCAGCACCTGGCGGGCATGAAAGACTCCAGGGTCATCGTCGCTATCAATAGTGATGCGGATGCACCGATTTTTCAGGTGGCAGATTACGGATTGGTAGGGGATTTGTTCGAGGTGTTGCCGGCATTAATCGACAAGTTGTAAGTGGTATGTAATTGCACACCGGTGGGCGGTCAGGCTGCCCACCGGTGCTTTATAACTCGATAATAATGAGCAGCTCTGGTAGCTCAATTAATGCCATTCGATCAATTTCCCTCAATGTCACTTGTGCTTAATTTATAAAGAGTAAATGTCAAATGACTAAGCCTTTCAATATCGAATCTGTACATATAAATCGGCTCAGTGATATAGAACTAACACAATTGTTGAGTGAACTTTTACAGGCCGAGGCATATAAATTTGGTTTGGCTCAGAGTGCTGTTGAAGTGGCATTGAATATTCGTGTAGGTGATGGAGGTGAAGACGGGCGTATTAGTTGGAGTGATGGACCTGTTTGCACGGATTATATTCCCAATCGCTTAACAATGTTCCAAAATAAAGCGACCGAAATGTCAGCCGCTGACTATGCGAATGAAATTATTACTAAAGCAACAAAGAAAAGCCCCAGTGTAATAAAACCAAAGGTTGACGAAGTGCTAAGTCGGGGCGGAGCCTATATTATATTTACAACTCAGGAGTTAAATACGCAGCAAAAAAACGACAGGGTATCTGCCGTTAGGGATAAGCTTCGTGAATATAACAAAGTATATGCTGATAGTAGTCAGATACTTATATATGAATCTGCTCAAATTTCTAGATGGGTCAATAACTTCGTATCAACGATAGTTTCAGTTCAGCACTGGAATGGAACCCCTCTTGAGAGAGGTCTCAAGACATTTTCTCTATGGGAGAAACATGAAGAATTGTCAAGAATACCGTTTGTTTCTGTTAATAGTAGAAGTTACATATTGGATTCATTGTCAGAAAAAATAAAAGAAGTGAAGTCTTGCTTTCGCATAACGGGATTGTCAGGTCTTGGAAAAACTAGAACTGCATTTCAGATATTCAATGGTAATGAATCATTAAAAAGCTTGGTTGTTTATGCTGATGCTAATCAGTTACCGAATATTGATGCTCTGGTCGCAGATTGGGTTAGCTTAGGGCTTAAGTGCATAATTGTTGTGGATAATTGTGACTATAGATTACATGAACGTTTAGGACGAGAAGTTCGTCGTCAGGATAGCCACATAAGTTTATTAACACTAGATTATAACTTTGAGACAGTCTCTAATCTATCTGTATGTTTTAGATTAGAGCCCATGACAAATGAAGAGCTAATGATGTTGCTTACTCCAATCTATCAAGATCAGTTGTCAGACCTTGATAGAATTGTAGCCTTTGCTCAGGGTTTTCCTCAAATGGCAGTGCTATTGGCTCAAGCTAGGTTATCGGAAGATCCGAAAATTGGTGAGTTAACAGAAGATGATTTGGCCAATAAATTATTAGGACGATTAGGAGAGAAAGGCTCCGATAGCTTGAAGATTATTCAGGCATGTTCTTTGTTTGATGTTTTTGGCATTGAAAACGAGGCTGAAGAACTGAAGTGGTCTAATTAGACCGGACACCAAGTTAAGCGGATAATACCGTAAAACATCAAGGTGTCCTATGACCAAGCAAACACGAAAGAAATATACGCCTGAATACAAACTTGAAGCCATCGCCCTGGTTCGCGATCAAGGCTTCAGTATAGGTGAGGCAGCGGCCCATCTGGATATCAATCACAATATGCTACGCCGCTGGCTAAAAGAGCATGAAGCTCAGCCTTTTAGTGATTACCAGGGAAAAGCCGGGATGACCCCCGAGCAAAAACGTATCCGTGAACTTGAAAAACAAGTGCGCGAGCTACAGTTGGATAATGATATTTTAAAAAAAGCCAGCAGCTACTTCGCGAAGCATATGCGGTGAGATTTGCGTTTATCCGAGAGCATGCTTCGCGCTGCCGGGTAAAACACTTGTGTCGCATGCTAAGTGTCAGTCGCAGTCGTTATTACGAGTGGCTGGGACAGCAACAGGATAAGCCTGATCCGGAACAGCAGAGGTTTGAAACCTGCATGCGCGCATTGTTTGTTGAATCCAACAGCAGCATGGGCAGCAGACGCATGGCGCGGCGATTACAGGCACAAGGTTTTGCGGCGGGGCGGTATCGGGTACGACGACTGATGAAAAAGCTGGGGCTGGTAGTTAAACAGAAGCGTAAGTTTCGTATTACCACCAACAGCAACCATAAATTGCCGGTAGCGGAGAATATACTTGATCGGCAGTTCAATCCGGTTACACCGAATCAAGCCTGGGCTGCAGACATTACTTATATTTGGACAGCAGAAGGATGGCTGTACCTGGCGGTGGTGATTGACCTGTATTCGCGGCGGGTTGTTGGCTGGTGCATGGATAAACGGCAAACGAAATCGCTGGTGATTCGCGCATTGATGATGGCGGTGAATATGCGCAAGCCATCGGCGGGACTCATTCACCATTCGGATCGTGGTTCGCAATATGCGAGCCTGAAGTATCAGACTTCATTGAAGCAGCACGGTATTGTGTGTTCCATGAGCCGCAAGGGAAATTGTTGGGACAATGCTGTTGTGGAGCGCTTCTTTAGCAGCCTGAAACGGGAGTGGATCAGGGATAATTTGTATCGCCATCGAGAAGATGCAATTCGGGATGTGCGAGCTTATATTGTGACCTGGTATAACTCGCGAAGACCACATTCAACTCTGGGCTACAAAAGCCCGATTGAATTTGAAAAGTGTGCTTAACTTTTTGTCCGGTTTTTGTTGACCATTACAAACAGCTCAAATTTATTGCCAATTTTATCGGAATGAATGTTGATACAGTCTATGCATGCGTTCACGAATTTTCGGAGAGAGGAATTATTGATCGTCGTGGACGATACGGTCAGGTAGTTCCCAAGCCCTTGGCTATTCGTTTGGCTGGGCAATGGTGGACTGGATCAAGACAGGAAAGACAAAATGAATTAATTAATAACATACCAGAGAATATGGTAGAGGGTTTTTGTCAGCAAATAGAAAAACTTGACTTTCATAGCAACGTTAAAGCGCTGACAGAAAAGTTATGTGGCCCCCAAGGCCCTTTTGGCCAAGCGGAAGTGATCTTGTCGGATCGGGGTTCTAGACTCTTCCGCTCATTTGTTGTAGTCAACCCTGAGTCAACCTGCGATGCTTTATACAGGACGTTAGTAGATAGGGATCTGGATCAATTGCGTACGATCGACGGAGATGCTAGGCGTAACTTAATCTACGCACTTGAACGCCTCTGTTTTCATGGAGAAATTTTCCAAGAAGCTGCATGGTGTATGTTGCTCTTGGCTTCTGCAGAGAATGAAAGCTGGAGTAATAATGCGACGGGCATGTTCTCTCAACTGTTCCGAATAAATCTTTCCGGGACATCTGCACATCCTGATACGCGTTTTGCTCTTGTTCGGCGAGCATTGCTGCTAAATTCTTCAAATATTGATATGGTTTTATTAAAAGCGCTGAGCGCTGCTATTGATACTTTTGGAGGTCATAGAACTATTGGGGCGGAATATCAAGGGTCTAGACCTCCATTGGAAGAGTGGAGGCCCCGCATATGGCAAGAAATTTTTAATTATTGGCAAGAGTGTTTTAATTTTCTTTTAGTGATGTATGAAAGGGGTCCTCTTCAGAAAGTAGAGGTTTTGTCGATGATTGGTCATTCAATTCGGGGGTTTGTTTCACGAGGTCGGATAGAGATGTTGGACTCTGCTATTCGTTATGTTGTTTCAAAAAATGGCCCATATTGGCCTGAAGCATTGGAAAGCATAAAGCATGCTTTCAGTTATGATTCAAAAGGCATGAGGCCAGAGGCTGAGTCAGCGCTTAACACTTGGCTGGAGCTTCTTAAGCCTGACAATGGCAATTTATTTGAGAGGCTAAAAATTGTAGTTGTTAACCCTCCTTGGGAGCATAAGGAGGTGCGAGGCGTGCATATTGATGTTGCGGCTGAGAATGCAAAATTATTTGCAGTAGAAGTGTCTAAAAACATTGACAGTTTAACTCCTCATTTGGCCCTTCTTCTCAATGGTGAGCAAAAGCAGTCATACTCTTTTGGGCGTCGATTGACTACTGAGTTAAATAATCCGAGGCCATTGATTGAGCTGTCACTTGCTCAGTTTTTCTCGTGTGATTATCCCAATCCTGCATTTTTATGCGGTATGTATAGGGGGGTATATGAAGTATGCCCTGAGTTGTGGTCTGAACTTATAGATCTTCTCTTAACTGATGAGAAACGAATAAAACTATATCCGCGTCTTATTGGTACTGGAGCTATTCAGGAAAAGCACCTTGAGTGTTTGCTAAAGTTAATCCGTGAAGATTTTATCCCTCTGGATAGTGCTAATGCGATTGTTTTTGGTGGGCTGACACAGGGTTTATCAGCGGGCGTTATATCAAATTTTTGTCTGAAGTTGACAGAGCTTGGAGATGTTGCGAGCTGGTCTGCGTTGGAAGTTGTTTATTCATACTGCTATATAAATAAAAATAATTTATCTGTATTGCGAGATGTGTTAAAGAAACTATTGCTTTCGGTTCGATTGGATAAGGCAGGAAATAGATCTAGCACAGATGTTTATAAATGGCATGATCTTGTAAATAAAATATTGGATGATCATGACGAGGATTTTGCCATTGCTATTGCCAATCAGATAATTTTTTCAGGTAAAAATGGCTTAGATTACTCTGACGCTTCAATTTATATTAAACCATTATTGCTGCAGCTAATGACCGATTATGGAAGTATTCTATGGCCATTATTCGGTGATGCAATTATTGAGTCAGAAGGTATATCAAAATATCATCTTAAGAATCTTCTGGACAGACAAGATAGCTTTTCGGCTAAGAGCTCTAGTGTATTATCTGTAATTCCTGCGGACGATATGATTTTATGGTGTAAATCATATCCAGACGTTGGCCCTGTATTTATTGCTGGTGCGATGAATATCTTAGAAATGGTCGATGAAGAATTGCGACCGTCAGAGCTGGTTATAAAGTTGCTGGAGATGTTCGGTGGTGACAGACGAGTCTGTAGTGCACTTAGCGCTAATATGGTAACTCGTGGTTGGTCTGGATCTTTAGTGCCCTATTTAGAGGCCGATAAAACGGCTCTATTGCCCTTGATCGATCATGAAAATATTAATGTTCGTCGTTGGGTTAAAGAACATATTTTATACATTGATCAACAGATCGCGCATGAATCAATAAGAGATGAAGAAAGAGATTTAGGAATATTCTAGCCTGGGAAGAAATGTTATGCACAAGCTTCTTGCTGTGGTCGAAGTCGATAAAGACGCCAGGGTATATTGTCAATCGCCCTCTTGTACCCGAACAGTTTACAAGCAAATCCATATTGTGAACGATAATGGGAAGATAACTGTTTTTGGGTGCAAATGTTACGAGATTTTGTATGGGAATATCGAAACGTTTGAAGAGCCATTCTATTCATCAGGAAAGAGTCGATTGTTGACAGATGAAGAGCGTACATTGCTTTTGGAAAACACCCAATTATTAATTGAAAAGTTTGAGAATGAGGAGCAAGAAGCAAAGAATGCACAATGTTTTTATGAGCAGCCAATACCTCAAGAGCCGACAAATCATCCAATGGTTGCTCCGCTACGAGAGGTTACCTGTCACTATTGTGGCTGTTCTATGAGGACAAGGGCAAAAAGCACGCCCGCTGTAGGTCATAAGTGTGATCTGTGTGCGAAATTTAATCGAGGTTATCCAAGCCGACGATCAAGTCTTACCAAAGAGATGAATGCCAGAGCCAATCTGAGAGATAGAGGCAACGACGACCCTCATCATAAACATGGTCAAGGGGTTATTAAAGAAAAAAATAACGCTGCTACTGAGTACAGGAAAGCCACAGGCAAGTAGTTATAGAAAAAGGTCTTTAAGGAACAGGGTGCCCCCCCGGGGGGGGGGGCACCTAATGACAAATACTTAGTGCTCTGACGCCAGAAGAATACTATTCAACCATCTCTTCAGCTTTTTCTTCTGTGGTTTCGGCGGCGTCGTCCATAGCGTCTACGGTATTTTCATAGCCATCTTTCATCGCTTCACCGGTTTCCTCAGCAGCGTCGGCTGCCTTGTCGGCCCAATCCTCTGCTGTTTCGGCGGTAGCTTCCGCTACGTCTTCCACAGTATCTCCGGCCTTTTCCAGAGTCTCTTCAGCAGCATCCTGCATTTCAGCAGCGGAATCCTTCACCGCGTCGGTAGTATTTTCGACTTCTTCCCTGGAGCAACCGCTCAACAGTCCCAAAGCAATAATTAAAGATGCAAAAAAGTGAATGGTCTTCATGATGGTATCCCTATACTAATTAAAATGACGGATGAGATAGTCGGGTGTATTTGCCGATAACTCTGCACAACGCAGCTTTTTACAACCCGGAGAGAGTCTATACCTGTCATTGGCGGGAATAAAGGCATAAAAATCCACCGGGGTATATGTGACTTTTGATTTTGGATACAATGCGAACCATTTCGCAATGGCGTTGAGCGTAGCGCTCCGAATCATAAGCCTCTGATGTGGTGTGGATATGACAGTTGAGCAATTTGAAACCTGGTCGCTTTATATTGGCGTGGGTGGATTGATCGCCTTTATGGTGTTTATCGTGTGGGATCTGGCGCGTAAATCAAAGGCTGGCAAATTCGGTACCTTCATTCTGTTTCTGGCGTTGGGTTTAGGTCTGCTGGGTTTTATCATCAAGACCGTGCTAGTGGAAATGCTCGAAAAATAACAACCACCGGCGACAACATCGCTACAGCCTGGGTCGCGTCAACTAGATAGGGGCTTCAACCGCATGTTTCATTTTTTTGTTCCCGTCTCCAAAGTCCAGAAAGATCGGCAGATTATGCGCGACACGGACGCTCGTGTGGCCAAGTACAGCCGGCGCGGTCTGGTGCTGAACTTTTTGGTATTTGTCTTGTGCCTGGCGTTTGGGGACTTTATTGATCGGGAGCACAACCTGGCGGTCGTGCTGGTGACCGGTTTACTGGTGGTTACGCTGCTGCGCAGTTATTACCTGTTTCGTTTTGATGTCCTCTACGCCCGTGCGCCGACGCGTTGGCGCAATCAATATTTTATTGCATCGTGTCTGGGGGCTGCCTGGTGGAGCATCATCCTGGTCAGCCTGACCTGGGTGCAGGGAATGCGCGATGAAACCCTGGTGATGTGGTTATATTCGGTGGTGTTTTATTCCAGCGTCTCCAATGTGTTTGCACCCTATCGCCATTTTTTGACGATCTATTTATTTATCGGCCAGGTGCCGGCAGCGATTACCGCGATCTTGCTCGGTGATGTAGATGGCTATTTGTACGGCTCTATCATGCTGGTGTTTTTTATCATGCTCAGCCATCAGGCCAAGGTCACCTCTTTTGCTTATTGGGAACGGCTCGAAGCTAACTATGCTTTGCGTGAACGAGCCAAAGGACTGGAGCATGAGCAGCGCAGTTCCAAGGCCGCAATCGAATTAAAGAATGAATTTTTGGTTAACCTCGGGCATGAATTCCGTTCGTCATTAAGTGACATCCTCGGAACCTTGACGTTGATTGACAGCGATCAATTATCGGAAAAGCAACGCGAACTGCTCATCATGGCCAGTAAAGCCGGTGAGCGTCAGTTGGACCTGGTGAACAACGTGGTGGACTTTTCCAAGATCACCACCAAGAACCTGCGCCTGGAAGAAAGCATCTTCGATTTGCGCCGTACCTTGGAAAAGCTGGTGGAAGATTTTTCGCTGGATGCGCATCAACAAGGTGTGGAACTCTATTACCTGTTTGATCCGCAAATGCCGCTGCGAGTGAAGGGTGATGCGGTTCGCCTGGGGCAGATCTTCAGCACATTGTTAAACCATGCACTTAAAACCGCGGCGATTGATCACGTATTTATTGAAGCGCGGTTTAATCAGGATACTGATCAGGATGATGTAGGCGAGCTACAAATTATCATCAGTGACAGTGAAAAAAGTACCTCGCGAACGGATGCCGAGCGAAGCGCATTGTCCGAAAACGATGATCAACATACCGGCATCGGGATATCCATCTGCAAGGGATTGGCTGCCTGTATGGGCGGCAGCGTTAATGTCATGGCGAACCGTGAGCGCGGCAAACGCATCTTTATCAATGTAAAACTGGAAGTCGTTTCCCACGAAGAAAAACGTTTTGGTTCCGAGCAAAAATTGCGTGGCAAACATGCCTTGTTAGTGGATTTGCCGGAAAGTACCGCCATTGCATTGGTTGATGAATTGACCACCTGGGGCATGACGGTGACGACGGTGAGCGGTTACGACCAGGCGTTGGAAAAACTCAATACGTTGATCAAAAGCAAACCGGTCGATTTGTTATTGCTCTACAGCCGGCTGAATAATATGAATGCACTGGTATTATCCAGAGATGTTGCGGCAAACCCCATGTTCGCCAGTGTTAAACAGATTCTGGCAATGAGTATTCTGCAAAGCGATACCACAGAGGTTAAAGCACATCTGACCAACTATCCGCAAGTATCCTGCATTGAAAAGCCCATTATGCGTCGTCGCCTGTATGAAGTGGCTGTTCATAAGTTGCTGGATATGCCGGAAGAGACACCGAATTTATCTGGTGGCACTAAAGAAAGTTCGCCAGCGGTACCGGCCGCTAAAAAAATCCTGCTGGTAGATGATCATCGCGTGGATCAAATGGTGATATCCGCCATGTTAAAAAAACTCGGTTGTTATGTGCAGCTGGTGACGACCGGGTCAGAGGCAGTCGAGGTCTTGGAAAAAGAAAAATTTGATCTGGTATTGATGGACTACGATATGCAGGAGAAAGACAGCCTGCTTGCCGCCCAGAAGATCCGTGCGACGGAAAAAGCGCACAATAGCAGCCGTCATTTGCCGATCCTGGCTGTCGTGGCTTCTGTTAATGAACAAGATCAAAATAATTGCCTGGCCGCAGGGATGGACGATCATATTGTTAAACCGATTCGCTACGACGATCTGGAAACTCGTTTGCAGCGCTGGCTGGGCGAGGGCAGTGAACCTCCGCGAACCTGATCGGCTACTGACATTGTTGTGCCACATCCTCAACTGATCTTTGCACGTAAATTCACCTGTGAAAATTGCTCTTCTGTTGCCGGCAGCATCAATGCCGGCTCGGGTTTTCTTTGATCAATAGTTGATTTTTCCTGTCTTATAGTCTTTGTTTATATATGTAAATCGAGATGCGTTTGCTCAGGGCCGCTGCTACACTCCGGCCCATATCCTGAATTGCTCTGGTTCTTTTTACGTAATAAAAATCCATGACGGTGAGTTCCGCCGTTCGCGCAATGCAGTGATGCTGGCATTCAGCAATAAATTTATAAGAAGCATAAAACACAACCCCATGACTGGTACGCCATCAAGTACTTCCATGATCATGATATAGGTGCCCCCATGTATAGCCTCGCAAAAAAAGTTACGGCTTTTCTCGCCACAAGTGTTATAGCGTGTTCGCTTTTGGTTTCCTGTGGCAAGGCTGATAAAGATCAGCAATCCGTAACGGATACCAAAACCAAAGACGCAGCCTTTACACAGGATATTACAGGTGCGCGGGTACTGGTGTTCTCCAAAACCAGCGGTTGGCGCCACGACTCCATTCCAGCGGGCATTGCGGCTCTGGAAAAGCTGGGAACAGATCATGGTTTTACCGTGGTGGCGACAGAAGATTCAAGCCTGTTTAACGATGCGGAATTATCGACCTATAACGCTCTGGTTTTTCTGAACACCACGTTGGATGTGTTGAACGAAGATCAGGAAATGGCGATGGAGCGTTTTATACAGGCAGGCGGCGGCTTTGTCGGTATTCACGCGGCGGCAGATACCGAGTGGGAAGGTGACTGGCATTGGTATCGCAATCTGGTCGGTGCTGTGTTCAGGAGCCATCCGGGCAATCCGAGCAATGTCCAGCGCGCCCAATTAAATGTCACCGCGCACCAACATCCCGCTACAGAGGCGCTGCCAGAAACCTTTAGCATGGTTGATGAGTGGTACGATTATCGCGATCTCTATCCATTGAAAAAAGATTTGCTGATGTTGGATGAAAGTACGTACATCGGCGGCTTGCATGGCGAATACCATCCCATTGCCTGGTATCACGATTACGACGGTGGGCGATCGTTTTATACCGGTATGGGACACACTACAGAAGTCTTTTCCAATTCACGTTTTCTTGAACATCTGCTTGGCGGCTTGAAATATGCCGTGGGCGGAAAACCCACACTGGATTACAGCCGCGCACGTCCGGAACACAATCGCTTTATCAAGAAAACCCTCGTGCAAAGTCTTAACGAGCCGATGGGCTTTGATTTTTTCGCCAATGGTGATGCCTTGATTGCCGAGCGTCCCGGTAGCTTCAAATTAGTGGATTATAAAACCGGTGAGACCCGCGATGCCGGAAAAATAGACGTTGCTTATCACGGCTATATGGAATGGGGCTTGATCGGTGTGGGTATTCCACCGGATGTCGCACAATCCTCCTGGATTTACGTGGGCTACAACGCGCGTAAGGAAGACGGCAGCTATTGGCAGCGACTGGCTCGCTTTAAGTGGCAGGATAGTCAGATCAACGCGGCGTCAGAGCAATTGCTGCTTGAATATCAGATTGATGAAACCTGTTGTCACACCGGCGGCGATATCGCCTTCGGTAACAACGGTGAAGTCTTTTTCTCGACGGGCGACAACACCAATCCCCATGAACAAAATGGTTATGCACCCATCGATATGCGCGAAGACCGCAAGCACTTTGACGCGTTGCGCGGTGCTGGTAATACTCAGGATTTGCGCGGCAAAATTTTACGCATTATTCCCCAGGATGATGGCAGCTATAAAATCCCCGCCGGCAATTTATTTGCCGACGGCAAGGAAGGCCGCCCGGAAATTTATGTGATGGGTGCGCGCAATCCTTTCACCGTGACCTTTGATAAGGATACCGAAACACTTTATTTCGGTGATGTGGGGCCGGATGCAAGTTTGCCTTCAGAAAAGCAGGGCACCCGAGCCTATGACGAGGTTAATCGCGTAACCGAGGCGGGAAATTTTGGTTGGCCGTTGATCATTGGTAACAACCAGCCGTACCTTGAGTACGACTATGCCACAGAGAAATCCACCGGCCGGCTGTTTAATCCGCTGGCGCCGATCAATAACTCTCCGCGCAATACCGGTGCCAAACAATTACCGCCCGCTCAACCGGCATTGATCTGGTATCCCTACACTAATTCTGAAACCTTTCCTGAGGTTGGCAGCGGTGGTCGCACGGCGCTGGTCGCCGATGTTTATCGTTCCAAAGATTATCCAGCGGGTACACACCGCTATCCTGAATATTACGATAACAAATTATTTATCCTGGATTTCATGCGCAATTGGGTGAAGGTCGTCAGCTTCGATGAGGTCGGGCGTATTGAAAAGATTGAGCCCTTTGCACCGCAAATCAGCTACACCCTGCCGATTGCTGCACGCTTCGCACCGGATGGCAGTTTGTATGTGCTGGAGTACGGCACGGCCTGGTTTACCGGAAATCCTGATTCCGGTTTGGCGCGCATTGAGTATGTCGGTCCCGGCAATCGTCCACCGAGCCCGGTTATAACGCTCGATGTTGCACAAGGCGCAACTCCGCTGGCGGCAACCGCCTCAGCGGCCGAGAGTGTGGATCTGGATGGCGATACACTCAGCTTCAACTGGACATCAGAGATGGTGGGTAATTCTGCGACGCAACAAGCGCTGGGTGATGGTGAAACTGTCTCGCTGAATTTCACTGATGCGGGCAGTTACCTGGTGAAATTGACTGCAACAGATTCTTACGGCAGCAGCTCGACCGCCGAGGCTCAGGTTGACGTGGGGAATGCGCCGGCTGAGATTAATATCCAGTTAGATGGCAACACATCTTTCTATTGGCCCGGTACCCGTTCCATTGGCTACCAAATAGACATTACCGATAAAGAGGACGGCAAGATAACGGCGAAAGAGGGTGATGCCAGTCATGCGATGGTGCAACTTAATTTTGGCGGCATGGAAGAGCAGGCTGCCGCGGCGGGGCATCAAACTGCCAGTGCCAACGTAGTCGGCAAAGATCTGGTTGAAGCCAATGCCTGTACAGCTTGTCATCAGATTGATGCGCCTTCCGTTGGTCCGTCATTTACCTCCGTGGCAAAACGTTATCAGGATGATCCTGAAGGGTTGGCGTATCTGGTCAAGAAAATTGCTGACGGCGGTGCAGGCGCCTGGGGTGAAACCGCCATGCCATCGTTTGCTCATTTAAATGAAGAAGATCGCACGGCCTTGGCGACCTATGTACTGTCTCACGCACAGTCGGCTCAGGACAGTTTGCCGTTGTCAGGCAAACTCGCGTTACGCGATCACAAATTGACGCAAGATATATTTAACCGGACCACTGACTTGAGTGGCGAAGAAAGGGCGATGTTCCGTCAGGCATATACCTTGTCGGCGTCTTATACGGACAAGGGCGGTGATGTCATTGGTCCCATCACGGTAAATAAAACCCTGCGCCTTATCGTCCCGCGCTTCCTGCTGCCGGATTTGTTTACCAAAACCACCGCGCCGGATGATTTCAAACTGGGTAGTTATTATCAACTGAATACCCTCACAACCGACGCAGGCAGTGACACTTGGCGTGTTGCTCCCTTGGGTGAATTTGATTTGCGCAGTGTCAAGTCCATCCAGCTCGGCCGCTGGATTACCAAAAATCCCACCAAGTGGGCTTATGAACTGCGTATAGATCAGCCAGACGGACGTGTTGTCGCTGCCGGTGTGGGCACGGAAACGACGATCGATACCTATGGCAGAGATGTGTTAAAAATGACGGAAAGTGTTGGTCGGCATAAACTGTATTTGGCTGTGCGTGCGGTTGATAAAGCCAACAGTGAATTACATTTACTGGATATTTCGTTTTATCAATAACAAAAAATATTGCGCTTGTTATTGTGGAATATAGATAGGTGATGTTTGCACGATGCAAGTTTGGCGTTAGGGCCTCTGTTTCGAAACCCTCAAGTCATGGATGACTTGAGGGAGCTACAGGGAAGATTCATTCGCCACATCCTTGTGGCTCACCCTACACGGGCAGCTTCGCTGTGCAAATTGGCTTCCTGCCAATTTGTTATGCGTTTTCGAAACAGAGGCCCTAATGACAAACGAACTACGAAGTTCATAAACCAGTTGATCAGCTCTTATTGAAACCTGGCCCAAATCGGACAGTGATCGGAAGGTCGTTCCATACTGCGAATTTCATAATCAATACCGGCTTCCATACAACGCTCCTGAAGATTATGCGAAGCCAGAATCAAATCAATACGCAATCCACGGCGCGGGTTATCTTCGAAACCGCGACTGCGGTAATCAAACCAGCTGAACAGACTGTTATCATCCGGCATTAACTCACGGAACGTATCTTTCAAACCCCAACTCATCAATTGTGCCAGCCACTCACGCTCCTCCGGTAAGAAACTGCACTTGCCGGTGCGCAACCAGCGTTTGCGATTTTCTTCACCGATGCCGATATCGCAATCCTGATGGGAGATATTCATATCGCCCATGAGCAGAATCTGATTGTCCGGTTTATGTGCGCTGTTGAGGTAAGCAAACAGGTCTGCATAATATTTTTGCTTGGCGGGAAACTTGATCGGATGGTCGCGGCTTTCGCCTTGGGGAAAATAACCATTTAATATGGTAATTTCACCACCCAGGGGCGATGCAAAAGTACCGCCGATAAAACGCCGTTGCGCGTCCTCGCCGTCTTCCGGAAAGCCTTTAATCACGCTCAGGAAAGGGTGTTTGGATAATAGCGCAACGCCATAGTGAGTTTTTTGTCCATGGTAGGCCACGTGGTAACCCAAAGCTTCAATATCTGCCAGGGGAAAATCCGGGTCGTTGACCTTGGTTTCTTGCAGGCCAATAAAATCCGGCGCGTATTTATCAACGACGGCTTTCAGTTGGTGTGGGCGTGAACGAATACTGTTGATATTAAATGAAACGACTTTCATAGTGGTTAAGATTAATCAGCAGGTTAAAAAGTAAAAACCCGGATATCGCTATCCGGGTTCAGGTGAATGGTTGTGAGAATTAAAAATTTGCCAGTCGGGTTTTTTCATTTTTTTGCAATTCGAGGATAAAGTCTGCCAGCACTTGTCCTGCTTCATTCAGGAAGGGATCATTGGCAGGATCAATCTTCTCCGGCTCGGCGCTGATGATCTCCTCGCCGTCTTCGCCAACAGCGGCATCGGTATCTTTAATGTCCTCATAGGACGCGTAGGGCTCCAGCCCTTTTGCTTTGCGTCGACGATTCTCCATTACCAGGATACGTTGTTCCATCTGCTTTTGTTCCAGTTCGCGGGTGGTTTTGCGTAATGAAACAGCTTTTTTCTCATTGTTTTCATCTGCCATGGCACGCTGTTCGCGCAGGAAAACAAAATCAGGATCAGTTTTTATCCGCGCTTCATGACGTTGATTGATGGCAGGCAAGAGTGCGGGTATATCAAAATATTTATCATGTTTCACAGCATGAATACGATCCCAAGGCAGGGCGTTGTCATAACTGCTTTCGCCCACTTCTTCGGTGTCGATCAACGTCGGCAATTCAATATCCGGTACTACGCCACGGTGTTGTGTACTATCACCGGAAATTCGGTAAAACTTCGATTCAGTAATTTTCAGGTCGCCATGTTTCAATGGCAACATAGACTGTACAGTGCCCTTACCGAAGGATTGGGTACCGATAATAATGCCACGGCTGTAATCCTGAATAGCGCCCGCAAAAATTTCGGATGCTGACGCACTGAGGCGATCAACAAGAATCACCACCGGACCGCGATACACTGCCGGTGAATAGGAGCGGTAGCTGCGTGAAATAACTTCATTACTTTGGCGAATCTGCACCACGGGGCCCGGATCGACAAACAAATCTGTCAACGCCGCCGCTTCCTGTAATGAACCACCGCCGTTTTCGCGCAGGTCAATAATCACACCGTCAACATTTTCTTCGCTGAGTTCGCCCAGTAAATTAAACACGTCACGGGTGGTGCTTTTGTAGTTTGGATCGCGATTACGGTAGGCTTCGAAGTCCATATAAAAAGTAGGTATGTCGATAACGCCAACTTTAAAAATATGTTCGCCTTCGCCGACATTGAAGATATGTTTCTTCGCGGCCTGTTCTTCCAGTTTGACCTTCTCGCGTTTGATACTGATAACTTTACTGTTGCCGGGGCTGGCTTTAGCCGGCAAGACTTCCAGGCGCACTATGGTGTCTTTTTTTCCGCGAATCAGATCGACCACTTCATCAAGACGCCAACCGACTACATCAACCATCTCGCCTTCTGTGCCTTGACCAATCGCGACAATACGGTCTGCCGGTTTTAATTCACCTTGCTTCGCCGCCGGACCTGCCGGTACCAGGCGCATGACCTTGGTATATTCATCTTCACTTTGCAGCACGGCGCCAATGCCTTCCAGTGACAGAGCCATATTGATATTAAAATTTTCTGCATTGCGCGGGGACAGATAATTGGTGTGCGGATCGTAAAGCATGGTCAGCGAGTTCATCATTACGCTGAAGACTTCTTCTGAATCCTGTTGCTTTACCCGGCGCAATTGATTTTTAAAACGTTTTTCAAGTGTGGTTTTACTTTCTTCAATTGTTTTACCTGTCAGCATCAGGTTGAGCAGATTAAATTTGATGCGTTTCTGCCATAAGGCATCGGCTTCTTTTTGGTTGGCGGGCCATTGGGCATTTTCCCAATCTGTGGAAATAGATTCTTCCACTTCAAAATTATACTTTACCGTTTCGTCAGCCAACTGTGCGAGTATGGCATCCAGGCGCTTTTCTACCCGCTCGTTGTATCGGTTAAAAATAGCAAAGCCTTGGCTGAGGTCGCCCTTCTTCAAATAATCGTCGAATTTCTTGCGGTTTTTTTCAAACTCATCAATGTCGCCTTGCAGAAAATAATTCTTGGCGGGATCGAGTGCTTTTAAATAATCGTCGAGAAAGCGCGCGGAAAGTGCATCATCCAATTCCTGATCGCGGTAATGTTTTTTATGTAGTTGGGTGACAACTTCAATTGCCGCTTTTTCCTGTTCAGGCGTTTGTTTCAGGGCCGGTAAGGCCAGGGTATTTACGCCATAGGTTGCTAAAAGCAGGGTTAACAGGAAAGGTTTAACGATATTTCTTGTAAAAGCGGTGTACATAGACAGGATCTCATGGTTGGGCATGCCGGGTAGCGTCGATAAATGTTCACCCGGATCGTATCCCACAATATCGATTATTTACTCGCATCGGACGCATTTCGGAACAGCTGGATGTCGTTGCCAAGGCAGTCCTTACTATAGCTCACTTGGACTTAAGCAGGCTAGCAACCCTATTCTGCTAGGTTAATCCTTAAAAAGGTCAATATCTGAGCTGTAGTAGGGTTTTTGATCAATGTAACGGGGAAATAGACCATTCAAGGTCTCATTAATTCACTCGCCAGAGCAAAGTGCAGGGCAGGAGCAGTGTTGACCCTTGCCAGATATTCGTTATGTAGAAAATGCAATAGGAGGGTTCTGTTGTGATCTGTGAGCCAGCTTCCTCGTACAAAAATTGACCTTTAACAATAATAAGCGGGATAGCGCACCGACTTTTGTATTATTTTACTGATAGTGTCATCTTAATAAATTCCGCCAATCTGTAAGCTTATAGATCCTGGAGTTTATATGGAGGTTTTTATGAATCAGCATTATGAATACAACGACAAAAAGAAGATGTCGGACTCTCCCAAACGAACCCCGGATTTTTTTACCCCAAACCAACCTATTGCAGCCCCAACGGTTGGGGTATCTGAGCTCTCGCGTAAGGACCAAGAAGCGCTTGGCCCGCAAGAAACACCTGGCCAGATAGTGCAGCAACAAAAACAACAGATACAACAACAGCGAAACATGCAGCGATCCTTGTATGTAACTTCGGATGATATCGCGGGTGAAGAAAAACATCCGTTACCAGGGCAGCACAGTCAACAAGGACAACCTCAGGGGGCAGCTCAAGCTTGTGGAGCAGTGCAACAAGAAGGATTTCAAAAGGAAAAAAGTGCACTTGCCAGGGAAGAATCTGATCGGCAGTGGATGCAGAATATTAATGCCGCACGAAGGAAGTGGAGCAAGTTAACGGAGGAAGAGCTGGTGAAGTCAGGCGGTCAGGCATATACGCTGAAAGCACTTGTGCGAGATCGTTACACGATCAGCCATGCAGATGCATACAAGCAAGTTAACGATTTTTTCCAATCGTGCATTTTGTAAATTTACTTCTGTTCTCTTTCTTAAAATTGCATTGTGCCAGGGAGGCGAAACACGCTTAAAGGAGCAGCCGTCTGGCTGCTTTTAACAGGTTCAAGCTGTCAGGTTATGGAGAAACATGATGTATACATTCGCCAAAATCTTCTTTCTTTTCCTTATTTTTGCATATGTGTTACCGGTAACGGTTGATGACACGGATGCTGCAAACCTCCTGAATTCCCAAACCGTTATTGATGCTCGACAAGAAGCCCAGTTATGGACCACCTATACCCTCAATCCCTATTTGCGCGGCAATAACATCAATGTATTGGTTGATGATGGGAAAGTGACATTGACCGGCACAGTTAATGAAGCCATGAGCAAGGAGCTTGCGAGCCAGATCGCCCGACACGTGCAAGGAATAAAGGTAATTGACAATCAGTTGGTTATTGACGCTGGATACATACCCTTGTCCGCATCGCACGGTTATGCTGAGGAAATTGATGATGTAACGATTACTGCGACGATTAAATCCAAACTTATATGGAGTAAATACAGGGATAGTGAATCCACCTATATTGAGACAACAGGCAGAGACGTTACTTTGCGTGGCACCACCGAAGATAGTGAATCAAGAACACTGGCCGGTAGCCTGGCTTTGAGTACGCGAGGCGTGGAGTCGGTTAAAAATCTCTTGTTAATTAATTACGCGAATACTTCATCAGGAAAAAACACTAACAATTACTGGAATGCTACACCCCCAGTCGTCGTTGATAGTTGGATTACCAGCAAAGTGAGGTCGACTTTTCGTTACTCAAACAGCATTACTGATTCAGTCATTGATGTAAGCACCGCGCAAGGGATAGTCATCCTCAAAGGAACGTTGAAAAACAGTGCTGAACACGCGCTGGCCGTTGAGCTCGCACGGAATATCCGTGGTGTGAAGGATGTTAAGTCTGACGAACTCGGGTTCTAATCAGAGCATTTTATACCAGTAGATACTGTCTTTTTGAGATCGACAGTGAAGAAAGCTAACGCTGTTGATTGCTATCTCTAAAGTTCACCCAAGGAATTTAACAGCCAGTTGGTGAGCGTTCCATCATCCGTTTTAACTTACGCAAACAGCTGTAGCCAGTGCCGAAAATGAGGTGCCGGCACACCCTAATGGAGTGACCAATATGATTATTACCAAGATTAATTCCCCGAACATTGACGGGGTTCCCTCACGCCGGCCAGCCGGTAAATCAAGCTTTCTTGTCGCCAGTCTGGTCGGCGGTCTATTGATGGTGGCAGCATGTTCGACCACACCTAAGCCTCCCTCCCAAGCATTACAAATGGCAGAGTTGGCCATCGCTAATGCCGAGCAAGCGCGTGTGGCTGATTACTCATCGCTTGAATTGAGCGAAGCGCGAGAAAAACTGGCTGCAGCTCGAATGGCAGTGCAGAACGAAGACATGGTTCTTGCGCAACGCTTGGCAGTTGAGTCTGCGCTTGATGCTGAGTTGGCAACGGCCAAGGCGGCTACGGCCAGAGCACAGATTGTTAACGATGACATGCAAGAAAGTACGCAAACATTGAAGCAGGAAATGAACCGTAATACAGGAGTCCGGAAATGAAAACATTCATTCACTCAAGCAACATACTTTCCGCTGTGATAGCCGCGTCACTTTTGGGTGCTTGTACTACCGGCCCTCTTGCACCGGAGGGGGCTGATAACGTGCGGAGTAAATTGACAGCATTGCAATCTGATCCGCAATTGGCCAATCGCGCACCGATAGCGATCAAAGAAGCGGAGCAGGCTGTGCGCATAGCTGAAAAGCCTGAAAAGGATAAAGAGTACGCCCGACACCTGGTGACGGTCGCGGACCGTAAGGTCGATATCGCCAGTCATCAAGCCCAGGCCCGTCTGCTGGAGGATCAGCGTGAAGCCTTAGGGCAACAGGCTGATACGGCGCGCCTTGATTCTCGCACACGTGAAGCAGACCGCGCTCGTGATGATGCGGATGCAGCACGCATAGAAGCAGATGACGCTCGTCGTGAAACCGAAGATTTGCAGCGCGAAATAGATGAACTCAATGCAAAAGAGACGGATCGCGGATTGGTTGTAACCTTGGGCGACCTGTTGTTTGAAACGGGTAAGTCCGATCTTAGGGCGGGAACAGCCAATAACCTGGAAAAGCTTGCTGCCTTTCTGACTCGCTACGAAGATCGCCAGGTGAGCATTGAAGGCCACACTGACAACGTGGGCAGTGATGATTCGAATTTTCGCCTTTCGGAACGGCGCGCTGCTGCGGTGCAATCCTACTTACTAGATCAGGGTATACCAAAAAGCCGTATTTCGGTCGTGGGCAAGGGAGAGGGAGAGCCGGTGGCTGGCAATGATTCTGCCTCTGGTCGGCAGATGAATCGTCGGGTCGAGGTCATCATCAACAACATGGTTACGTCAATGAGATAAAAAACTGCTGGGTGCTTGTACGTTTTGTAAATTCAATTTTGTGAAGTGAGTTACAACGTTTTACGTGCAGGCACATAGTGCAGCAGACGATCGGTTTCTTTCTTCACTACCGCATAACATTCGCAGCTCAGTTTTTCGAGCATACCTCGATCTAACACGGTGATTCTTCCTCGTCGATAAGTAATAGCGCCCAGTCGCTGTAATTTGCCGGCCGCATCTGTAACCCCTTCACGTCGCACACCTAACATATTGGCGATTAATTCCTGCGTCATAATGAGCTGGGAGCCAGACAGTCGATCCAAAGAAAGCAAAAGCCAACGACATAATTGCTGATCAATGGAGTGATGGCGATTGCATACTGCTGTTTGCGACATCTGCGTGATGAGGGATTGGGTATAGCGCAGCAGCAATTGCATAAAATCGCCGTGATAATTGAATTCATCCTTGAGTTGCTGGCCCCGTATTCGATAGGCATGGCCTGCGCTTTGTACTACGGAGCGGCTGGGTGTGCTTTCGCCACCCATAAACAAAGCCACACCGACCACGCCTTCATTGCCCACGACGGCGATCTCTGCCGAAGCACCGTTTTCCAATACATACAATAACGACACTATCGCATCAGTAGGGAAGTACACATGTTGAACGGTATCACCGGATTCGTATAACACTTTGCCAAGAGGTAGGGGCACAAGCTCAAGGTGGGGAAACAAGCGTTCCTGCACATCCGCAGGTAAAACCGCAAGCAGATGATTTTGCTTATATGAGAGGTCATTCAGCATATTGCTGTTCCTGACGGGTGAAGACTTCCTGAAGGGCCACCTTACCTATTCGAGGGTTACTTGCGCTAGTGTTTTTTTAACAGGTGCGGGCTGTGTTGCAACATGGAGAAATAACTGTCCACCATAGTCTCAGCAGTATTTTCCAGGTCGAAACTGCCGGGCATGAACAGCCAATGGCTGATAAGCCCCATGACCAATCCCAATTTGGCGATGGCTGCCTGTTGAACATCAAGATCCGCCGGTAACTGTTTGAGTGCAATTGCTTTTTGCAGGCATTGCTCGGTGTGTTGCAGGTATTCGAAACAGGCCGCCTGGCGACGCAATTCAACTTGCCGTGTCTCATCATTGAGTTCACATTTATGAAACAAAATGGTCAGAACTCGCCGCCGCCTGGGGTTGCGGGCACTTTCTTTGAGAACCTGAACGAAGAAATCCCGCAGTTTTCCCAAAGGGTCTTTTTCATTCGGGTCGGTACAGGCTTCAGAGAGGCTTTCCAGCGGCAGGCGAACCCGATCAGCCATAGCCTCAAACAGGTCGCCTTTGTTTTTGAAATGCCAGTAAATAGCGCCGCGCGTCATATTGGCGGCTTCTGCCACGTCCATCAAGCTGGTTTGCGAGAAGCCTTTATCAAAGAATACTTTTTCCGCCGCATCCAGTAATTGGCTGCGGGTTTCCAGTGCATTCTCTTTTGTTTTGCGTGCCATAACAGCTTTTCCGAAATTCGTTTAACATTCAGGCATGAATGTATGTTGCCGATGAATTTGTACAAAGATGGTAGTGGCTGTCAAGATTTTTTTAATTAGTGGCTTTTTTAACGTTAATTTTTGCAAAGAAAAGCGGTTTTACGTCGTTTTCGGCGTTTGGTTGTTGAAACTGAACGGTCATTCAGTTTTAATCGGAAACATACACAAATGTATGTTTTCCGCTTTCTCAATCCCCACTTATCTCATGGATCATGTTTTGGAGAGGTTCACCATGTTGTTACGCAGCAGAAACCTGACGCTTTTGGCTTTAGGACTTCTAGGTATGTTTTTGTCCGCCTGTGACTCAAACGAGTCGAGTAATGCCGGTGCCGGACAGGGGCCCGTTGAAGTAGGGGTGGTGACCATTTCGACCACGGATGTTCCGCTCGTCGCTGATCTACCGGGCCGAACTACTGCCTATCGCCGAGCGGAGGTGCGCCCGCAGGTGACCGGGATTATCCAGAAGCGTTTGTTTGAAGAAGGCTCCGACATCAAAGCCGGTACGCAGCTATATCAGATTGATGAAGCGACCTATCGGGCGGCACACGCAACCGCTAAAGCGGAACTGGCGCGTGCAGAAGCCAACTTGCTGGCTGCCGAAGCCCGTGAAAAACGCTACAAGGATCTGGTGGCCGCCAAGGCGATCAGTCAACAGGATTACGATGATGCGCTGGCCAGCCTCGGCCAGGCGCGCGCCAACCTGGCAGCCGGTAAGGCTGCGGTAGAAACGGCGGCCATCAATTTGAAATACACCAAAGTAATCGCCCCCATCAGCGGGATTATCGGCAAGTCCTCGGTGACGGAAGGTGCGCTGGTTACCGCCGGTCAGGCGGATGTGCTGGCAACCATTCAGCAACTGGACCCCATTTATGTCGATGTTTCCCAATCTGTCGATGAGTTGTTGGCCCTGCGCCGCCAGATGATCAAAGGCAATGTAGCCGGCGTTGACGAAGCCAGGGTTCGTCTCGTACTGGAAGATGGCTCGGTATACGAGCACGAAGGTGTGTTGCAGTTTTCTGAAGTCGGCGTCAATGAAACAACTGGCACCGTCACGTTGCGGGCACTATTTCCCAACCCTGACCGGTTGTTGTTGCCCGGTATGTTTGTGCGCACTGAATTGCAGGAAGGCTTGCGCAATAACGCCATCCTGGTTTCCCAGCGCGGCGTAACACGCGACCGTTCTGGTGGTGCCACCGCGTTGGTGGTGGGTAAGGACGGCACCGTTGAGCTGCGCCAGTTAAAAACCAGCCGGACGGTAGGTGACCAGTGGTTGGTTGAAGAAGGCTTGGCCGTGGGTGATCAAGTGATTGTGGAAGGTTTGCAAAAAGTGCGTCCAGGTGCACCGGTTAAAGCCGTGCCTGCACAGATCGCTGCCGACAAGACCGGGGAGTAATTCAGTATGGCGAAGTTTTTTATTGATCGCCCGGTCTTTGCCTGGGTTATCTCGATCATCATCATGCTGGCCGGTACGCTTTCCATTGTGAAGCTGCCTGTGGCCCAGTATCCCGACATTGCGCCGCCGGCAGTCAGCATCCGCGCAACCTATCCGGGTGCGTCTGCACAAACGGTACAGGACACCGTGATTCAAATCATCGAGCAGGGGCTGACCGGTATCGACAATGTGCAGTATATGTCGTCCACCAGTGACTCCAGTGGTATCGGTGAAGTCACCGTGACGTTTTTGGCGGGTACTGATCCTGATATTGCGCAAGTGCAGGTGCAAAATAAACTGCAAACCTCCATGCCTTTGTTGCCGCAAGAAGTTCAGCAGCAGGGCGTGCGCGTAACCAAATCTTCGGCGGGCTTCCTGATGGTTATCGGTTTTGTATCCGCCGATAACAGCATGGATAAATACGATATTGCCGATTACGTTGCTGCCAATGTGCAGGACCAATTAAGCCGGGTTAATGGTGTCGGGCAAATTACACTGTTCGGTTCACAGTATGCGATGCGCATCTGGTTGGATGCCGATAAATTGGCAACTTACGGTTTGGTTACCAGTGATATCACCGACGCTATTCGGGCGCAAAACGCGCAAATTGCCGCGGGTGAATTAGGCGGTGCACCGGCGGTCCCCGGCCAGGAAATCAACTCCAGCATCGTGGTGCAAACGCGTCTTTCTACACCGGAGGAGTTTGGTAATATTCTCTTGCGCGTTAATCAGGATGGCTCACAGATTCGCCTGAAAAATGTAGCGCGGGTTGAATTGGGTGGTGAAAACTATTCCTTTGAAACGGAATACAATGATCAGGCTGCGGCGGGTATGGCAATCACGCTCGCATCGGGTGCCAACGCATTGGATACCGCCAACGCGGTGCGTGAACGGATTAACGAGTTATCAGAATTTTTTCCGCCCAACCTGGAAATTGTTTATCCCTACGATACAACACCGTTTGTAAAGCTTTCGATCAACGCCGTTGTGCATACCTTGATTGAAGCCATCATCCTGGTGTTCTTCGTGATGTATCTCTTCCTGCAAAATTTCCGCGCAACCTTGATTCCTACCATTGCGGTACCGGTAGTATTGCTGGGGACATTTGCAGTCTTGTCTGCCTTCGGATTTTCAATCAATACGCTCACCATGTTTGCGATGGTGCTCGCCATCGGCTTGTTGGTGGATGATGCGATTGTGGTGGTGGAAAACGTCGAACGGGTAATGGCGGAGGACGGGCTGTCACCACGGGAGGCTACACGAAAATCCATGGGGCAAATTACCGGTGCCCTGGTTGGTATTGCGTTGGTGCTCTCCGCTGTGTTTGTGCCTATGGCATTTTTTGGTGGCTCTACCGGTGTTATTTATCGCCAGTTTTCTATCACGGTTGTGTCCGCGATGATTTTGTCGGTGGTGGTTGCCTTGACGTTAACGCCAGCACTTTGTGCAACGATGTTGAAGCCGGTCAGTCACGATCACTATGAAAAAGGTGGTTTCTTCGGTTGGTTCAACCGCAACTTTAATCGTGCGACAAACAAGTATCAGTCCGGTGTGCGCAACATGATCGGCAAGACCGGCCGCTACATGCTCATTTATGGGGTGATCGTCCTGTTGCTCGGCTTTTTATTTACTCGTCTGCCGACATCATTTTTACCCGATGAAGATCAGGGCATCATGTTCACGCAAATGACGCTGCCTGTCGGAGCAACAAAAGAACGTTCCATCGGCGTGATGGATCAGATCGAAAAACATTATCTGGAAAGTGAAAAAGATACGGTCCGTTCGGTGTTTTCCGTCATCGGGTTCAGCTTCAGCGGTCGTGGCCAGAATAACGGTATTGCCTTTGTGGGGATGAAAGACTGGAGTGAACGTGAAGACGACGGGCAGGATGTACACAGTATCGCCGGTCGCGCGATGGGCGCATTTTCACAGATCAAGGACGCCATGATTTTCCCCTTTGTACCGCCTGCGATTACACAATTGGGCACCTCATCCGGTTTCAATTTGCAGCTACAGGATCTGGGTGGTTTAGGGCACGATGCCTTGATGGAGGCACGTAACCAATTTCTCGGTTTGGCCGCGCAGGATTCGCGTCTGGTTGGCGTGCGCCCCAATGGCCAGGAAGATAATCCGCAATACAAGCTGGATGTAAACCAGGAGAAAGCCGCCGCGTTGGGTGTGTCCATTGCTGATGTGAACAATGTCTTTACCACAGCGTGGGCGCCGAGCTATGTCAACGACTTCATCGATAACGGTCGCGTCAAGCGCGTGTACGTGCAAGGTGATGCGCCTTTCCGTATGGTGCCGGACGATGTCGGCAATTGGTATGTGCGCAACAGTCAGAGCGAGATGGTGCCCTTGTCGGCGTTTACGTCTGGGCGCTGGATTTACGGTTCGCCGCGGCTGGAGCGTTACAACGGTGTGCCATCGTTAAATATTCTGGGGCAGGGTGCTCCGGGTATCAGTTCCGGTGATGCCATGCTGGCTGTCGAAGACATCATGACCAAATTGCCACAGGGTATTGGTTATCAATGGACAGGTATGTCTTTGCAGGAGCGTGAATCCGGCAACCAGGCGCCCTTGCTTTATGCATTGTCCATCCTGGTGGTGTTTCTCTGTCTGGCTGCGTTGTATGAGAGCTGGTCAGTACCCTTTGCGGTCATGCTGGTGGTGCCGCTCGGTGTGTTGGGTGCGGTGCTCTTTGCGATGATGCGCGGTATGTCCAATGATGTTTATTTCCAGGTGGGTTTGTTAACCACCATCGGCCTTGCATCGAAGAATGCGATTTTGATCGTGGAGTTTGCCAAGTCGCTTTACGAGGACGGCATGGATTTGATTAAGGCTACTATGGAAGCTGTGCGTATGCGCCTGCGTCCCATCATCATGACCTCCATGGCCTTTATGCTCGGCGTCACGCCGCTGGTGATCAGTACGGGGGCAGGTTCTGGAAGCCAGAACGCGATTGGTACCGGCGTATTCGGCGGCATGTTGTCCGGCACCATCCTTGCCATTTTCTTTGTCCCGGTATTTTTTGTGGTGGTATTTCGCTTGGCTCACCGTTGGTCTGGTAAGGCTGATGCTGCACCGGTTGCCACAGATAAAGATTCAGGAGCGCAATGATGATAAATCGCATCATAAAACCCTTGTTGTGTGCGAGCAGTTTGCTCGCCCTGGCAGCCTGCAGCATGGCGCCGCATTATGAACGCCCCGATGCACCTGTAGCACTGAATGAGACGGCGCAATCAGAAAAAATGGCTGCTGATATTGGTTGGCGAGACTTTTATCGCAACCAACAGTTACAGACATTGATTGAGCAGGCGCTGGAAAATAACCGCGATTTGCGGGTGGCAGCATTAACGGTGGAGCAGGTGCGTGCGCAATACCGTATTCAGCGCGCACAGCTTTTGCCGACACTGAATGCTACTGGCAGTGGCACACGGCAACGTGTATCGGAGGCCATATCTGAAACCGGCGAAAGTTATATCGCTGAGCAGTATGCTGCTGGTGTGGGTATCTCCGCTTACGAACTGGATTTGTTCGGCCGCGTGCAAAGTTTGAAAAATGCAGCGCTTGAACAATATCTTGCCACTGATCAAGCGCGCAAAAGTACGCAATTAAGTCTTGTAGCAGAAGTGGCTGACGCCTATTTTACCTGGGTGTCCAACACAGAACTTTTGTCATTGACGGAAAACACCTTAAAAGCACGGCAGGATTCTTACGCGATGGTCAAACGGCGCTATGACTCCGGTCTGGCTTCGGAGCTGGATTTGAGTCAAGCGGCCACCGCATTACATTCTGCCCGTGTGGATGCAGCGCTTTATCAACGGCAATTGGCCACGAGTTTTACAGCGCTGGAAGTATTGGTGGGCACGTCGTTGGATGCTGACAATTTACAGACTGTCTGGAACGACGAGGTGATGCTTGCTGACTTACCCGATGCCGTGACCTCTGAGGTCCTGTTGCAGCGACCTGATATCTTGCAGGCGGAATATAATTTGCGATCCGCTAATGCGAATATCGGTGCGGCACGTGCCGCATTTTTTCCGCGCATTTCATTGACTGGAAGTTATGGAAATGCGAACCCTGAGTTGGATAATTTATTCGACAGCGGGACACGCGCCTGGAGTTTTTCACCGCAAATCACCCTGCCGATTTTCGCCTGGGGCGCCAATGCAGCGAACCTTGATGTGGCCAGGTTACAAAAGGATGTGAATATTGCGGTTTACGAAAAAGCGATTCAAACCGCGTTCAAGGAAGTGCGCGATAGCCTTCAATCCCAATCGACCCTGGACGCTCAACTGGAGGCCCAGCAAGATTTGGTAACGGCGTCAGCACGCAGTTTTGAATTGGCGGAATTGCGCTATCAACGCGGTGTGGATTCCTACCTTGAAGTCCTCGATTCCCAGCGCAGTTTGAACACCGCTCAGCAAGCATTGATTACCATGCGGCTGGCCAAATCGCGCAACCAACTGACGCTATACAAAGCGCTGGGTGGTGGGTTGCAGGAGCACACGGCTGACCAGGAAACCAATCAGGTCAGTTTTATCCCCTGATTATGTAACGGAAATCTCCATAGTGATGCCTTGCCGTTTGTTGATGGCATGGCATCACTGATCAATTATTTCCTGTCATCTATTATGTCTTTTTGACAAAGCTCAACTATTCTGTGAATGAACCTTCATTCACAGCTAAATGCACAGTACCCAATTGTGTTATCCAAATTCCATTACCTGAGTTCTCTATGAATAAACGCGAAGCTATTTTGCAAGCCACGTTGCACTTGCTGGCCCATAAGGGATTCCATGGTTTTTCCATCAAACAGGTTGCCGATCTGGCGGGTGTCGCGGCGGGGACGGTGTATCTCTATTTTAATGATCGGGAAGATCTCATCCTGCAATTGGACGCCCAGATCATGGAGCAGGTTGCACAGCATATTTTTGCTGACCATGATCCACGTCGACCGCTGTTCGATCAATTCCACCAGCTATGCATGAGTTTCTGGCGCTTCTTTAAACAAAATCCTGAAATTTTGCTCAGCAAGAATCAATTTGATCATCTGCCGCCGGATGTACTGCGTAATCGCCACGCAGATGCCAAAACAATCTTCTATCCTTTAATAACCTTTTTTGAAAGCGGGCGAGCTGATGCCAGTTTGAAAAACCTTCCCAATGAAGTTTTATTTTCGCTCGCGTTTGAACACTTTTTTGCACTGGCGCGGAACGCCATGATCGGTTTGATTGATATTGATGACGTGATGCTCGAAGACATTGTCCTGGCCAGTTGGGACGCGATCACAGCAGTGGAATCCTGAGGGGAATAGCCATGAAAAAATGGATGCTATGGATGTTGGTGGGTGCCGGTTTGATCTTTGGCAGCGTATTTGGTTTTTACGCATTCAAGCAGGTCATGATCGGGAAATATTTTGCCTCGTTGCCGGTGCCTACTGTGCCGGTCACGGCTGTACAGGTGAGTGCGAGTGATTGGGTTCCGACAATCGACGGTATAGGCTTTATCGAGCCGGATCGCGGCGTCACGCTCAGTGCCTCGCTGGCGGGTCTGGTCAGTAATGTCTTGTTCGAGTCGGGACAAGCGGTAAATGAAGGTGACCTGCTGGTTCAGTTGGATGCTGACAAAGAGCGCGCGGATTTACAGAGCGCCCAGAGTCGTCTCGCATCGGTGAAAAGTGAACGTGATCGGCTGGCACAACTTGCCCAAAAATCCATGGCGTCGCGCAGCCAGGCAGATCAGGCCGAAGCCGCCTACGATGCGCTGCTCGCGGATATTGATAGTTTAAAAGCGACCATTGCGCGGCGGGAAATTCGTGCGCCTTTCAGTGGCATTACCGGTATTCGCCAGGTCAACCTCGGTCAATATCTCCAGCCTGGTGCCGAAGTGGTGCGGTTGGAGAATATTGATGTGATGCGCATTCGTTTTATTGTGGCCGAACAGGATTATCCATACATTCAATCCGGCATGTCGATCAGCCTGGATATTTCAGCATTTCCTGAGCGGCAATTTGAGGGCACCATTACCGCCATCGAACCTGCCGTAGATTACAAATCCGGTGTGGTGCAAGTGCAGGCAACGATTCCAAATGCCGATAAATTATTACGCGCCGGTATGTACGCCACCGTAAAAATTTTCCAGCCGACGCTCGCCAATCAAATTGTCATCCCGCAAAGTGCAATTACATTTACGCTCTATGGCGAAACAGTCTATGTGATTGAGACGGTTACACCGGAAGATGGTGGGGAAACCTACGACACGGTGCGTCTGGCTACAGTGGTTGTCGATCAGCGCAGTGGCAGCAATGCATTGATTACCGAGGGGTTATCTATCGGTGATCGAGTGGTAACGTCAGGACAATTAAAACTTTCCAATGGTGCGCGCGTCAGCATTGTCGAAGACAAGACGCTGGCACCCCGCGAACAATTACCGCGGCGTTAAGGCCAGGAGGTCGATATGCGTTTTACGGATATTTTTATACGCCGCCCGGTGTTGGCGGTTACGGTGAGTCTGTTGATTCTGTTGCTGGGCACCCAGGCACTGTTCAAGATGCAGGTGCGGCAATACCCGGAGCTGACCAACACGGTGATTACCGTAACCACCGCCTACTATGGTGCGAGCGCTGATTTGATCCAGGGGTTTGTGACGCAACCGCTGCAACAAGCGGTTGCCGAAGTGGAAAATATAAACTTCGTACAATCCCAAAGTATGCAGGGCGTCAGTACGGTCACTGTACATATGCAACTGGATTCAGATCCGGACGCAGCGCTTGCTGCAACGCTCGCCAAAGTTAACAGCGTGCGTGCGACATTACCGGCTGATGTTCAGGACCCGGTGATTACCCGCAGTACCGGTTCAACCACGTCCATTGTTTATCTGTCATTTTCCAGCGACAAGCTTAACGCCAGTCAAATTACGGATTACCTCAACCGTGTTGTGCAACCACAGTTGGTTACCATTCCTGGTGTCGCCAAAGCGAACCTGATGGGTGGCAGCGCGTTTGCAATGCGTATCTGGCTCGACCCGCAACGCATGTCAGCATTGAACCTCAGTGCGCGCGAAGTGCTGGGCGCATTGCGCGCAAATAACTACCAGGCGGCACCGGGTGAAATCAAAAGCGACTGGTTTTTATATAGCGTTGATGTGCAAACCAGCCTTACCAGTGTGGAAGAATTTTCCAGTTTGATTGTGGCAACCCGGGACAATGGCGTGGTGCGCCTGCGTGACATTGCCAAGGTAGAGATGGCCGCAGGACGTGTGTCGCTGAGCGCAACTGCCGATGGCAAAGAAGCGGTGCTGATCGGTATAGACCCGACCCCTAAAGGCAATCCGCTGGATATTGCACATGCCGTGCGTGAAAAATTACCGGAGTTGCAGCGCAACATGCCGGATACCATTGAAATGAAATTGCTCTATGACGCAACGCTGGTGATTGAAGAATCTATCTATGAAGTTGTGAAGACAATCGCCGAAGCCGTCATCATTGTGGTTGTGGTGATCTTCCTGTTCATGGGTTCCTTGCGTGCGGTGTTGATTCCGGTGGTAACTATTCCGCTATCCCTCGTTGGGGTAGCTATGTTGATGCAGCTCATGGGATTTTCGATCAACCTGTTGACCTTGCTGGCGATGGTGTTAGCCATTGGATTGGTGGTCGATGACGCAATTGTCGTGGTGGAAAATGTTGATCGTTATTTGAAGATGGGTGAAACGCCGTTTCGTGCGGCGATCATCGGCACGCGGGAAATTGCAGTGCCGGTTATCACCATGACGATTACCCTCGCAGCGGTATACGCGCCCATTGCTTTATTGGACGGGCTGACCGGCGCTTTGCTACGGGAGTTTGCATTAACGCTGGCGGGTGCGGTATTTATTTCCGGCATCGTCGCGCTAACCTTATCGCCGATGATGAGTTCAAAGTTATTGCGACACAGCAATCAGGACAACAATTTTGAGGCCAAGGTGCATCGGGTACTGGATAAGCTCGATCAAAAATATTCAGGCATGTTAGACGCCGTATTGGCCAAGCGTCCGGTGTTCGTCGTCTTCGCGCTGATCGTGCTGGGCAGCCTGCCGTTTTTATTCAATATCATCACCAACGAATTGGCCCCGGCAGAAGATAACGGCGTTGTGTTTGTAATGGCGACTGCACCGGATAACGCCAACCTTGATTACATTGAAACGCATATGGCCAAAGCCAGTGCTATGGCAACCAAAGAGCCAGAGGTAGTTACAGCGCTGACAATTTCCGGTGTGCCAGCGTCTAACCAAGGCTTGGCCATTGCGCCCATGGTGCCCTGGAGTCAGCGCGAAGCGAGTGATCAGGATTTATTAAAACGCTTGTCGCCACCGATACAAAGTATGCCGGGCGTTTCTGCGACGCCCTTTGCGCTGCCACCGCTGCCCGGCGCGTCGAGCGGATTGCCGGTGCAATTTGTTATCACCAGCCCCGGCGATTATCCAACACTTTATGCAGTTGCACAGGACGTGCAGGCGGCAGCCAAGGCCAGCGGTCTGTTTATTTTTAATATGATCGATCTGAATTTCAGTGCGGCCAATATCAATGTCAGTATCAATCGCGAAAAAGCCGGTGCCTATGGTGTCACCATGGAAGAAATTGGTTCGACCCTGGCGCTGTTGATGGGAGATGGCTATGTCAATCGCATCAACATTGAAAGTCGCAGTTACGAAGTTATTCCGCAGGTTGAGCGTATCGATCGCCTGACGCCGGAAGCCATCGGCGAATATCATGTGATGTCGGCGACCGGTACGCCGGTGCCGTTAAAAAATCTGATTGATTTTGACCTGACAGGTAAGCCGCGCAGCTTGCCGCAATACAATCAGGTGAATGCAGTAACTCTGAGTGCGGTGTTATTTCCCGGCACGGGTATGGGCGAAGCGGTGGCCTTTTTACAAGCGCAGGCAGAGAAATCCTTACCCAAAGGGTTTAGTTATGATTTTCTGGGTGAGTCGCGGCAATACGTTGAGGAAGGCTCCGCACTGTACATGACGTTTTTGCTCGCCTTGTTGATTATTTATCTGGTACTTGCGGCGCAATTTGAAAGCCTGCGCGATCCCCTGGTGATTCTGGTGTCGGTGCCGATGGCAGTATGTGGGGCACTGCTGATGCTGGGCTTCGGATTGGCGAGTATGAATATTTATACCCAGGTAGGATTGATTACACTAGTCGGTTTGATCAGTAAACACGGCATCCTGATGTGCGAAGTTGCCAAGGAGCAACAACTGCATCATGGTCTTGATCGTTTCGAAGCGATTCGTCTTGCTGCTCGTATTCGCTTGCGTCCGATCCTGATGACCACGGCGGCCATGGTAGCCGGTTTGATTCCGTTGCTGTTAGCCACCGGGGCTGGTGCCATGAGTCGTTACAGCATTGGATTGGTATTGGTGGCGGGGTTGTCGATAGGAACATTGTTTACTTTATTTGTGTTGCCGGTGGTGTATACCTTCCTGGCATCAAGCCATAAACCGCTTCAGGTTTTTGAAGAATCCGCTCCCCACACTGAATCGCATTAACTGAATAACACTGAGCACCGACTTGGCCGGTGCTCAGTGTCATCAGGATTTTTTTTCCGTTTCGATTCTCTGCAAAACCCGGTGATAAATCGCTTCAGTATCGATATCGTTCTTTTCCTGTTGAACCGTATTTTTTACCAAGTGGCGAGTCAAGCGCAGGTGCCGCATGAATCGGCGGCAGTGGCTGCACATCATCAAATGCAAACGAATTTGCCAACGCAATCTCGCATCGGTCTGGTTATCCAGATAATCACTGGCGCGGTTGGCTACGTCTTTACAACTTAGCATTGGCCGGTCTCCTGATAACGATCAATCGCTTGCATCAACGACAAACGTGCGCGATGTACCAATACTCTGATGTTTGCGCTACTCACGTGTAAGATCTGGCAAATTTCATCAAATGTCTGCTGTTCGATATCGCGCAAAATAAAGGCTGCTTTCTGCATGGGGGGCAAGAGATTAAGTGTATTCGTAATACAGGTTTGCAACTGTTGTTCTTCCATCAACGCTTCCGGTGATTCCTGGCTCCAGTGTGCCGGTGCCTGACGCCAATGACCGTCAGGTTGAAAATTGGCTGCGTCCAGATAACTGCCTGGTGTATCTCCATCCAGCATCTCAAGCGACACCATGCGCGATTCCCGTCGCAGTCGCGCTTTAGCTTCGTTGCTGACAATAGTCAAAATCCAGGTCTTCAGCGAAGAGCGACGTTCAAAGCGGGGTAGTGCGGTATATATCGAAGCCCAGGCTTCCTGAACTACATCCTCAGCAAACACATCACCCACAATTGCTCGGGCAACTGTCAGCATCAGTCGCTGATAGTTAGTAATTAATTCACAGAAGGCGCGCTCGTCACGTTGGAGCAAGCGCTCGATCAGTGAAGCATCATCTACCGCGCCGGGTGTGACGGTATCATTTGTCGGAAGAGGCATTGGAACGGGTACACACTGCTGATCATCGTGCTCCAAGATTAGCATTAATTATGTGATCCGCGTTCGTGACGTGCGACTTTCATTCAATGTCATTCTGTCTCGCGTGAGCTTTGTTTGATATTTTTATCGTGTAACCAGCGCATTAACCAATAATCCACACTGACATAGCGTCCTCCACCGAGAAATAACAAAGCGAGTAACATGCTCAGATAAATCGCCGCAAATTCGATGCCG
Source organism: Cellvibrio sp. PSBB006 (assembly GCF_002162135.1). NCBI lineage: Bacteria > Pseudomonadati > Pseudomonadota > Gammaproteobacteria > Cellvibrionales > Cellvibrionaceae > Cellvibrio > Cellvibrio sp. PSBB006. Next base: position 1,440,352 of record NZ_CP021382.1, on the reverse strand, counting down.
TTATTGAGGATGACAAACTTGCCGCTAGAGGTCAGCCAGTTGTAATTGCCGTGCTCACGTAGAATATCGCGTGCGCGCTCCAGTTTTTCGCTCGAAGCAATTACGGATTCCGTAGCGAAAGCTGCCTGGGGATCGGCGATAGCCTGCCAGCCGTTTTCCCAATGCACACTGATGATCGCAACCAGCATGGTAATAATCAGAGGTACAGCAATCAGGCGGGTCAATAATCCCAGTGCTAATAAAATGGCACCGAGCAGTTCTGTGGCTGTGGCAAGCAAGGCCAGGAGCCATGGAAGAGGTAATCCCAGCCCCCAATCCGAATTGCCAAACCATTCAACGGTGCTGTCGAAATGATTGAGCTTCTGCATTCCCGCCATCCAGAAAACCGGCACCAGAATGAAGCGCAATGCCAAGGTGGCCAGGCCATCGACATGTCCTAATTTTTGCAGGGATTGCTCAAGTGCGCGGTGGGTTTGTAGCAGCCGGGTTTGGAGCATATGAGAGGTTATCCGTCAGTTAATGGTTATGTTGCGATACAGATGCGCGGCCGTCGCGTTTGTTACAGGCCCAACCCACTTTCGCGCACCCGATGTCGCATATTCTAAAAAAGTCTGGTATGGCTACGCCCACTTTTATATACTCCCGCCTCTTATATTTCAGCTTCCTGCAATAGGAAGGTTTTCCCTGCATTAGTTAACTCAAGTGGCCTTTGGTAGGGGTCACCACTGAAAAGGATGGATCATGCCTGTTATTACTCTTCCCGATGGCTCCAAACGCCAATTTGATAAACCTGTCTCTGTCTATGATGTCGCTGCCGACATTGGCCCCGGCTTGGCCAAGGCAACCATCGCTGGCCGGGTAAACGGTGAGCGCGTTGATGCCCACGATCTGATTGCTGACGATGCGGAGCTGGTTATCTTCACCGCGAAAGATGAAGACGGTCTGGAGATTATTCGCCACTCCTGCGCCCACTTGCTCGGCCATGCCATCAAACAAATGTGGCCCGATGTCAAAATGGCCATAGGCCCGACCATTGAAAACGGCTTTTATTACGATGTCGACCTCGACCATATGTTGACGGATGAAGACATCGCAGCCCTTGAACAGCGGATGCTGACGCTGGCGAAAACCGAATACGATGTGGTGAAAAAGAAAGTGTCCTGGCAAGAAGCGCACGACACCTTTGCTGCACGCGGTGAGCCCTACAAACTGGAAATTCTGGAGCGTGATATTCCCCGTGACGCTACGCCGGGTTTGTATCACCACGAAGAATATGTCGATATGTGTCGCGGTCCGCATGTTCCGAATATGCGTTTTTGTGCGCATTTCAAGTTAATGCGCGTGTCCGGCGCTTACTGGCGCGGTGATTCCAGTAACAAAATGTTGCAGCGGATTTATGGCACTGCATTCGCTGATAAAAAGCAATTGGCTGCGCATTTGCAGATGCTGGAAGAGGCGGTGAAGCGTGATCACCGTAAGTTGGGCAAGAAATTCAATTTCTTCCATCTACAGGAAGAAGCTCCGGGTATGGTGTTCTGGCATCCGCGTGGTTGGACCATCTATTCCACCCTTGAATCCTATATGCGCGATGTGCAGCGCAATAACGGCTACAGCGAAATCAAGACTCCGCAAGTGGTGGATCGCACATTGTGGGAGCGTTCCGGTCATTGGGATAAATTCCGTGCAAACATGTTTACTGTGGCATCAGAAGATCGCGATTTTGCCGTAAAGCCGATGAACTGCCCGTGTCATATCCAGGTGTTCAATCAGGGGTTGAAGAGTTACCGTGAACTGCCTTTGCGTTTGGCTGAGTTCGGCTCTTGTCATCGCAACGAAGCCTCGGGAACCTTGCAGGGCCTGATGCGCGTGCGTGCCTTTGTGCAGGATGACGCCCATATCTTCTGTACCGAAGCGCAGATTCAGGACGAGGTTTCGACCTTCACTGATTTGCTCTATCAGGTCTATGCCGACTTTGGTTTCAGTGATGTCATTATCCGCATTTCCACGCGGCCGGAGCAACGTGTCGGTAGTGATGAAGTCTGGGATAAGGCCGAAAAAGCCCTGATGGATGCCTTGCAAAGTAAGGGGTTGCCCTATGAACTTTTACCGGGTGAGGGTGCCTTCTACGGTCCGAAGATTGAATTTTCCCTGAAAGACTGTATTGGCCGCGTATGGCAATGCGGCACCATTCAGGTGGATTTCTCCATGCCCGGCCGTCTGGACGCGCAATACGTAGCGGAAGATGGCTCACGTCAGGTGCCGGTTATGCTGCATCGGGCTATCCTCGGTTCCTTCGAGCGCTTTATCGGTATCCTGATCGAGCATTATGAAGGTTCTTTCCCTGCCTGGCTGGCGCCGGAGCAAGCGGTGGTTCTGAATATCACCGACAATCAGGCCGAATATGTCGAGAAAGTGGAAAAAACCTTGCGTGATAAGGGCTTCCGTGTCATTTCGGACTTGAGAAACGAGAAGATCGGCTTTAAAATCCGCGAGCACACGATTCAGCGGGTTCCCTACCTGCTCGTCATTGGCGATAAAGAGGTTGAAAATCAATCTGTTGCAGTTCGCACAAGGGACGGAAATGATTTGGGTGTAATGAGCCTGGAAGCCTTTACTGACCTGCTGGCTGCTGATGTAGCACGCCGGGGACGTATTTCTTCCTGACTTGTTTCTATTAATGAACTGGAGATAAAACTATCAAACGAGATAACGCTACCGCGAATAAAGGTAATTCCAAAAAGGCGCGGATCAACGATCAAATCGAAGCAAAAGAAGTTCGCTTAATTGATGCAGAAGGTGAGCAGGTTGGTATCGTTCCCTTGGCAGATGCCTTGGCGAAAGCCCAGGCGGCAACTCTTGACCTGGTAGAGATTGTTGCTGATAGCGACCCCGTGGTCTGTAAGATCATGGATTACGGTAAACATCTGTTTGAGTTAAAGAAAACCAAAGCGGCTGCCAAGAAGAAGCAAAAGCAGCAGCAAATTAAAGAAATGAAATTTCGACCAGGGACGGAAGAGGGGGATTATCAGGTCAAACTACGCAACCTGATACGTTTCCTTGAACACGGGGACAAGGCCAAGGTAACGTTAAAGTTCCGCGGCCGCGAACTGGCTCACCAGGAGCTTGGTATGGAGATGATGCAACGCATCGAGCAAGACCTGGCGGAGATGGGTACTGTAGAACAATCGGCAAAGATGGAAGGCCGTCAATTGACTATGGTAATCGCCCCGAAAAAGAAAAAGTAACCGGGCTTTTAGCTGCCTCAGGCTACTTTAAAGAGACATCGTCATATGCAGTAGTTTTGTGTATGGCCAGCAATAACGCGGTGTCTCGTATTAATCACTACGAATGCGGAGCTTTTCCCATGGCAACAAAAGCTAAAACACATAGTGGCGCTTCCAAGCGCTTCAAGAAGACCGGCGCTGGCTATAAGCACAAGCACGCCAACAAGAGCCACATCCTGACCAAAATGACCACTAAGCGTAAGCGTCAGTTGCGCGGCACCAGCATTGTTGCTGAGGTCGATGTACCAGCTGTTAAGCGTATGCTTCGCGCCAACTAATATTGGCTTCATTGAGAATTTTGAGAGGATTGAATTATGGCCCGTGTTAAGCGTGGTGTAGAGGCGCGTCGTCGTCACAAGAAAGTTTTAAAAGCTGCAAAAGGTTATTACGGTGCACGCTCACGCGTATTCCGCGTAGCCAAGCAGGCTGTTATCAAAGCCGGTCAATATGCTTACCGCGATCGTCGCGTCAAGAAGCGTAACTTCCGTGCATTGTGGATCACTCGTATCAATGCCCAGTCTCGTGCTGAAGGCATGACCTACAGTCAACTGATTGCCGGCTTGAAGAAAGCCAATATCGTGCTTGACCGTCGCGTACTGGCTGATCTGGCGGTATACGATAAGGCAGCTTTTGCTGCAGTTGTTGAGAAGGCTAAATCAGCTCTGGCTGCTTAATCGTCCAATGACTGTCAGGTGTTTGTAAGAACACCGATGCGAACGCGATGAAAGGGAAGGGGCTGTTTCAGTTCCTTCCCTTTTTTTATGGTGTTATTTGTTTTCCCCATAACAACTTACTTTTTGGAATCACCAATGGATAACCTGGTTGCGCTCACTGAAGCGGCACTCAAATTGGTAGCAGAGGCGCAAGATCTGGCGACTCTGGATAACGTACGGGTCGATTACCTGGGCAAAAAAGGCAGCGTAAGCGCCTTGATGAAAAATCTTGGCCAGTTATCTCCGGAAGAGCGTCCGGCAGCCGGTGCAGAAATCAATCAAGCCAAAGATAAGATTCAGGACGCTATTGCTGCGCGCAAAGCAGATCTTGAAGATGCGCAGATTGCGGCAAAACTGGCAAGCGAGATTGTTGATGTCACCTTGTCCGGCCGCGGCGAAATTACCGGTGGATTGCATCCCGTAACGCGCACGCTTCAACGCATCGAAGAAATCTTTACCGCTGTAGGCTACAGCGTGGAAGTCGGGCCTGAGATTGAGGACGACTACCACAACTTCGGTGCCCTCAATATTCCCTCGCATCACCCGGCGCGGGCGATGCACGATACTTTTTACGTGAATGACAATCATGTGCTGCGCACGCACACGTCACCGGTTCAGGTGCGTACCATGGAAAACCAGAAGCCGCCTATTCGCGTTATTTGTCCTGGACGTGTTTACCGTTGCGATTCTGACCTGACGCACACTCCCATGTTTCACCAGGTGGAAGGGTTGGTGGTGGATAAAGACATCAGCTTTGCCGATCTCAAAGGAACCGTTGATCAATTCCTGAAAGCCTTCTTTGAAGTGGACGTTCCTGTGCGCTTCCGTCCATCTTATTTCCCGTTTACTGAGCCTTCGGCTGAGGTGGATATCCAGTGCACCCAGTGCCACGGCAAAGGCTGTCGCGTGTGTAAGAACACGGGGTGGCTCGAAGTGATGGGGTGCGGCATGGTACATCCGGAAGTATTTGAATCCTCTGGTGTAGATACTGAAACCTACACCGGCTTTGCCTTCGGTATGGGCGTGGAGCGTTTGGCCATGTTGCGTTACGGTGTTAACGACTTGCGCTTGTTCTTTGAGAACGACCTGCGCTTCCTGAAGCAATTTTAATCAAACAACCACGGCCCTCCGGCGGTGGAGAGAAACCACTAGAGACTATTATTAGCTCCTAGAGACTGAATACTATGAAAGTAAGTGAATCCTGGTTGCGCGAATGGGTTAATCCGGCTATTTCCACCGATGAGTTGGTGGCGCAGCTGACCATGGCTGGACTGGAAGTGGATGGAATAGAGTCAATTGCCGGCGATTTTTCCGGTGTGATTGTGGGTGAAATTATTGCCGTCGAACAACACCCGGACGCAGATAAATTGCGTGTTTGCCAGGTGGCCGGTTTGCCGGAAGGACAAATGCAGGTCGTTTGTGGAGCGCCGAATGCGCGCGTGGGTCTTAAGGCACCTTTTGCCACCATTGGCGCTAAATTGCCCGGTGACTTCCAGATCAAGAAAGCCAAATTGCGGGGCGTTGAATCCTTCGGCATGCTGTGTGGGCAGACGGAGTTGGAAGCGGGCGATGATGATAGTGGTTTGTGGGAGCTGGCTGCGGACGCCCCCGTTGGTGCTGACTTGCGTGAATACCTCAAGCTTGATGACAAGCTGATCGAAGTAGACCTTACGCCCAACCGCAGCGACTGCCTGAGTGTAAAAGGCATGGCACGGGAGATCGGCGTTCTGAATCGTGCTTCAGTTGAGTCACCCGCTATTCCTGCGGTTGTACCGACGCTGAGTGACACCTTTGCTGTTCACCTTGAGGCTGATGCCGCCTGTAGTCGTTATGTAGGTCGGGTTATTCGCAATATTGATATCTCTCGTCCTTCTCCGGCCTGGTTGCAGGACAAACTGATCCGTGCTGGTTTGCGTTCAATAGATGCTGTTGTTGACGTGACCAACTATGTCCTCATGGAATTAGGGCAACCTATGCATGCTTTTGACCTCCAGAAATTGCAGGGTGCCATTCATGTCCGTATGGCACAGCAGGGTGAGTCACTGGTCCTGCTGGACGGTCAGGAGGTTAAGCTTAACGCCGATACGCTGGTGATTGCCGACGATCAACAGGCTTTGGCTATTGCCGGTGTAATGGGGGGCAAGGCCACCTCTGTCAGCGACACTACTCGTGATATTTTCCTGGAAAGTGCTTTTTTCAATCCTGTATCCATAGCCGGCCGGGCGCGCTCCTATGGGCTGCATACGGACTCTTCGCACCGCTTTGAGCGTGGGGTGGACTACGAATTACAGATTGAGGCAGTTGAGCGAGCGACCGCATTATTACTTGAGATTGTGGGGGGCGAAGCTGGCCCGGTGATCCATGTCACTAATGGCCATTTACCTCAAAAACGCCAGATTAGATTGCGTCGCGCCAGAATTCAGAGTGGCCTGAGCCTTGATATGGCAAGCACTGAAGTCGTGGATATTTTGGGGCGCCTCGGCCTCTCGTTGGATGAAGAGAATGAGGAAGGTTGGACGTTCTCGACGCCTTCCTACCGCTTTGACATCGCTATTGAGGCGGATTTGTTAGAGGAGCTGGCCAGGATTTATGGTTACAACCGTTTGCCGACGCGTAGTTTGGCCAAGCCTCTGGCAATTCAGCCTCATCCGGAAGTGAAGCTTGGATTGCCTGCCTTACGGCGTCATCTGGTCTCCCGCGGTTATCAAGAGGCCATCACCTATAGCTTTATTGAGCCTAAGATGGCGTCGTTATTCGACCCGCAAACGGATGCGATTATCTTGCGTAACCCGATCAGTGCGGATATGTCCGCCATGCGGACCAGCCTCTTGCCCGGTCTGGTAAACGTGCTGCGGCATAATCTTAACCGGCAGCAGGAGCGCGTTCGACTTTTTGAGAGTGGGCTACGCTTTTTGCCTGCGCCGGATGGCTTTAAACAACAAGCCATGCTGGCAGGATTGGTCTATGGTCGTCGTAGCCCGGAATCCTGGGCAAATTCGGCCGACTGGGTAGATTTTTTTGATCTTAAGGGCGACCTTGAGTCGCTGATCGGCGTAACGGGTAATACTTCTGGCTTTACCTTCAAAGCTGCCGTTCATCCTGCAATGCATCCTGGGCAAACGGCGGCTATCTATTGCGAAGGGGAGCTGCAGGGCTATCTGGGCGCTTTGCATCCCACACTCCAGCAGCAATTGGACATACCCAAAGCGGCTTATGTTTTTGAGGTCACATTAACCAGCCTGTTGGCGGCGCGTGTGCCAGGTTTTAGCCCGTTGTCCAGGTTCCCCGAGGTGCGCCGTGATCTGGCCGTTGTGGTCGATCGCAACCTGGCTGCGGACGCTCTGCTGGATGCTGTCAAAAATAAAGCTGGGGAAGAGCTTGTGGACTTAAAGGTATTTGACGTATATATGGGCAAAGGTATTGATCCACATAGAAAAAGTGTGGCGATGGGGTTGACCTTTCAACATCCATCACGCACTCTTACAGAGGATGAGATCAGCGCCTCTATAGACAATGTTGTTCGATATCTGGAGGCAAACTTTGCAGCCACCCTCAGATAGGGATAATAAATATGCCGGATGGTGCTCTGACGAAAGCAGACTTGGCCGAGAAGCTGTATGAAGATCTCGGCCTTAATAAACGCGAAGCCAAAGAGCTTGTTGAACTCTTTTTTGAAGAGATTCGTCACGCTCTTGAAAATAACGAACAGGTAAAGTTGTCTGGCTTTGGAAATTTTGATCTACGTGACAAAAGCCAACGTCCGGGACGCAATCCCAAGACGGGAGAGGAAATCCCGATCAGTGCGCGTCGGGTAGTCACTTTCCGCCCGGGACAAAAACTCAAGGCCAGAGTAGAAGCATATGCTGGAACCAAGTCATAACGACGAACTGCCGGTCATTCCCGGTAAGCGCTACTTTACGATTGGTGAAGTCAGCGAGCTATGCGCAGTAAAGCCTCATGTCTTGCGCTATTGGGAGCAGGAATTTCCTCAATTAAAGCCGGTAAAGCGCCGGGGTAATCGTCGTTATTATCAGCGTCAGGATGTGCTTACGATTCGCCAGATTCGCACACTGCTATATGATCAAGGTTTCACCATTGGTGGCGCCCGCTTGCAGATGAGTAGCGACCCACAGCAAAACGAATCCAATCAATTCACGCATCTGGTTTCTCAAATGATTGTGGAATTAGAACAATTACTAGACGTATTGAAAGCCAGATAATTTCCGTGTCATCGGCAGTTGCAATATCGATAAATTGCGGTATTATGCCGATCCCTCGCAGCTGATGGCGTAAACCATTGCTGCAATATCAGTTTTTGATGTCTCGTCGGAGCGTAGCGCAGCCAGGTAGCGCACCATACTGGGGGTGTGGGGGTCGTGGGTTCAAATCCCGCCGTTCCGACCATTTTCTAGCTTATCTTTTTATCTTCTTCTTTAGCACTCCAATTCTCATCTGACATTGCTTTTCGACTACTGGCACATTCCGATCAAAGTGCTACTATGTACGCCTTCTTTGGTATCGCCCCTGTGCTCTTCAAATTAAGGTGCGTTCTTCAAAATAACAAGAGGTATACTTGTGTCAAAGCAATTAATGATTTACGAAAATATTCAGCCGCTCTCCGATAAACACCGCACTTGGGCTGTTAATGTGTCCAGCTATGATTTTGCTGCGCATTTGAATTCATCACCGCTGCTGGCCACGGAGATTCCCTTTGCAGCGGGCGAATACCCCATTATTTTCTCCGCTACCGCAACGGAAGGTGAGTATCTCCCCTTGGCGGTGATGGGTCTGAAAGAAGGTCAGAATTTATTTATCGACGCCAATGGGAAATTTTCAGCGCGTTATATTCCTGCATTTATCCGTCGCTACCCGTTTGTATTGGCCGGTGCGAAAGAGGCCGAAACCTTGACGCTGTGCATTGATGAGAACAGCAAAGCCTGCATTCCCGATGGGAGCCAAGGCAAACGTTTGTTTGATGATAACGGCGAGCAATCTGCTCATCTCAAAGAGGTGGTAGAATTCCTTAAGGATTATCAATACCGTGCGGAAATGACCAAGGCATTTTGTAAAAAACTGCACGAGCTGGATTTGCTGGAGCCTATGCAGGCCACGATTACTTTTAAAGATAATCAGGCAGCAAATATGAATCTCACCGGTTTCTATGTGGTTAAACGCGAGAAACTGAAAAAAATTAGTGATGCGGAAGTTCTGGATTTATTCAAGAAGGATGGAATGGAGCTGATTTATAGCCACATGCAGTCACTGTCGAATTTGAATGATCTAATTAATAAAATGTCAGGGCAGATGGTTCCAGCAAACGCTTAACGCTATCCTGATTACCAATAAAAAAGCCGGCCCCGAAAGAGGCCGGCTTTTTTATTGGTTGGAAGTTTGCAAAGCTACTACGGATGTTTGAAAAATCAGTGGGTTTGTCTGATATCTCGATGTTTGGCATTCATTTGCTTGATTTTGCGCTCGGCCGTCAAGAAGGCATCGCGTACTGCCACATGAATAGACTCATCATCCCGCGCTACAGTCACGGCACCGCCTTTAATATCGAGTTCAATAGATGCTCGGTATTGTTTGCCTTTGTGTTTGTGGTTGTGGGGAGTATCAAGGACTACGCGGCTGTGGATGATTTGATCGGTAAAGCGATTAAGTTTTTCAACTTTTCGGGAGATGACTTCGTTTAGTGCGGCAGATGAATCCAGATCACGATAAATGACATCGACTGCAGGTTTCATTCGTTAACCTCCTTAACGGTGCGATGGATGAGAGCTTGAAAAAACGGTCCGTGGCAGGATGGATTTTCGAAAACTCTCATTAACTATATTGATGATTCCCCAGAAAATATCAAGGTGAAATCTCCCTTTTTTATAAGAACATTTTCATCTGAAAAATTAATATGTGCGTTTGTTCATCAATAGTCACTTTGGATTTGCGAAAGTGTCAATATACGACTACGAGAAAATGCTTTTGCATACGTAACAGCAAAGGGCAACTACGGATTTATCGTTAGATATCACATGATAGTTTTGAGCTAAATCCACTGGGAGAGAACATATGTCGCACGATAAACGTTTACTAATAACTGGTGGGACCGGATTTATTGGGGTTCCCTTATGTGAGCAGCTGGTTCGCCGAGGTTACACAGTAACAGTTCTCTCCAGAAATCCGGAACGCGCAGAGAAATTGTTGCCGCCAGGCGTTCGGGTAATTGAAAGCTTGTTGCAAGGAAATGCTGATTTTTCTCACCTGGTGAATCTCGCCGGTGAGCCATTGGCAAATGGCCGGTGGAACGAAAAACGTAAAAATGAATTTTATGCCAGTCGGATCGGGTTGACGAAAAAACTGCTGGATTTCTTCCGATCCAATCACGTCTACCCTGACGTCGTAGTGAGCGGTAGCGCTATCGGTTTTTACGGTGATCGTGATGATGACGTGTTAACGGAGGCCGGTCAGGTAGGCGAGAACTACGCGGCGACCTTGTGCCGCGACTGGGAAGTGATCGCGTCACAATTTTCCGCATTGGGTTCGCGTGTCTGTCTGCTTCGCACGGGTATAGTCCTGGGTTCGGACGGTGGCGCATTGCAGAGGATGCTGCCGGCGTTCAAGTTGGGCTTGGGTGGGAGATTGGGTGATGGGCAGCAGTGGATGTCATGGATTCATCGAGATGATTTGGTGCGTATGATTATTTTTTGCCTGGAGCATCAGGCGCTGCAAGGGCCGGTGAATGGTGTTGCTCCGCAACCGCTGAAGAATCAGGATTTTACGCAGCAACTTGCTGGCGTGCTTCATCGGCCGGCGCTTTTACCCATGCCAGCATTTGCGCTGCGCTTGGTGTTTGGTGAGATGGCTGAGCAGCTGTTATTGGCAAGCCAGCGGGTTGTGCCGCAGGCGAGTGAGCAGGAAGGTTTTACCTTTATTTATCCTGACTTGACAGGCGCTCTTGCTAAAATTCTTAAAAATAATTAATCGCTCGACTTGAAAATATATTGGCCGTCCTTATTTTACCTTTGCAGCCGCTCTTAAGAGGGAAGCAACATTCACTTGACTTGATCTTTTTGATAGGTCCAACTTTTTATATTGCTCGAATGAGGATATACGTATGCGTAATTTTGATTTTTCTCCGCTCTATCGTACCGCGATCGGTTTTGACCGCATGGCTAACTTACTTGATAGTTTAAGTCGCACAGAACAGGCCCAACCCAGTTATCCACCTTACAACATCGAATTGACCTGTGAAGACCAGTACCGCATCACCATGGCGGTTGCGGGTTTTGATCAGGATGAGCTGCATATAGAGCTCAATCAAAATAACCTCACCATTTCAGCGAGCAAACCATCCGACGAAAAACCGAAAACCTATTTGCATCAGGGTATTGCTGCGCGAAGCTTCGAGCGTCGTTTCCAGCTTGCAGACCATGTACAGGTCAAGTCAGCTACCATAGCGAATGGTTTATTACATATCGACTTGCAGCGCGAAATTCCAGAGGCTATGAAACCGCGTACTATTCAAATTAACAGCGGCAAACCGCAGGAAAAATTGACTGCGGTAAAGCAATCGGATTCAGCTGCTGCTTAACCCAATAGTTTGTTTAACAAAGTTAAGCGCCGGACCACCAGGTCCGGCGCTTTTCTATTGATCGCTGCTAAATAATTTTGCTCGCACAGTGGCCCGGTATTCCTTCGGGGTAGTGGTCAATTGTTTTTTGAATAAAGCAGTGAAATAGCCTGCGTCCTGATACCCCACTTTTTCAGCAACTTCATTAATGGAAAGATTGCTGGTTTTTAATAAATCCCGCGCGGTGTTGATGCGAACTTCCTGTAGATACTGAAGTGGTGTCTGCCCGGTTGCCGTTTTAAAACGCCGGTTCAAGGTTCTGGTGCTTAAGCCAAAACGATCAGCTACCTGCTCAAAAGATATGTTTCGGTGATAGTTATCCTGAAGCCAGATTTGTACCTGAATGATGTCCTCATCGGGGTGGCGGCTGTGATCCTGCTCAAAGTAACCGCTGCTCTCATAGGAGCGACGAATTTCATGGGAAAAGTGGCGTTCTACATGGCTTGCTATCGGCTTGCCAAACAGCCGGTGAATGAAGTGTACGGTCAGGTCCGCTAACGAGTTGACGCTTGCCGCACAATACAAGTTACCTGCCTGAGTAATAAAATATTGCCGTTTTAAATCCACCTCCGGGTAATCCCGCTGAAATTGATCAAAATAATGCCAATGGGTGGTGGCCGGCTTGCCGTCCAATAAACCGGCCTCTGCGAGAAAGCAACAGCCTGTCCCCACAGCGCTGATCAGTGCCCCGTTCTGATATTGCTCGCGCAGCCATTCAAGCAGGTACCCGTTGCGCCGGATAAGCGGGCGCGGGTTCCGCCAAAGCCCTGGCAGGTAGATGATGTCATTATGTGTGGCCTGCTCCAGTGAGCAATCAGGCTGCCAGCTAAAGCCGGAGCGTGTGGTGACTGCCTCGGCATACATCGCTGCCGTACGCAGCTTCAAACGTGGCTCCATGAAGCGTCGTCCCTCACGGGAGGCACTTTCAGCCGCTAATAACATCTCCATCGGAAGGGTACTGCTGGTAGCCAGCATGTTCTCGCACAGTAGAAAGGTAATCTGTGTTGCCGGAGCGATGGATTGATTCATAAAGAAGCATCTCTTGGTGTGGCCAAATTAGCATAGATATTGGCTGAATCAACAATAACACTTGTCATGTATTGTTAATACACTTTGCTCCATTCTGGCGTTTAATCGATTGCTGTTCGGAGTTTCTGTATGTCTCGCCCATCCCCATCACGTTTATCTGTCATCGTCGGTTTCGGTGGTTTTAATGCTGCCGGTCGAGCTTCGGCGCATCATGCCTATCGGCGCATGATTATTGAGAGTCTACCGATTAAGGAGCGCCAGGAAACCATCGCGGGTTTGGCTGTGATGATGGGCTTGATTGATGTGGATGAGTCACAGTACATCCGTATTGAAAATGATCAGCCCCTGACGTTGGATGAGATTGAATCGGAGTTTGGGGCGGCAGTACTCGATGGCACTTTGATTCGCCGCATTGAAAAAACATTCTTTGATGTGGACGCCGCGCATTGGCAAAAGAGTGCGGTCCTGAGTAGCGGTTCGCAACCGCTGGTGTTTGAAATGAGCCGACGCGATCTTCCGGAGCCGGTTCCTCAACATTGGGAAGTCGAGGAGCTGGAAGCGGGCCGCGTCAAGGTTACTCTTGCGGACAATTTGACCGTCAAGCTGGATAGCTACCGCGATATGCCGGTGAAGTCTGCGGGTCAGCTACCGCGCGGATTTGATCCTGGTGCTCTTTACAATTCCCATTTTCACCCTCGCGCGTTGCAATTGGCTGTCATTGGCGCCTCTGATGCGGTGCGCTCTGTCGGCATTGACTGGCTCACGATAGCAAATGCAGTCAAGCCAGATGAAATAGGTGTATACGCCAGTAACGTGATGAGCCAAATGGATGAAAACGGCTTCGGTGGGTTATTGCAGTCCCGTTTGAAAGGGGGGCGCGTCAGTACCAAGCAATGTCCGCTCGGCTTGAGCAGTATGCCGGCTGACTTCGTCAATGCGTACATTCTGGGTAGCGTGGGGCATACCGGGGCGATAGCCGGTGCCTGTGCCTCTTTTTTATATAACCTTCGTGCTGCCGTGGAAGACATTGCCAGTGGTAAGTGCCGGGTGGCGATTGTGGGTAATGCGGAAGCACCGATTACCCCCGAAATTATCGATGGTTATGCCACCATGGGTGCGCTTGCCAGTGAGGAGAAGCTGAAAAAGCTCGATGGCGCTGATGCAACTGATCCGCGTCGCACGAGCCGCCCTTTTGGTGATAATTGCGGGTTTACTATTGCCGAAGCCAGTCAATACGTTGTCCTGATGGATGATGCCCTTGCCCTTGAATTGGGTGCTGATATCCATGGCGCGGTCAGTGACGTTTTTATTAATGCAGACGGTTTCAAAAAATCTATCTCAGCTCCCGGGCCAGGCAATTACATCACCATGGCAAAAGCGGTTGCCGCCGCGCGGGCTATCGTGGGTGACGAAGCTATTCGCCAGCGCTCTATGGTCCAGGCACATGGCTCCAGCACGCCACAAAATCGAGTCACCGAGTCGCAAATTTTTGATCAGGTGGCCAAGGTATTCGATATCAAGCAGTGGCCGGTATCGGCGGTGAAGGCCTATGTGGGTCACTCTCTCTCGCCAGCCAGTGGGGAGCAGCTTATTACGTCCCTGGGAATCTTTAAGTACGGCATGGTGCCGGGAATCAAAACGGTTGATAAGGTGGCAGATGATGTATTTGCTGAGCGGCTACAGTTTCCCCTGCAAGATCTGGATCGCCGCGATCAACCCCTCGATGTCATCTTTCTGAACTCCAAGGGCTTTGGTGGCAACAACGCAACGGCTGGCGTGATCGCCCCTCAGGTTGTAGAAAAAATGTTGTCTCGCCGCTACGGTGCTGAACGTATGGACAAATACTTCCAGCAGCGGGAACAAACGCGGGCCGCTGTAGAGGCTTATGATGCCGCAGCGCTAAAAGGCCATTTCCAGACAATCTACCACTTCGGCGAAGGGCTAATTGACGAGAGCCAGATTGACATGGATAACACGTCTGTGACTCTGCCAGGCTTTGCCCGACCCATTGATCTCGCCTTCACGAATCGCTTTGACGATATGGTTTGAGGCTGAATTGGTTTATTGAATCTGCGGACAGCGTATGGGTTGTTCGCAGCTATTCTTCAGGCTATACAAACCTGATCCTTTCCCTTAGAATACCGCGCCTTTCGCTGCACTCACGTGCGCGTAACTATTTTTTTAACCAGGGTACCGCCTTGATCGGTACTGAATTTTTCTAAACAGGAAGAAAACCTCAATGGTAACTATTCGTCTGTCTCGCGGCGGTTCCAAAGCGCGTCCGTTTTATCACCTGACTGTCACTAACAGCCGTAGCGCCCGTAATGGTCGTTTTATTGAGCGCGTGGGCTTCTTTAACCCCGTTGCCCGTGGTCAGGAAGAGCGTCTGCGTGTTAACACCGAGCGTCTCGAACACTGGGTTAGCCAAGGTGCACAAATGAGCGAGCGCGTAGCGCAATTGATCAAAGACAGTAAAAAGGCCGCCTAAGCAGCCTGCGCCTGATGAGTACCGCTACATTGGATCTGGTAAATATTGGGCGTATTACGGCGTTATACGGTGTGAAGGGCTGGTTAAAGATCCACTCTTACACCGAAAATGCTGATGATGTGTTCGCGTATAACCCGTGGTGGCTGAAAACAGCGCATGGTGTGAAGCAGGTCGAAGTCGATGAAGCTCGACCTCACGGTAAGGGGTTTGTAGCGCATATCAAAGGTATTGATGATCGCGAGCAGGCGGCATTGTTCACCAGCGTCGATATCGCGGTGGAGCGCCACCTGCTGCCGGAGCTTGATGAAGGTGAATACTACTGGAATCAACTGGAAGGCCTGGCGGTTATTACCACCTTTGGTGATTCGCCTCAGCGACTGGGCCGTGTAATCAAGTTAATGGAAACCGGTGCGAATGATGTCATTGTCGTTGGGCCGGATGACCAGAGTATCGATCAGCGCGAGCGATTGATCCCTTATGTGCCTGGGCAGTTTGTCCTCGCGGTTGATTTGACAGCGGGGGAAATGCGGGTAGATTGGGACCCGGAATTCTAGAGCGAGCGAACAGAGGGCAGTTTGGTGCATTCAGAGCAGCAACCTTCTACCTCGACACCTGACTCGATAAATGGGAAGCATTCAGCCGAGGCGATGGTGGTGACTCCATTAAAAGTTGCGGTCATAACGCTCTTTCCCGAGATGTTTGAAGCCATAACCCGGAGCGGTATTACTGCTCGGGCGGTAAAGCAGGATCTGATTTCAATCAGATGTTGGAATCCCCGGGAATTTACCTCGGATCGCCATAGTACGGTGGATGATCGCCCTTACGGTGGCGGCCCGGGAATGGTGATGATGGTGCAGCCTTTGCGCGATGCGATCCAGGCTGCAAAAAGCTGGGCCGGGGAAGCGGCGAGGGTTATTTACCTGTCACCTCAGGGCAGGCCTCTTGATCAGAAAGGTGTGGTTGAGCTGTCGCGTTACACCAACATGATTCTGGTTGCCGGGCGCTACGAAGGAATTGATGAGCGCTTGATTCAGACGATGGTGGATGAAGAATGGTCCATCGGTGATTATGTGGTCAGCGGTGGTGAGTTGCCGGCTATGGTATTGATTGATGCGGTGACCCGCTTGATACCTGGTGCGTTAAATCACGCTCAATCGGCTGAGCAGGATTCTTTTACCGAAGGCTTACTGGACTGTCCGCACTACACGCGTCCAGAAGTATATGAAGATATGCGGGTTCCGGATGTATTGTTATCCGGCAATCACGAACAGATTCGGCGCTGGCGCCTTAAACAGGCGCTGGGGCGAACCTGGCTTAAACGGCCAGATTTATTGCAAGTAATAACATTAACCGAGGAACAGCAGGTGCTGTTGACGGACTTTCGTCGAGACCTTGAAAACGACAAACTCTAGCTGTGAAGCTACAGACTCTCAGGAGCAAAACCATGAGTAGCAAAAACCCAATTATCCAGGCACTGGAAAACGAACAACTGAAAAAAGAAGTCACCGAATTTTCACCGGGTGATACCGTTGTTGTTCAAGTAAAGGTTATCGAAGGTAACCGTGAGCGTTTGCAGGCATTTGAAGGTGTTGTTATTGCCAAGCGCAATCGCGGCCTGAACTCTGCTTTCACCGTGCGTAAAATTTCCCACGGTGTAGGCGTTGAGCGGACGTTCCAAACCCACAGCCCACAAGTAGAGAGCGTTGCTCTGAAGCGTCGTGGTGATGTGCGTCAAGCCAAGTTGTACTACTTGCGTGACCTCACCGGTAAAGCGGCTCGTATTAAAGAGAAGCTGGTGTAATAAATCGGATAAAGTATCTTCCGATAACAAAAAGGCCGGAGCGGGAAACTGCTCCGGCCTTTTTGTTCTTAGGGCAGGTTGAATTTATACGGTTGTTGTTTGTCCTATCTGCTGGCAATAATAGCGGGTAGATATTCCCTGAGCGCAATTGCCACTGGTTGATTAAGGCCCAGCATGCTGTCAAATGAAGATTCTTTGCTGCTTGAGCACTATCTGGACGCAGTCTGGATGGAAAAGGGCTTAAGTCAAAATACATTGGAATCTTATCGCGCCGATCTGTCGGCGTTTGCACAATGGTTGAATAAAAATGAAATGGGGCTTCTGAGTGTAGACTCGCAAAGCCTTTTACATTATCTGGCGTATCGCCACGAACAAAAAATTTCCAGCCGCTCCACAGCCAGATTTTTGTCTTGTGTGCGTGGCTTTTATCGTTACCAACTTCGTGAAGGAACTGTTAAGGAAAATCCCCTGGCGTTGGTGGAGAACCCCAAGCTACCGCGTGCGTTGCCGAAGTCCTTGACTGAAGCTGATGTTGAGAGTTTGTTGGCCGCGCCCACACTGGATGATCCGATCGGGCTGCGTGATCGCACCATGTTAGAGGTGTTATACGCTTGTGGTTTGCGGGTTACCGAGTTGGTTAGTTTGCAGATGTCCCAAGTCAATCTGCGTCAGAATGTGTTGAGGGTAATGGGTAAGGGGAGCAAGGAGCGATTGATTCCCATGGGGGAGGAAGCGTCTGCCTGGTTGACGCGCTATTTGCGTGAAGCGAGACCTATGTTGTTGCATAATTGCCCGGATGAGATAGTCTTCCCCAGTACGCGTGCTCAGCCGATGACTCGCCAGACCTTCTGGCATCGCATCAAGTATTGGGCGCAGGTTGCAGGTATTGATAAACCCTTGTCGCCGCATACCCTGCGTCATGCTTTTGCCACGCATCTTCTGAATCATGGTGCAGATCTACGGGTTGTGCAGTTATTACTGGGGCACAGCGATTTGTCGACTACCCAGATATACACCCATGTGGCGCGTACCCGGATGAAAGCTCAGCATGCCGAGCACCATCCCCGAGGTTAACAATAAACTAGACGTTACAATTGGCAAAATTTTGAAATTTCTTAGCCGCAATTAGGACATGATTATGATTAAAAGAACGATTATCGGCCTGTTGAGTGCCGGGGCTTTATTGTCAGTCCCCGTGTTATCCATGGCTGAAGAGGCCAGTGGTGCGGGTATGCTTTCGCGTAAGTCGCCCGAGAAAATTATCAGCGAGCGCTTGAAACAAGCGCGCCCCGAAATTCAATTTGGTGAGCCCCGTCCAGCACCTATCGATGGCTTGTATCAGGTGCAGGTTACCGGCGGCCCAACACTGTATGTCACTCCCGATGGCGATAAATTTATTGCTGGTGAAATCTTCTCCATTGATGCAAACGGCTTCTCCCGTTTTGAAGATCCCTACGTGGTAGAGGAACGCAAACGTTTGCTGTCCAAGATTGACCCCAAAGATACGATTATCTTCAAGCCCAAGGAGAAGACCAAGGCTGTGGTCTATGTCTTCACCGATATCGATTGCGGTTATTGCCGGCTGCTTCACAAGCAAATCCATGCCTACGACGATCAGGGTCAGAAAAAGCCTGGGTACAATGACCTGGGTATCGAGATTCGTTATCTGGCATACCCGCGCGCAGGCGTTCCGAGCGCTTCAGCAGATAAGTTGGTGACTGCCTGGTGCTCCAAAGATCAACAGGCTGCTCTGACGGCCCTGAAAAATGACCAGCAGGTTCCGCCCGCCAAATGCGACAAAAACCCTGTGGCAGAGGATTTCAAATTGGGTGGCCAGATCGGTGTCAACGGTACCCCGGCGGTATGGTTTCCCGATGGTCGGTTGATGCCGGGATACATGCCTCCGGAGCAAATGGCCCAGGCGTTGGGTATTTAATTAATTCCATTCTGCAAGCTGCTCCCGCTTTGCCATCAGGCGAAGCGGGAGATTTC
This sequence comes from Cellvibrio sp. PSBB006, assembly GCF_002162135.1. Lineage (NCBI taxonomy): Bacteria > Pseudomonadati > Pseudomonadota > Gammaproteobacteria > Cellvibrionales > Cellvibrionaceae > Cellvibrio > Cellvibrio sp. PSBB006. Next base: position 1,421,421 of record NZ_CP021382.1, on the reverse strand, counting down.
CATTGGCTGATTGACACTCTCGATACAGCTCAGTAAGGTTGCCGTCTTTTGCTCAGTTGAGCGCTTTTCTGTTCAATTTCTATTCGCAGGGGACACCATCTTGAAACCGGTCAAAATAGGTATCTGCGGTCTTGGGACCGTAGGCAGTGGCACCGTTAATGTATTGACGCGCAATGGGCGCGTTATTAATGCCAGAGCCGGTTGTGATATTACGATTGCCCAGATTGCCGCTCGCCGCGACAACCCCAACTGCGATACCGCTTCGTTTAATGTAACCCGCGATATCTTCGCGGTCGCTGACAACCCTGAGGTCGACATTCTGGTCGAACTGATCGGCGGAACAACGGTAGCAAAGGATCTGGTGCTGCGAGCGATTGCCAATGGCAAGCACGTGATTACCGCCAACAAAGCGCTAATTGCCCATCACGGTAACGAAATCTTTGCTGCGGCCAACGCCAAGGGTGTCACTGTTGCATTTGAGGCTGCGGTGGCCGGTGGTATTCCGATTATCAAAGCGATTCGTGAAGGTTTGTCAGCCAACAAGATCGAGTGGCTGGCGGGTATCATCAATGGTACCGGCAACTTTATTCTGACTGAGATGCGTGATAAAGGCCGGGCATTTGAGGATGTCTTAAAAGAAGCTCAGGCGTTAGGTTATGCAGAAGCCGATCCCACCTTCGATGTGGAGGGCATTGATGCCGCGCATAAGCTGGTGATTCTGGCCTCGCTGGCATTTGGGATTCCGCTGCAATTCGATAAAGTTTTCACCGAAGGTATCACGCGCGTATCGCCACAAGATGTGACCTATGCGGAAGAGTTGGGCTACCGAATCAAGCATCTGGGTATTGCTCGCCGCAGCCCGAATGGGATTGAGTTGCGTGTGCACCCGACGTTAATCCCTGAAAAACGTTTGATCGCAAATGTTAACGGGGTTATGAACGCTATTGTGGTCAAGGGTGATGCGGTTGGCCCGACGCTATACTACGGTGCTGGTGCTGGTGCTGAGCCTACGGCTTCGGCAGTAATTGCTGATATCGTTGATGTTGCACGAACGTTAACTGCAGATCCTGAGCACCGTGTGCCATATCTCGGCTTTCAGCAGGAAAACCTGCGTGATAAAGCGATACTGCCCATTGAAGAGGTGGAAACAGCGTATTACTTGCGCATGTCGGCACTCGACAAGCCGGGTGTTTTATCGAAGGTTGCGCAAATTCTCAGTGACTCCGGCATCAGTATCGAAGCGTTGATTCAGAAAGAAGCCAAAGATGACGAAGAAACCGTACCGCTGATTTTATTGACCAATCGTGCGCTGGAAAAACATATTGTGGCGGCGATCACCACGATTGAAACACTGGATTCAATCACCGCACCGGTTACGCGTATTCGTATGGAATCGTTGAAATAAATTATCAATCTTTTTAGCACAGGTTATTAGCGTGAAATATATCAGCACTCGCGGTCAGGCACCGGCACTGACATTTGAAGAAGTGGTTCTTACTGGTCTGGCGCCCGATGGTGGTCTTTACGTTCCTGAAAGCCTGCCGACATTTTCTGCCGAGGAAATTGCGTCCTGGTCCGGCCTTTCTTATCAGGAGTTGGCATTCAAGGTAATTAATCCTTTTGTCGCGGGTGCATTGTCGGATGATGAACTGAAGCGCATCATCGCCTCGTCTTATAACGTGTTTCGTCACGATGCCATCGCACCTTTGGTGCAAACCGGCCACAACGAATGGGTGCTGGAGTTGTTTCAAGGGCCAACGCTGGCTTTTAAGGATTTTGCGCTGCAATTTCTCGGTCATTTGCTAGATCATTTGCTGAAGAAGCGTAACCAGAAAGTCGTCGTGATGGGCGCGACATCTGGTGATACCGGATCAGCGGCAATTGAAGGCTGCCGCCGCTGCGACAACATCGATATCTTTATCTTGCATCCGCACAATCGCGTCTCTAACGTGCAACGTCGGCAGATGACCACAGTGTTGGAAACTAACGTTCACAACATTGCCCTCGAAGGTAATTTTGATGATTGCCAGAACATGGTGAAAGCCAGCTTCGGTAATCAGTCTTTCTTACCTGAGGGGCGCCAGTTGGTGGCTGTCAACTCGATTAACTGGGCGCGTATCATGGCCCAAATCGTTTATTATTTTTACGCTGCCGTGGCCTTGGGCGCACCGCATCGTCCGGTGTCTTTCTCAGTGCCGACGGGAAATTTCGGCGATATCTTTGCCGGTTATCTCGCCAAACGTATGGGATTACCCATTGATCAATTGGTGATTGCGACCAACAGTAATGACATCCTGCATCGTTGTATCAGTAGCAATGATCACAGCAAACATCAGCTGCAACATACCCTGTCGCCGAGCATGGACATCATGGTATCGAGCAACTTCGAGCGCATGCTGTTTGATTTGTACGACCGTGATGGCAACGCCATTCGCCAATTAATGGATAATTTCAAATCCGGTGAGATGTCGCTGAGCGAAACGGCTCTGGGGCGGGCTCGCGAGTTATTCAGCAGTTACCGCGTGAGTGATGACACAACCATCAAGGTGATCAGTGAAGTATTCGATCACTGCGAGTATCTGCTAGATCCACACACGGCAATCGGTGTTGAAGCGGCCCGACAAACCCGTCGCCGTCAGGATATTCCTATGGTGTGTCTGGCAACTGCTCACCCGGCCAAATTTCCGGAAGCGGTGCGTAAAGCAGGGCAGGCGGCCGATCCGCAATTGCCGCATCATATGGCTGATCTGTTTGAACGCGAGGAGCGTTATACGGTATTGCCACAGAATCTGGAAAAAGTGCAGCAATTTATGGCTGAGAATTTGCGTCGCTGATTCTGATTGCTGCTCAACCTGTGAACGCTGCTTTGGGCCACTGAAGCAGCGTTTTGTTTTTTATTGTTAGCGGATTTTTTCATGCAAAAAGTGATTCGCCGTCGCGACCCCATCGTATCAGCTGGCTTGAACAACCAACTGCCTGCACTGTTGCAGCGGGTTTACTGTGCGCGTGGTGTCAAACAGGATGAAGAGTTACAACACCACTTGACACTGTTGCAAAAACCCAGTTTCAAGGGGTTGTCCGAGGCGGTTAATTTATTGGCTGATGCTGTGGTGGCGCAGGCAAAAATTATGATCGTGGGTGACTTTGATGCGGACGGTGCAACCAGTTGCGCTCTGGCTGTACTTGCATTGCGCGCTATGGGTTTGCCTTCAGTCGATTTTCTGGTGCCGAATCGGTTTGAGTACGGATATGGATTAACACCGGAAATTGTCACCGTCGCTGCGGCTCAGCAGCCAGACCTCATCATCACCGTTGATAATGGTATCTCCAGTATTGAAGGCGTCCAGGCAGCGCGCGAGCTGGGCATCGCGGTTATCGTAACTGATCACCATTTGCCGGGCAGCGAATTACCCGACGCCGATGCGATCGTGAATCCCAATCAACCGGGTTGTCCATTTCCCAGTAAAAATCTTGCTGGTGTCGGTGTTATTTTTTATGTCATGAACGCGTTACGCGCGGAACTTCGTCAACTTGGCTGGTTTGCCGAGAGCGGCATTCCTGAACCGAACATGGCCAGCTTCCTCGATCTGGTTGCTCTGGGGACAGTGGCAGATGTGGTGCCGCTCGATCACAACAATCGCATTCTGGTTGCGCAAGGGCTACAGCGTATGCGTGCCGGTGTTGCGCGTCCCGGCATCCTGGCGCTACTTGAAGTTGCTGGTCGGACCCCACACAAGCTTGTGGCTGGCGACCTGGGTTTTATTGTTGGTCCACGCTTGAATGCAGCGGGGCGATTGGATGATATGTCGCTCGGCATTCAGTGTTTGTTATGCGACAGTCCATCCCTTGCTCGGGAAATGGCGTTGTCACTGGATGAATTGAACCGTGACCGCAAAGCGATTGAAAGTGGCATGCAACAAGAAGCGTTACACATGTTGCAAAAGATATTGGTGGACGATGCAGACTCTCTTCCCTGGGGATTATGCTTATTCGATGAAAATTGGCACCAAGGTGTGATTGGTATTCTGGCTTCGCGAATTAAAGATCGCTACCACCGTCCGGTTATTGTGTTTGCCGATGCCGGTGAAGGACAAATTAAAGGTTCTGCTCGTTCAATCCCCGGTTTACATATTCGCGATGCATTAGATGCAGTTGCTGCGCATCACCCCGGGTTGTTAAAAAAATTCGGTGGTCACGCCATGGCGGCGGGAATGAGTTTGGCGCGGGAAGATTTTGCAGCCTTTGCCCAGGCTTTTGATGAAGAAGTGCATCGGCAATTAACGGAAGACGATTTGAAAGCGGTTCTGGTCAGCGATGGTGAACTAACACCGGAGGATTTTAACCTGGTCATCGCTGCGCAGCTGCGCGACGCCGGGCCTTGGGGGCAGCATTTCCCGGAACCTTTATTCGATGGAGAATTCTTTTTGGTGCAACAGCGCATTGTGGGAGAGAAACACTTAAAGATGGTGCTATCCCATGATGCCGCCGGAAAACAATTACTGGACGCCATTGCATTTAATGTTGATGTGCAACAGTGGCCCAATGCAGCGGCGAAGCGTGTGCGATTGGCCTATCGTTTGGATATCAATGAATTTCGCGGTAAGCAAAGCGTCCAGTTAATGGTGGAATATCTGGAGCTCTGCTAGTCCTGGTTTTTTAACAGAGGCTCAAGCCCGACCCACACATTATCGAGCATGGCTGGCTGCGCTTCGGCGGTTGGATGAATGCCGTCGCGCTGCATCAAATCCCGATCAACGGCGACGCCCTCAAGAAAAAAAGGCACGTAAGCCAGTTCATATTTTTTGGCTAGCTGCGTATAAACCTGATGGAAGCGTTCGGTGTAGCGCTGGCCATAATTGGGTGGTATTTGCATGCCCAGCAATAGGACTTGCGCGCCGGCATCCTGGCTTTTCTGGATAATGGAATCCAGTTGTTGTTGCATGATATTCAAAGGGTGACCGCGCAGGCCGTCGTTGCCACCCAGCTCCAGGATAACCAGCGCGGGCGTATGTTCTTTCAGCAATGCGGGTAAACGTGCAAGTCCGCCGCCGCTGGTTTCGCCGCTGACGCTGGCATTCACAACCTGATAAGGATGATTCTCTGCCACGCGTTCGGCCAGTAAGCTCACCCAGCTCTCTTCCAACTCAATGCCATAGCCCGCGCTTAAACTGTCGCCCAATACCAGAATGCGAGCTTTTTCATCGGCGGACAACAAGGGACTGATGGTTAATAACACAATCAGTAACAACGGGCGGAATGGATTTGCATTGCGCATAAGTAAATCCTGCATTAATCAAATTTTAAAGTGTTCGCTTGATGATAGAGATGATGACATAGATTACCGTAAAGAATTGTCAACTGTTTTGACTCTACTGATGTTAGTTAAGACTATTCTTTGTAAAGCAACTATTTTTTACCCTAAGGACTTTTTATGACCCCAGCCGTCATGGTTGAAGCAAAATCGATTGATAAGACCGTCACAACCTTTGAAGGTGCCTTGACGATTTTAAATCAGGTTTCACTCAGTGTGGTTGCGGGTGAGAGTGTGGCCATTGTCGGCGCATCCGGCTCAGGTAAGTCGACCTTACTTGGTATCCTGGCCGGTCTCGATTTACCTACCAGTGGAGAAGTGATACTTAATGGTCACATCCTCACAGCGTTGGATGAAGAGGGGAGGGCAAAGGTTCGCGCGGAAAATATTGGATTTATTTTTCAATCGTTTCAGTTGCTACCCGGTTTGACAGCGGTAGAAAACGTCGTTCTTCCTCTGGAATTACACGGCGTAAAACAGGCGCGCGCATTAGCGGTGGATTTTTTGAATCGCGTAGGATTGGGTCAACGCTTGCATCATTATCCGCAACAACTTTCCGGTGGTGAACAGCAGCGTGTGGCCATTGCGCGCGCCTTTGCCAGTCAGCCGAGAATTTTATTTGCTGACGAACCGACCGGTAACCTGGATAGCACGACGGGTGCGCGTATTATTGATTTGTTATTTGAATTGAATCGCGAGCAGGGCACCACATTAATTTTAATTACCCACGAAGATCGCTTGGCGGCGCGTTGTCAGCGGCGAATTGAATTGGCCTCGGGCGAAATTATCGCTGTCTGATAAATGAAAGGATAAATTATGTTGGCGTTGCGATTGTTGTGGCGTAATTGGCGCAGTGGTGAAGTCAAGTTATTGGCTGCCGCATTAATGTTGGCTGTGGCGGTTGTCAGTGGTATTGCCATCTTTACGGATCGCCTTGAGCGTACACTGGTGCAAGAAAGCAATATGCTGCTGGGTGCAGATTTAATTGTGCGCGGCTCCCAACCACACAACCCGGATTGGTCGGCATTGGCAGCGGAAGACGGCATAGAGCAAACGACGGCCGTGCTATTTTCGTCCATGGTGTATGCTGGCGACCACATGCACCTCGCTTCAGTAAAAGCAGTAACCGATGGGTATCCCCTGCGTGGGCAACTCGATATCAGTACTATTCCTTTCGCCAGTCAAGCTAAAGACATTCAAACAGCAGAGGGCGTCCCCGCTCCAGGAGAAGTGTGGGTGGATTCTCGTTTGTTGCCCTTGTTGCATATTGAATTAGGCGATTCTCTGGCGGTTGGTGAATACGAGTTGGTGGTAACCCAAGTCATCATCCGTGAGCCGGACAGTGCAAGCCCCTTTAGTTTTATGGGCGCGCGCGTCTTGATGAATATGGCTGACCTTGAGCGCACCCAGGTCGTCCAGCCGGGCAGTCGTGTGCAGTACCAATGGCTATTGGCCGCTAACAATAATGCGCTCGACTCTTTTGCCGAGTGGCTGGAGCCGCAACTGAGCAAGCATGAGCGTTTGGTGGATGTGGAATCCGGCCAGCGCGGACTTGGCCGTACCCTGGAAACCGGCAGGAGTTTTTTGTTGTTGGCCGCCGTGATCGGTGTTTTGCTGGCTGGCGTCGCTATTGCGTTAGCTGCGCGACAATTTTCGTCGCGTCATGTTGATCAGGTAGCGCTGATGAAAAGTTTTGGTGTCAGTGCTCAACGGATTCGCCAACTTTATTTTGTTCAGCTATTGCTGCTGGCGGTAGTGGCATCCATGGCCGGCTTATTGGTAGGTGAATTGATTCAGCGAATAGTAGCGGCAAGTTTGCAGCAGGTTTATCAGATAGCTTTGGGAACAGCGAGTATTTATCCCTACGTCATCAGTTTTGCCACCGGTCTTATCTGTTTGATCTTTTTCGCCTTGCCCTCGTTATGGTTTTTACCCGGTGTGCCACCATTAAAAATACTGCGGCGGGAATTGGGCGTGAACACCCTCCATTTGTGGATTCAAGTGGCATTGGCTTTTTCAGCAATATTGTTATTGATTATTTTATTCAGCCAGGATTTTGCATTAGCCCTGAGTGTGATTGGGGCACTGTCCGGGGTGCTGGTTATTACCGCCGGGATGGCTCTGGGCTTGTTGAAACTCAGCCGGCACATTGCTACCAATACCGGTAGCATATGGCGTTTGGCGCTGGCCAATCTGCAACGCCGCCGCGAACAAACTTTGGTGCAAATTGTTGTCTTTGCCACGGCCATTATGCTGCTGTTGACCCTGACCATTGTGCGCACCTCATTGATTGATGAATGGCAATTACAATTGCCCGAGGATGCACCCAATCACTTTCTGGTCAACATTCCTCCTCACGATGTTGAAGCCGTACAGCAAATGCTGGATGAAAAGCAACTTGAGCGCGAGCAGCTTTATCCCATGGTACGTGGTCGGTTGACCGCCATTAATGGAACTGAGCCGACAGAAGCACAGCGCTCTGCTAACGGCGTATTTAATCGGGAAGCTAACTTGACCTGGACCGATACCCTCGCAGGGGATAATGAAATTGTCGCCGGCCAGTGGTGGGATAAGTGGCAAAGCAGTGCAGAGGGTTTGCCCGGTGTGTCTGTTGAAATAGAGTTGGCGGAAGAGGCGGGATTATCCATCGGCGACAAGCTGACTTTTTCTCTCGGCGGGCTGATCCTTGAAGCACAAATCGCCAGCTTCCGCAGCCTGGATTGGCGTTCGATGAAGCCTAACTTCTTTTTTATCTTTGAACCCGGTGCACTGGATAATTACTCACCGACGTATATCACCAGTTTGTATTTGCCGCTGGAGCAGAAGTCTTTTATCAATGATTTATTGCGTCGTTATCCAACGATGCTGGTCATCGAATTGGATCGCATCATTGATCAAATCCGCACCATCGTCACGCAAGTCAGCAATGGCGTACTGTTGGTGTTATGGCTGACCCTGGTGGGCGGATGTCTGGTGTTGATTGCTGCCGTGACCAGCAGTATTGACAGTCGTAAGCAGGAGTCCGGTTTGCTGCGCGCATTGGGCAGCCCGCGCCGATTGATGATCGGTAGTGTGTGGGCGGAGTTTTCAGTGCTCGGGCTTTTGTCCGGCATTATCGCGGTCATTGGCGCAGAAATTTTGCTGATCAGTCTGCAGTATTGGGTACTCGAAACACCGATCCGCCCCCACTATATTTTCTGGTTGGTCGGGCCCTTAGCCGGTGGACTTTTTGTCGGTTCGCTCGGCGCGTTAAGCTGTCGATCCGTGGTCAATACCCCGCCGGCGGTGGTGCTGCGTGAAGCCGGTTAGATTCTTGTGTTTGTTCTGCTAAGCTAAATAAGCCCGGCATGTCTCGCCGGGCTTTTTCGTTGTATTTCTTCGTTGTATTTCTCTTTGAGGTATCCATGCGTAACGAGCCAAAAAGTCGCGTGCTCGACAAAGGCTTATGGGGAATGAGCGCCCCGATGTTGATTGATCAGGCGGTTATTTACACCATTCCCTTGCTCGATATGTTCTTTCTCAGTCGGATCTCCGACAGTGCGGCGGCGGCTGTCGGTGCGATTACCCCGATGATCTTTGTTGCCAATGCCTTACTTTTTATAACATCCTTTGCTGGCGCCAGCATCGCGAGCCAACGTATCGGCGGCGGCGATTATCAAACCGCTAATGCCACGATTGTGGTTTATGCCCTTGTTGTGGTGGTGTTAGGTCTGGTTGCGGCTCAAACGCTGATTCACGGCGCTCCCTGGGTGGTTTCCCTGATGCCCGTGACAGACGAAGTAGAAATTCACGCTGCAAATTATTTAGGCATTATTGGCTGGATGGTGGCGCTCTGGGGTTGTCGCACCATCTATCAGACGATCTTCAATATTTACGGCGAACCTAAATGGAATTCGGTGAGCAACGTCATCTTTTTCTTTTGTAATTTGCTCGGTAATTACATCGCCATTTTTGGCTTGTGGATCATTCCGCCATCGGGTGTGTCTGGTGTGGCCTGGGCCAGTGTGATATCCGCATTGATCACCTTTATCTTTGTAATGAGTGTCGCTCACTTTCGGTTAAATATTCGTTTGCCAGTTGCTTATGCCATGCAACATTTTCGACAGCTATTCCAACCCATCCTGCGTATCGCTGCGCCTTCCATCCTGGAGCCCATGTCTTTTCAGGGCAACATGATGGTACTGAACTGGATTGCCGCGAACGTGAGTGTGTTGGCGCTGACATTGAAGGTCTATACCTACAATACGTTTTTATTCTGTTTGATGATCTCTATCGCATTAAGCATGGCTACCGAAGCCATTATTGCTCAGCGTATCGGCCGGAAGGAGTTTGATATTGCAGATTTGCAGCTGCGGGAAAGTTTAAAAATTTCACTGTGGGGCACAGGCTTGCTGGCGTTATTCTGGTGGGTCTTCAATCAACAAGTATTGGGCATATTTACCAGCGACCCGGACATACTTGCGCTCGGTGCCTGGGCATTTTTTCTGGCGTTTTTGTCGGAGCCGGGTCGCACGGTCAACATCGTTATTGGTAGCGCACTCAGGTCAACAGGCGATGCAACCTTTACCTCTTTATCGAGCATTGCCGTTATTTGGCTATTCTCTGTGCCGCTGGCCTATATCCTTGCCATTCCTTTCGAGATGGGACTCTATGGATTACTGATCGCCGCCATTATTGATGAAACCGTTCGCGCGTGCATCAAATGGTGGCGATGGAAGCAGCGCAAGTGGGAAGGTTACGGTGTGGCGGTATGGGAGGCCAGGCAATTGGCGAAGCGCCAACGGCCTGATTAACCGCGCTACTTACTCTCAGGCAGTGCGGCGAGATGTTCCTTGCTTTTGAAGGTCAGGATAAGGTTAACCCAGTTGGCATGGTCATAGGAGTTGGGTCCCTTGGCATTTACATGCAGCGTCAGCTTCTTTACGCCGACCAGATCCACCTCGCCGTGTTCCACCTGTTTTCTATTTCCATGGATAACATTGGATTGCCATAATCTTTTTCCATCGCCCAGCACCGAAAATACGACCTCACCATGGTTGACGCCATCATCGATACCAACAATAAAGCTCAACTTTTCAACGCCCTCGGGTAGCATATAATTAACATTTGAGTTCGCGTGAGTGCCCAAACCAAACGCATACTTTTTACCGCCCAACGACAGAACCCCGTTGTTGAGATTTCGATTTGTTTGCAGCTTGCCGAAATCCTGATGCGAACTGTCGATTTTTAGTTCAGTTAGTAACTTCTGGTTCTCTTCCAGATTGAGCGTGTTGAGGCGATAACTCGTGTGCAACATAAGTAAAGTAATCGCCGTTGCAACAATAAAGCCGATGCTGGGGAAGTGCTTCATCTGCATAATTTGATAAAGCTTCATTGCCTGGCGCTTTATAGGCTGCAATACACCAGTGAAATCAGCCAGGATATAAAACAATGCAATGAGAGAGAGAATTGATGCGGCGGGCCAGATCTGTGATCCGTTAATGCCATGTATCATAGCGATGTTCAGTGATGTGGCCAGCGTCAGCAAGACAGCATAAATCATTCGTTCGGGATAGATGGCGGAATAAATTAATGCAATAACCGTGGCGGGTACCAGGTAACGCTCATGCATGCCGGGCAGCAAAACAAAAAAAGCCGCCGCGCAAAACATGGCGTAGAAAACGTGTTGCCCCGCCTCAGACAAACTGTAATCAATAGTGTCATTGCGAAACTGGTGCTTCATCCCGCGCATGAAAGCCCAAAGGCACGCAATCGCAAAAAATAAAATACCCAAATGTTTTGCCGTGAACAGGGACGCGGCGATACTGCCTTCTTTGAAACCAAAAAAAACGTAACTATCAGGCCAGGTATTTCCGGTCAGTAGCATCCAGAGATTGGCTGCGTTATAGGTTGTATAAGGATATTGTCCCAGGGTATCGATATAAGCCTGTCGAATAATATGTTCGACACTGTCCGTTAACGCCATGGGAAACAGCACCAGCGCAACAATCACAAAAGATATGATGCTGCCAATCAGTGTGTTTTTGATGTCGCGAAAAAAGATAATGCCGAAGACTGGTGCAAAACATATCATCTGGAATTTGGTCAGTACCGCCAATGTAAACAAGGGCAATGCCAAATAGAGATAATTATTCAGCAACAACAAATACAAGGCGCAGACAATAAAAGTCACAGGAAAAATATCTACCTGCCCCCAGATCGGGCCATTTAACAGTAAGGCTGGGTTCAGCACGGTTAACAACATAACCGCATGAAGCTTCGCACCATGAATACTCCGGTGCATGAGCAGGGAAAATACGATGCGGGTCAGAACCAGATGAGAAACAACAACAGGAATCTGGGTTAGAAATTTCAGCAAGTTGTTAACTTCAATGGGTTGATCCAGCAACACCATCACTTTTCCAACAATGTAAAGCCAGTGTACATAGAGCGGTGGATAATTGCCTTTGAAGCCTTCATAGCCCTTTTCAGCGAGATGCTCAGTCCAGGAGCGCCAGTAATCCATATCGCCGCCATAACTCTTCATGAAAATGCAGAAGAAATTGATTGCGATAACCAGCATTAAGTAAGGATTCAGCAAATGAAAAGGAGGATAAGACAAAAATCTTCTGCCTTCCGTCAGAAAGGGATATTTCCTTAACGGTAGAAACTGATGGCGAGGCTTATGACGGGCAGCAGTAACTGACGACATTGCTTATCCTTGAGTGCTAGAGTAAACGGGCGCTAGAGTAAACAGGCGCTAGCTTAAATCAGGGTTTATTGTTGTGGCTGATCAGTTCACTGATATGGTACTTGGGCCGTCTTTTGCTCTCGCTGTACAGCTTGCTCATGTACTCACCAATGACACCCAGGCAAAGTAATTGCACACTACCGATAAAGAGTAGTGGCAAGAGTATGGATGCCCAACCGGGTATGGCGTTGTCGGTAAATAACCGGGTTACCAATACCCAGGCAATAATGCCAAACGATATCAAACTGGAAATGAGCCCGATAACCGTGATGGCGCGCAGAGGAATGGCTGAAAAGGCGGTGATGCCATTCCATGCAAAAGATAACATCTTCCTGAGCGGGTATTTACTTTCACCGGCTTCTCGGGCCTGGCGTTGATATTCAACTACAGATGAAGGGAATCCTACTTCGCGCACAATACCGCGCAGAAAAAGATTTGACTCTTCGTATTCCAATAAAGCATTGAGCGCGCGTCGAGACATCAAGCGAAAGTCCGCATGATTAAACACGAGGTCAACGCCCATCTTGCGCATAAGGTGATAATAACCTTCGGCGGTAAATCGCTTGAAGAACGTGTCTGTGGCGCGCTCGGATCTAACGCCATAAACCACATCATTACCTTTCAGATACTCATCTACCATATATTCAATATTTTGCGGATCATCCTGTAAGTCTGCATCAATACTGACAATGATATCCTCAGTGCTGGTACACAGACCGGCATAGAGCGCATTCTGATGACCCTTGTTGCGCGACAGTTTTATCCCCACGACGTCTCGATGCTCGACGGCAGCGGCTTTCAGCAATGACCAGGTGGCATCCTTGCTTCCATCATCGATAAAGTAAATTTTTGAGGCAGCACTAATTTTACTTTTACTGATGAGGTCATGCAGCAGTGCCTGCAATACGCCCAAGGTTTTTGGCAGTATTTCCTCTTCGTTGTAACAGGGGACAACAATAGCGAGCGAAGGAACAGGGGTGGTCATCGTTAGCTCCGGTATATCCACATTTTATGTAATAGAAAGTTAACCAATAGCGTAATCAGGGTCGCTCCAAGCTGGGCAAATAAATAATGCGGCATAACGACCAGGAGTAGTGCAAATGCTGTCGAGTTGATCAATAGCCCGAGTGCGGCTACGGCAATAAATTTGGGTGCAGTTTCAATATGGGATTTTTCACTGGCGAAAGTGAAATAATAATTCATGAGATAATTAAAAACGGCGGATATCGCAAAGGAGAGTGCTGAAGCAAAAATCTTATTGAAATGACCGAACTCTACGAAAATAAACAGCAACACAAATTGTAAAAGTGTTGCGCCTCCACCGACTAATACAAAACGTATCAAATGATTAAGCATACAATTTGGTGAGCCTCAATGCTCATCCCTCATCTTCTAGTTATTTTGTGTCGTTAATGCTTCATAACCCGGTGGGCTATCAGGGGACGATCAGCGTCATCGCAAGCCGCCGCTCAACAAGCGAGCAGAGCATACCGCAAAAGATCCAGAGTGTTAATTACCGATGGAGGATTCTTGGTGTATTTGAGAAAGGCGTGGAAACTCGGGGTAGGTATTGGAAGGTTGGTGAAGGAGATTCAGGCCCACTTCACCGCAGCACGTGCCCGTTCGATATAGATATATTCGACCTGGTGGGTGACGGGATGGCAGGCATGACGCAGGTGATGATGGTCCAGGGTTGACCCCATATACTCCCAACATTCGCCATCGTGGATGCAAAGGTGGTCCCCTTTATTAAGGCGATAACCGGCAAGCTCGTCCCACATTTTGGGCCATTCAGGGTGGCTGATATCGATATATTCCATAAATTACCCAACGCATTTGGATTTTAATGTAATTTATTTTGGTTTATTAATTTTCTTTGTCAAGAATATTTATTATCTTTTTGATTTTAAAGGTTAAATTGATATTTATTGTGTGCGCTGGATCAATAAATACTGCCTGTTTTATATGCTTGACCGACTTCTGGACGTATAAAACCCCTGCATGAAGGCTGCAAATCAGGCGCTAGCATCGGGTTCCGAGCTGTTGACTTTCCAGTTACTGAAAGGTTTACTCTCTGGATCGATATAACTTCTCCGGGGGCAGGCGTTATGAATATTGGGCAGGCAGCGGCGCGCAGCGACCTGAGCGCCAAGACTATTCGCTACTATGAAGACATCGGTCTGGTCGTGCCTCGCCGACAGCCCGGTAATGATTATCGCGACTACACCGATGCAGACGTTGAGCAACTGAGCTTTTTGCAGCGAGCCAGGGCGGTAGGCTTTGGGCTGGATGAATGTCGGGAATTGCTGGAGTTATTTCGCAATCCTCAGCGCCAGGCGGCAGATGTCAAACAATTGGTCGTTGATAAGATGCGGCAGCTCGATGAACAGCTGAAGGCACTGCAAAGCATGCGTGAGACCCTCGCAGGGATGGCAGAAAAATGCGCGGGAGATCAAGCGCCGCACTGTGCGATTATTGAGAAGCTTGCCGGTCATGAAGGGCAAGGAAGTCCCGTAATGCCATTTACGCTGATAGAAACCCGTGATGAATAATCCCCACTGATTTATTAAGGAGTCTTAACCCCTGTGACTGGTCGATTTTCCTTGATGATTTTAGTGATACAAGGCTGATTTTTGCACATTGACGCAAAGCTCCTTGGGCGGCTAAAGTGCGTGCGCTATTCAATACTCAAAAACTAGAATAATTCTCAGGGATTTGTATGAGCTTTCTTCGTGAACACAAGTATGTTATCGCCATTTTTCTGTTAGGTAGTCTATTACGGCTGATTGGGTTGGATGTTTTGCCGGCAGGGCTCAATCAGGATGAGGCCTCGGCGGGTTACGACGCTTTTGCCATATTAACTCATGGAATGGATCGTAATGGTTATCCCTATCCGGTACATCTGATCGCCTGGGGTAGCGGACAAAATGCATTGTATTCCTATCTCGCAATTCCATTTATAGCGCTGTTTGATTTATCCGTATTTTCATTTCGTTTGCCAGCCGCTTTATTCGGCTCCTTCTCCATCTTGATTATGTATTGGATGTTTTTGCAATTCAGTTCCCGCACAGGTGCGCTGATTGCAGCTTTTCTCGTAGCGATTAGTCCTTGGCACTTGATGATGAGCCGGTGGGGACTTGAAGCGAATATATTCCCGACCATCATCTTGTTGGCTGTTGCCTGCCTTTGTTATTGCCCGCGCAAATATTCTGCTGTGTATGCATTCGCGGTACTGATGGGGTTGTCATTGTATGCCTATGGGACAGCCTATCTGTTTGTTCCCTTCATGATGGTCGGGATGGGTGTCTACCTGCTGATTTATAGGCCCATACCGGTGGTTCATACTTTATCGGCGTACGTAATTGGTGGGATTGTTGCGATACCTATAGGGCTTTTTATTCTGGTGAATTTATACGAATGGGAACCAATGATCTCGTCGGTGGGTTCAATTCCCCGCTACACGGGCACCAATCGTTTTACAGAAGTCACTGTGTTGTCCAGCGGTGAAAAGTTTACGCAATTAGTAAGCAATCTTGAACATGCAGGAAGGATTTTGGTTTCCGATTTTCATGACGGGAGCTTTTACAACAGTATTGAGGGTTATGGTTATCTGTATCATTGCAGTTTGCCCTTTATTGTTATCGGACTAGGGCTGGTTGCTGTAGCCTGGTTAAGGCAGCGGAATTCATTGCCACACTTTGCTATTTTGTTGTGGTTTATGGGGGCTGTTGCTGTTTGTGCATCGCTGTCGGTTAATTTTAATCGAATGAATATTATTTTTTATCCATTGATAATATTTGCGGCGATTGGAATTGAAACAATCTTGCAGCACGCCAAGTCGAAGCTGCCGGGCTTGATTGTGCTGGGATTGTTTGTTGTAAACGCCGGGTTTTTCATCCATTACTATACTGGTGAATACAAAGACCGGATAGGCGAATCTTTCTTCGAGTCCTTTGAGGATGCCATCAAAACGGTTGATAGTGTAGCGCCGGAAGCGGAACAGGTTTATGTAACGCACAATATCAATATGGCTTATATCGCGGTACTGTTCCACACCCGTTACGACGTGCGGGAATACATTAAAACTCGCCAGATCCCCCACATGAACACCATGTTTCAATCAGTTTCTTCATTTGGCCAATATACCTTTGGTGATCCTCGTGCGGCAGCGAATGTTGGCCATAGTTTTGTGGTCAACAATCATGAGCTGCATGCCTTTCATCCCTCCCGGTTTATCGTTCGGCAGTTCAAGTACTACAGTGCGGTATTTTCACGGCGTCGCTATCAGGAGCAGGGTGGGGAAATCATCTTGCGAGATTAGCGGCTGGCGGGAATACCGCTACAGGCAATAAATGCGGGTAGCGAAAGGCCGGTCATGCACTTTGGCTTTTGAGTCATACCCGCAAGTCATGTAGAATGCGCGCCTACTTTTAACCTGACCGAGCCCGCACCTGTCGGTAAAACCCATTAAGCCTGCTATGGAAATTAATCCTTTACTGAATACCCTGAAAGACCTCGCTGAGCGCACCCGTGTGCTTAGGGGGTATCTTTGACTACGATCTCAAAAAAGAACGTTTGACCGAAGTTGAAATGGAGCTGGGGGAGTCCGCTGTCTGGGACAACCCCGAACGAGCCCAGGCCTTGGGGCGCGAGCGATCCTCCCTCGAAATCGTGGTAAAAACCATCGAAGCCCTGGAATCCGGCATCAGCGATTGTCGCGAATTGCTTGATATGGCGGTTGAGGAAGACGACGAGTCGAGTGTTAACGATGTCGCCGCCGAACTCGATCGGCTGGATGAGCAACTGCAAGAGCTGGAATTCCGCCGTATGTTTTCCGGCGAGATGGACCCCAATAATGCCTTCCTTGATATTCAGTCTGGCTCCGGTGGAACCGAAGCCCAGGATTGGGCGGAGATGGTTCTGCGTATGTACCTGCGCTGGGGTGAGGCCAAGGGCTTTAAGACCACACTGGAAGAAGTCTCCGAAGGTGAAGTTGCTGGTATTAAAAGCGCCACCATTCGTTTTGAAGGCGAATATGCCTTCGGTTGGTTGCGTACCGAAACCGGCGTGCATCGTTTGGTGCGCAAGTCGCCATTTGACTCCGGCAACCGCCGCCATACCTCTTTTTGTTCCGTATTCGTATCCCCGGAAATTGATGACAACATCGACATTGAAATCAATCCCGCCGATTTGCGGATCGATACCTACCGCGCGAGCGGTGCCGGTGGTCAGCACGTTAACAAGACCGATTCGGCGATCCGTATCACCCACATACCCACTGGCATTGTTGTGCAATGTCAAAGTGAACGGTCCCAGCACCAGAACCGTGATCAGGCATTCAAGATGCTACGGGCGCGGATGTACGAGCAGGAAATGCTCAAACGCAATGCGGACAAGCAGGCCATGGAGGATAGCAAGGCTGATATCGGCTGGGGCAGCCAGATCCGCTCTTATGTACTGGACGACTCGCGTATTAAAGACTTGCGCACCAGCGTACAGACCAGTAACTGTCAATCGGTACTGGATGGCGCGCTGGATCAGTTTATTGTCGCCAGCTTGAAGGCCGGATTGTAAATTACCCGATTCCTCAAGAATTAAACCCTGATTATTTAACCACTGAAACCCTAACCATTATGAGCAACGACACTACTCAGCCACAGGGCCAGGCCCACGACGAAAACAAATTGATTGCCGAGCGCCGCAGCAAACTGGATGCGATTCGCGAGAAGGGCAACGCCTTTCCTAATGATTTTCGTCGTGAACATAAAAGCATAGAGCTTCAGCAATCCCATGGCGAAAAAACCAAGGAAGAACTGGAATCTTTGGGTGAGGTTGTCAGCGTTGCAGGTCGTATCATGGCCAAGCGTGGCCCATTCATGGTGTTGCAGGATGGCGACGGCACGATTCAGTTGTATGCCGACAAGCAGGCGCAGGAACATATTAAGGAAACCTGGGGCTTGTGGGATATTGGCGATATCGTTGGCGCCAAAGGGGCGTTGCATAAATCGGGCAAGGGCGATCTTTACGTCAATCTCGAAGAATACCAGTTGCTGACCAAAGCCCTGCGTCCGTTGCCGGATAAATATCACGGCCTGAGTGACCAGGAAATTCGTTATCGCCAGCGCTATGTGGATTTAATCGTCAATCCTGAAGTGCGCGATACCTTCCGTCTGCGCTCCAAGTGCATCGATTTTATTCGTCGCTACATGAACAGCCGTGACTTTATGGAAGTGGAAACTCCCATGTTGCATGTGATTCCCGGCGGTGCCTCGGCGCGGCCTTTCGTCACTCATCACAATGCGCTGGATATTGAAATGTTCTTGCGGATTGCGCCGGAGCTTTATTTAAAGCGTCTGGTTGTTGGTGGTTTTGAGCGTGTATTTGAGATTAACCGTAACTTCCGCAACGAAGGTACATCCACTCGCCACAACCCTGAATTTACCATGATGGAGTTTTATCAGGCTTACGCGGATTACAAAGACCTGATGGACCTCACCGAAGATATGCTGCGCAAACTGTGCCAGGAAGTCATGGGCACAACGACCTTGACGTATCAGGACAGCGTGTACGACTTCGGTAAACCCTTCACACGTTTGTCGGTATTCGACGCAGTGTTGCAATACAACCCGCAAATTTCCCGCGAGCAGTTGAGCACGCTCGACGGCGCGCGTCAGGCTGCCAGGGATCTTAAAATTAAAATTAAAGAAAACGACGGCTTGGGCAAAATCCAGATTGAAATATTTGAAGAAACCGTCGAACACAAATTGGACCAACCGACCTTCATTACCGAATATCCGATTGAGGTGTCACCGCTGGCGCGTCGCAACGATCAAAATCCATCAGTCACGGATCGCTTTGAATTTTTTATCGGTGGACGCGAGTTGGCCAATGGTTTCTCCGAGCTAAATGATGCGGAAGACCAAGCCGAACGCTTTATGCAACAAGTGCGTGAAAAAGATGCCGGTGATGATGAAGCCATGCATTTTGATGGCGATTATGTACGCGCGCTGGAATACGGTTTACCACCAACGGCAGGTGAGGGCATCGGTATCGATCGATTGGTGATGTTGTTTGCCAACGCGCCATCCATCCGTGATGTGCTGTTATTTCCTCATATGCGGCCGGAATAATGTGTTGCCAGGGATAATCATGTGGCGCCGTCAGGCGCCACAGTTTTTTAACAGGTGTGGTGTATAAACCCGGTTAAACCTAATCAGCTGAACCAGCCAATTGTTTATCGGCAGGTAAGGTGACTTCAAGGGATGTGTGATTGAACGGGCAGACGAACGATAACGCATAAGCCAACAGCTGCAGCGGCTCCGCCGCAGCTTTACCGTACAAGCGGTCGCCGATGATCGGGTGGCCAAAGGTTGCAAGGTGGCGGCGAATCTGATGTTTCCGGCCGGTTTCAATATGCACATCAAGCAGTGTTCGCAATCTGGTTTTGTCCTCGTGCAAGCTATACACACGGGTAAGGGCAACTTTATCGTCCAGGGGATAATCGAGCGTTACGCCGGTTGTGGGAATAGGCGGTAAACCGTTTACCCAAGCCTGGTAGCATTTGCGAATGTCGCGCGATTGAAATAAATGGGAAAGGCGTGCCGCACTTTGCTGATCATGGGCAATCAGAACCAGCCCAGCGGCATCGGCATCCAGACGATGCACCAGAAAGCATTCACGTTTAGGTGTGCCGTTGACTTCAACCCAGCGCAGCAGGCTGCAATGGTCGCCCCATTGCGAACCTTGGGACAGCATACCGTGGGGCTTGAACCAGATGCTGTAACGGTCTGCATCGTGGATTAATTGCGCCGGCTCGGGTTTGCGTGCGAGCACCTGTTCGTCGTAAAAAAGCTGTATCTTGCAGCCCTTGCTCAATACCTTGGTTGCGCGACGCAAGCGCAGCGTTTTACCTTTCTGGTTCCACCAGGCGGCGCCTTTGTTCATCGCATCTTTTATGCGTTGACGCGAAAGCCCGGTGCCATCGGCGAGCACATCAAGGGCGGTTTGTCCGGGGTTTTCCACGGTAAATGTGAAAGTTTTGGGCGAAGATTGATCGGGCATAGTGATGGGTGCCGTAAATTATATAAGGGTATAAAACGTGGCTGAAAAAGCGACTGTCTGTAAGGCGAATATTACGCTGTCTGATATGGATCGGCACTATTATGGCGACCTGAGTTTAACAATCGCCCAGCACCCATCAGAAACGGCGGAGCGGATGATGGTTCGGCTGTTGAGTTTTTGCTATCGCGCGGCGGACAACCTGACGTTTACCCGTGGATTATCCTCCGTCGATGAGCCGGATATCTGGCTCAAATCGGATGACGGAAGGATTCTGGAATGGATTGAAGTCGGGCAGCCAGCACCGGACCGGCTAAAAAAGGCCCAGGGAATCGCCCGGCAGGTTCTGGTTTTTGCTTATGGCCGGGGGATGGATATCTGGTGGAAAAACAGCACAGCTGCCGTTCAGGCCTTGTCCAAAGTAAAGGTCTATTATTTTGATGCCGCTGAATTGCAAGACTTAACAAAACTTGCAGCAAAAACAATGAACCTTACAATTTCTATCACTGAGGCTATCGCTTATATCTCCAGTGCTGAGCACAATATCAGTGTCAGTCTGCGCGATATGCCTTGAGCTGGTGATGCACCAAAACACAACCAGCTGTGTGAACAAAAGTTAATTATTTTGTTATCAGGAATCAGGATATTTATCTATGCATATCGTCGATATTACGCTTGAAAACGCGCAACAGTTACTGATTGACGAATCGTTTACGCGCCCCGTTCTGGTAGATTTCTGGGCCGACTGGTGCGGACCTTGTAAGTCCTTGATGCCGATCCTTGAAAAATTGGCCAATGAATACCAAGGGACTTTTTTACTCGCCAAAGTTAACGCCGATGAACAAAACATGATTGCATCACAATTCGGTGTGCGCAGTTTGCCAACGGTCATGTTGATTAAAGATGGACAACCCCTTGATGGGTTTACCGGGGCGCAAACAGAAACCTTCGTGCGGCAGATGCTGGAAAAACACCTGCCTAAAGCATGGGAAAAAACCGTGCAACAGGCAGAGGATTATCTTGCTGCCGGCGATTTCACCGCTGCGTTGCCGCTCTTGCGCCAGGCCGCAGACGAGTCCGGCCAGCAATCCAACATCGTTATTACGTTGGCGCAAACGCTGTTGGAGTTAAATCGTATTGAAGAAGCCGAAAGTTTATTGGCAGGCATCCGGATGGCTGATCAGGACGCACATTTTCAACAGGTGTTGGCCCAGCTTCAGTTAAAAAAGCAAGCGGCAAAAACACCCGAAGTAACCGCTCTGGAAGCCGCGCTGGAAAAAGATCCGACTAATCTGGACTTTATGTATCAACTGGCCGTGCAATTAAACCAGGAAGGTTATTACCGAAAAGCCTTGGAATTATTGTTGCAGATTTTGCAAAAAAACCGTCAGTTTTCTGATGGCGCAGCCCGAAAAACGATGACGGATATCCTTGCCGCTTTGGGTAAAGGAGATCCTCTGGCGGTAGAATTCCAACGCAAATTATTTACATTGCTTTACTAGGGCTTGATTGGTCGATAGGCCAGAAAACCGTTACACTCTTTTTGAAGTCACAGTCAATCTATTGCGCACTTGATGCAATATGAACGACATCGCGGTACCCATAACTGCTGGTTAATCACATGGCTTGCGCATCACATTTAGTGAGGAATGTGAGCCGGCCCCAGGTGATAGAGGTAATCCGACACGACAAATGTGAGTGATAAAAGCAGCTACAAAGAGCAGTTATATAGAGGAAATCAATAATGGTGAAAACCTGCAAGATCGCAGTCTTCATCGCCGTCGCAACACTTGCAGCCAGCCTGATAGTCGCTTGCAGCAAATCGGATCAGCAAGCATCCGGTGCTGCCATGTGTCATCTGCCGCTTTTTGTGCAACAACAAGGCGATAAATACCTGATCAAGCAAGGTGACCTCACCATGGAAGTTAACCCGGCGGTGGGCGGCAGAATTTCCTCGCTCAAGCACGAACGTCACGAACTGTTGATAACCCAGGATCTGACCAGCTCCAATTTGTGGGGCAGTATCCTGTGGTCGAGCCCGCAAAGCGAATGGGGCTGGCCGCCGGTAGAGGTGTTGGATCATAAACCCTACCGCGTTTCGGTTGAGGACAACCAACTGGTCCTCGCCAGTGAGATTGATCCAAAGACTGGCTATCAATTTGTCAAAAGTCATCGTGTCAGCAATACCAGAAGCGATGCTTTTGTCGTCACCTATTCGATCTACAACCATTCTGAAGAAGCCAAGGCTGTGGCGCCGTGGGAATTAACCCGGGTGCCCACCAGCGGCATTGTGTTTTTCCCTTCGGGTGAACGGCAGCAGGAGAGTGGCATCTTTTACCCTATGGAGATCCAGAAGATTGGTAATATCAGCTGGTTTTTATATGACGATAAGAAGATCCGCGACGATCACCATAAATTGATGACAGATAGTCGTGAAGGTTGGCTGGCCTACACAGATCGCGGTTATTTATTAGTGAAAGAATTTGCAGATGTGCCGGGCGAATTGATTGCCGTCAATGAGGGTGAAGTTGAGCTGTTTACCGACGCCCATAAAACCTATCTGGAGCTACAGCAGCAGGGCAGTATGACCATGTTGCAACCTGGCGAGCATTTGGATTGGGAAGTGACCTGGCATGTAAAAAAACTTCCCTCTGATATTTCCGTTTCCGTGGGTAGTGAGGAGTTGGTGGATTACGTCCGTTACTTGCTCAGTGATCGTTGATACCTCCACGTAAAATCATCCAAACCCCTGGTTTTCAAAGCAAATAAATCGCTTGCCGTCACCTTGTGTGATGCACGTCTCACTCCCGCTATGGGCGCCTCTTTTACTCAATCATCTGCCCGTCTGTAATGTTTGAAAAAATGACTTTTTCGTTTTGAAAAAAATTCTACCCGTTTGTGCAATTTTCAATAATTGCGACATCGCCCCTTCGCAAACCCCAGTAAATACGGGGTTTTCAACGTTGGCATTGCCTTTGCAATATCCCCTGTAGCCAGGCAAATCTTGAAGTCCTAAAGAGTTGTAAGTCTTCTTAAGCCTGGGTAACGCAGAGTATTCATTTAGGTGAGCCAGTGTGAACGACGTTTTTACACTGACTTATGGTTCCGGGTCATTTTGAGGTCATAAGCCATGTCTGAACTTCAGTATCAAAGCCAGTATGTTTCAGAGAAATTCCAGGGAGTTAAAGCGACTCGTTTTTCACAGGATCTCTACTCTCCTAAACAAAACCACTTCATGGCGGTATTGCCTGTCAATGACTATGTCCGCATGTTGCCTCACATGGAGCTGGTCTCCATGAGCGTGGGTGAAGTCGTACAGGAAGCGGGTATGCCAATCGAATGGATCTACTTCCCTATCACCAGCGTTGTGTGCCTGGGATATATCACTGAGAACGGAGCCTCACCTGCCGTCGGACTTGTAGGTAACGAAGGATTTGTGGGAACTGCCTTTGTAATGGGAAGTGAGTCTTCTTCAACGCGCGCTGTTGTCCAAAGTGCTGGCTTGGGTTATCGCATCCGCGCCAGTCTGGCTAAGAAAGAGTTACAGCGTAACGGCGAATTTATGCGCACGGCACTGTTGTACTGCCAGGCGTTTATTACACAAATTTCACAAACGGCCGTATGCAACCGTCTGCACTCAGTAGACCAGCAACTGTGCCGCTGGCTGCTGATGAGCATGGATCGTCTGGCCTTCAATGAAATCCATCTTACCCATGAACTGATTGCCAATATGCTCGGTGTGCGCCGTGAAGGTGTCACTCAAGCAGCAGGCAAGTTGCAAGCGAAGGGCTACATCCAATACAGCCGCGGCAAGATTCGCATTCTGGATCGTGCTGGTATCGAGTCTGAAGTGTGCGAGTGCTACGGCGTTGTAAATCACGAATACGCCCGTTTGTTGCCGCGCAAACCTCAAGTACCGGTAGCCTTGCCACAAACCCGTAAGATTGCCGCTTCTGCTGCCCGGGTGACCAGTATTACTGCTCGCGCTCAGGAAGCCACCCTTATCGCAGAGGGTGCGGCGCGCAAAGGTGACGATTCACAATCTGCACGTTATGCCCGGGCGCGCTAATGGCGCGGTAACTTGAGGAGGCTCCCGTGAATAACGATATCCTGGAAGGTAAATGGAAGCAGTTAAAGGGTTCTGTCCAGGCCAAATGGGGCGAGATTACGGATGATGAGTTTGACCAAGTGAAAGGAAATCGCGAGCGCCTGATTGGTTTGGTGCAGGAAAAATACGGTAAGAAAAAGGATGATGTCAGGAAAGAGGTCGACGATTATTTTAAATCGGTAAACTGATCTCACTACACAGGCTTGCGGAAGCGCAGGGACGCATCCAGCCATGGAGTTACATTTTATAGCTACTTATTTTTATAGTTACTTTTTTATATCTACTTATTTAGCCGCTTCGATTTCCCCTGATATCCGCTTTGTTCCTGTCTGTTTGCTGCTGTTTGTTTATGTCCGTTTGTTTCTATCCTTGTATTCGTCCGATACTAATTGGCCTACATCAGGTTTCTACATGAGTAGCGCGTTCCAACGCAGAATTCAGGGCAGATAAGTCCAGCGGCTTGACCAGATGGTCATCAAAGCCAGCTTGCTCTGCACGTACTTTATCCGGCTGATTGCCACTTAACGCAATGAGCTGCGCATCTTTTAATCCCGACTCCCGCAGTTTTGCAGCCAAGCTATAGCCATCGATATCCGGCAGGTTTATGTCCAGCAGCACAGCGACAGGCTGGAGCGAACTGAATACATCCAGCGCTTCGGCGCCGGTTCTCACAGCCAATACGTGCCAGCCTAAGTGTTGCAGAAGCATCGCGGTGGCTTCACGCGCATCCTGATTATCTTCAACCAGCAAAATCTGTTTTCCGGGGGCGGAACCGGGCGGCTGACGCTGCTGTTGATTTTGTTTCAGCAATTTTTGAATACGGGTTAACAGGGTGGCGGCGTCGATAGGTTTACTCAGGTAGTCATCACAACCGGCTGCCAAACATCTTTCGCGTTCTCCGCGCAAGCTGGCGGCCGTAAGTGCGAGGATAGGTTTTTGGTAACCTTGGTCGCGTAACAACCGGGTCGCCGACAAGCCATCCAGCACCGGCATTTGCGAATCCATAATTAATAAGTCGAAACTGTCGCCCTCGGCGGTTTTGCGCTGTACCAGATCAATGGCTTCCTGGCCGTCACTCGCATAGGTTACCCGCCCACCGAAACTGGTGATGAGGTGGCCCACTAACATACGGATATCGGACAGGTCATCAGTGACCAGAACATGGCCCTTAAAGCTAAACGCATTGGATATAGTGGTGGTATCCAGATTGCTGCGGGAATCCAACGGCTTGCGTTCGACGTTTTCCAGATTGCCGGGGTTGATATAAAGCGTAAACACGCTACCGACACCCGGTTGGCTTTTTACACTGATATTTCCACCCAGGCATTGTGCGAGTTGCCGGCTGATCGCCAGCCCCAGGCCGGTACCTTGTTGGCGGCTGGTAAGGGTATTGGCGACCTGGGTGAAAGGCTTGAACAACCGTGCAATATCATTTTTGGAAATCCCGACACCGGTATCCCGAATGGAAAAGCGTAGATAAGTTTTGTTGCGCAGGTGTGCTTCAGCAATATGCAGGGAAACTTCACCTTCTTCCGTAAACTTAATAGCGTTGCCCAAGAGATTGAGCAGGATCTGGCGCAGTCGCGTCGGGTCCGTTTTGATCTTCACCGGCAAGGCCGTTTTGGCCAATACATTCAAGCGCAGGCTTTTATCTTGCGCGTTGACGGAGATGAGTGAACAGATCTCGTTTACAAAGCTGTGTAAATGGACATCAAGTTGCTCAATCTCCAATTTACCCGCTTCGATCTTGGATAAATCCAACACATCATTCAGCAAGCTCAGAAGATGGCGACCGTTACGTTTGATAATTTGCAGATGGTTTTTGTCTGGCGCTTCATCGGCTGCCAATAATAAGTCGGTATAACCGAGGATGGCGGTCAGCGGCGTGCGTAATTCATGGCTCAAATGCGCAAGAAATTCACTCTTGGAACGGTTTTCTGTTTCGGCGCGCAAACGTTCGACCCGTTCCGCTTCCATCTCCCGGCGGGTGAGGGCATAACGAATAGCCCGCGCTAACCCCTGGGCATTTAATTGGGACTTGACCAAATAGTCTTCAGCGCCAGCATTCAGCGCTTCCTGGTCGAGCTGTTTATTATCTTGCCCCGTCAACATGATGATGGGGCCTTTGAAGCCGAGTTTGGGCGCTTCACGCAGGAGTGATAGCCCATCCTCAGAGCCGAGGCGGTAATCCATCATGCACAAATCGTGGTTGTTACGCGCGAAATGCTTACGCGCTTCCTGCGGCGTCGATGCCCAGGTCAGGGAATATTCTCCCGCGATAATATCTTCAAGCAGACCTTGCGTCAGGACGTAATCGTCTTCGTCATCCTCCACGAGTAATAACTTCATACCTTGTGTGATAAGACCCTGACTCATTGACAATACCAACGCGCTCTGCGATTTCAGTAAATGGGATTGAATACCTGTGCGTTGCAATAGGCAGTAAGTTTTTTCATAAACTCTACCATGGCGCAAAAGGTGACGGGTTTGGTCTGGTAAAACGCGGCCCCCAAATCATGGCTGTATTGCAGGTCTTCCTGCGAGTTTGATGTTGTTAATATGACGACGGGAATCTTCAATAAATCCGGATCGGCTTTCAATTCGGCTAACACCTCCCGGCCATCTTTGCGGGGCATGTTCAGGTCCAGCAAAATCAGACCAGGCATGGGGGCCGGTTGCTCTTTGTAGCTGCCTTCGCCGCGCAGGTATTCCATCAACTCGACGCCGTCTTTAACAAAATGCATGTCATAGGTTTCTTTACTTTCCAACAGCGCTTCATGCGCAAGCAGGCGATCATCCTCATCGTCATCAGCCATTAATACGACAAATGGTTTGTTACCTGAGAGCATGATGTGTTCCTGTACTGGTATAAAGTTGTGCCGCATTTTCCTGCCGTAAGGGAAGCCTTACAATGAATGTTGCGCTTTTGCCGGGAACGCTACTGGCCTGAATTCTACCGTGGTGATGTTCAACAATACGGCGACAAATGGATAACCCGATTCCCGTGCCGGGATATTCGTCTTTTCCATGCAATCGCTGAAAAGGCGTAAAGATGCGATCAATGAATTTCTCGTCGAAACCGATCCCGTTATCAGTGACCTGCATTTCAAACCAGCCGGCGTCAGTCGCGTCTTCTTCGGGCAGTATGATGCGGGTCAGGATATTGATAACCGGTTTTCTGTCGGAGGGAACAAATTTTATCGCATTGCCTACCAGGTTTTGTAGCAATTGACGCATCTGGGTAGGATCAGCCTCAATGGTGGGCAGGGGGTCAGCATTAACCTCGGCACCTTTGGCTTCAATGGTGACATACAAATCTTCGAGGACATCTTCCAGAATTTCCTGCAAGGCAACCTGTTCAAATTTTTTGGCCTGGCTGGAAATTCTGGAAAAGGTTAGCAGATCTTCAATCAGGCGCGACATGCGTGCGGCGGCAACCTGCATGCGGCGAATGTAATCAGCGCCTTCACCCAGTTGCGTTGAGTACTTCTGCTCCAGACGATCACCGAAAGAGCGGATCTTGCGCAATGGCTCCTGCAAATCATGGGAAGCGACAAAGGCAAAATCCTGCAGCTCACGGTTGCTGCGCTGCAGCTCAACCGCGTAACGCTCCAATGCCAGGGTGCGGTCAGCCACCAGGGCTTCGAGCTTTTCCGCATCTTCGCGCTGCTTCTTTAAAGCCCTGCCGACTAACACAAAAATAATGCCCGCCAGAATCAAGCCGAGGACGGTGGCGAATATCTGGGTGATGATGACCTGCTGTTGAACCTGGTTGGCTTCGGCCCGTTGTTGTTTAAGCCGATCATAGGCCGTTTGTTGTAATTCGCTGACCAACGAACGGATTTGCCGCATGAGCGAGTTGCCTTCATCGGTCAGAAACAACTTTAGCGCAGCGCCTTCTTTATGCTGTTTGCGCAGCTGAATGGTCTTTTCCATTTCTTGCAGCTTGGCTTGTGTCAATTGGATAAGAGTAAAAATACGCGGGCGTTGCGTCGCCAGATTAGCTTCCAGCTCCAGCAATTGATTCAGGTGTACATTGATTTTCTTGATGGCAATATCATAAGGCTCCAGGTAGGAGTCTTCGCCCGAAATTAAAAAACCACGCTCACCAGTTTCTGCGTCCTGGATAGCTGAAAAAGTATCTTTGATGATGTTAAGCGTGTTGAGGGTTTTATGAACTTTGTCTTCATTAGTAATAAGCGTCAGTATGGCGTGATAAGAAATCACGCCATTGGTTAACAGAAGCGCCAGCATCAGGCAAAAACTGGCGAGCCAACTGTAACTTGGAAAAATTATACGCGACGAAAAAAGCGTCATTCAATTACCTGATCTCTAAGTCGGCGGGCTTAACTCATTGAGCAGCGCTGCGCAGCGTTTACATTCCTGAAGGATGCGTTCGAGACTCATCAGAATGTCATTGGGGTCTTGTTGTTTTTGAAGCTGTAACCGTGCGAGTTCGGCATTGACAGAAATTGTGTTCAGGGGATTGCGCAGTTGATGAGCTACGTATGCAAGCTGGTCTTGGGGAATATTCATCGTTCAACCTCGTCCTGCAGTTGCTTTTCATAATTATTTAAGCGGTTATAAAGAGTCTTGAGGCTGACGCCCAGCATCTCTGCTGCTCGGGGTTTATCGCCATCAACCTGTTCAAGGGTCAAAGTAATCAGTTCGCGTTCTACTTCTTCAATCGTCTTGCCGGGAATCAACCCCTGAGTCTTTTTACGTTCGCGCGCAAAAGGCGAGGCGAGTTCAGTGGGAAGAATCAATTCACTGCTTTCCGGGTCGCTCATGATGAACGCTCGGTGGATAGCATGGCGTAGTTCGCGCACGTTTCCTGGCCAATCATACTGAGTAAGCCGGTGCAGCGATTCCTGGCTTAAAGACAGGTTGCAATCGTTTTGTAAATTCAGGTCATGAAGAAATGATTTGGCGAGCAATTCAATGTCACCCGGTCGTTCGCGTAACGGGGGAATGGCAATAGGGAAGACCGCAAGACGGAAATAAATGTCTTCCCGCAGGCATTCTTCTTCAGCCAATTGCTCCGTCGTGCGATTGGTTGCTGAGATCACTCGGCAATTGACGGCAATTTCCTGGGCACCGCCCAAACGCGTCACCTTTTGGGTTTCTAAAACACGCAACAGGTTGGGTTGCATATCAATCGGCATCTCGGTGATTTCATCGAGAAATAACGTTCCGCCGTCTGCCTGTTCAAATAAACCTTGCTTGCGTGCGATGGCACCGGTAAAGGCGCCTTTTTCATGCCCGAATAATTCGCTGCCAATCAATTCGCGCGATGCTGCGCCACAATTCCACGCGACAAACGCGCCAGTACATTCGGTTGCATGATGAATAGCGTTAGCGACCAGTTCCTTGCCGACGCCACTTTCACCCTGCAGCAACACATTAGCCTTGGTGGCGGCTACCCGTTTGATCATCTGATACAGCTTATGCATGGCAGGGGATTCGCCGATCAACACATTAAAATGTTTCTCGACCTGGTCACCGGGAGTGTTCTTCTTTTCAATCCGACCGGTAAGGGCCTGTAGCTGTTCGAGATCAATTGGCTTGATCAGGTAGCTGATATTGGGCCCCATGACTTTTTTAACCAGGGACTTAACTGCAGAGTTGCCGGTAATGATTGTGATGTGGGTGGGACGTTGGCTCTCCGGAATATTTTCGAGCACCTGAAAACCACTGCCATCGGGCAGCATCAGGTCGAGCAACAAAATGTCAAAGCGTTGCTTGGACAAAGCGGCTCCGGCCTCAGCCAGATTGTCGGCAACGGTAACATCGTGCCCCATAATATTGAGCAATTCACCCGTTGCCTGGGTGAAGTTTTTGTCATCATCTACTAACAAAATTAATGCCACAGGGTTTCCCTTATTACAGATGATTAAGCTATTGACTATAACAATTAAGATCTAGGGTGACTAGGCGCTGGATTATGCGTATATCACAGAATACTAGGGTTTGGCTAAAAAAACGTCAGTTTTGTAAAAATGACATCCTATATTGGCAATATTTCCAATAAAAGGTGTCCATCTATATCGCCGTTCCTATGCGCAGTTCTCGATACCTGCGATGAACACCGTGGATTATGGGTATTATCGACTAAAATCCAAGTCTGGCATATGGCTTGCTACTAATAATATCGACGCCATCCCCTAAACTCGTTGGGAATTTTTAGCGCGTTAACAAACGACTTATATTATGAACAGGAGCATTCAATGAGCACTTTCGTGAAATTTATTATGGCAATGTCGCTGGCAGGTTTTTTGATCGGCTGTGAAAAAGGGCCAGCAGAAGAAGCTGGGGAAAATATTGATGAAGCCGTTGAAGAAGTTCAGGACGAAGTCGACGATGCGACCTAATCGCAAGCGCACTTAAGTTTACGATCTGTAAGATTCGGCCAAGAGAAATTCTCTTGGCCGAATTTGTTTTTGGGTCATAAAAAATAAAAAGTATCTGTAAAAAATACCAGAGATTGTAATAAACGTTCTGTTTCGGTTGAGCCTGCTTACCTGCTTCGCACGTTTTTTCATCGTTTTGTTCATTATTAGTAAGAAATGTATATGTTTTCATAAATATTCTGCTGTTGGCACAGGCTTTGCTCTTATCTATTTTGAAATTTATAGATAAAGGAGAATCCACAATGATCTACAAAACTTCTGCTCTGTTGTCTTTGGCTCTTTGTTCATCCCTTGCCGTCGCGCAAACTTCCAGCTATGAAACCGACGATGGATGGCGGTTTAATCCGGAATTTTCTATCGGTGCCGGTTACGGTATGACAAAGCTAAAGGATGGCGATTTCGACGAGGATGAGGCAGCTAAAAAAGCCTTTGCGGTTGTCAAATTTAACGAATTTATTGGCTTGGAAGGTGCGTACATCGATTTCGATGAAGCAGGCAATGACGAGCTGAGTTTTGATCCAAAAGGTGCCACGCTAGGCTTGATTCTGGAAGCACCCATCAGCCAGGCATTTTCTGTGTATGCCAAAGGTGGGCAAATGTGGTGGGACGGCGATGCGCGTCTCGAAGCAGGTCCTATTGATGTATCAGACGATTATGATGGAGAGGAAACTTTCTGGGGCGTGGGTACAAAGATTCGTCTGGCAGAAAATCTGGACCTGAAGATTGAGTATGAGCGTTTTAACTTTGAAATTTCACGTGATGAAATTGATGTGTTGCAACCCAACGATATTGACATGGATGTAGATTTTGCAAGTGTAAACTTGCAATTTACTTTCTAACAGGTTGCTCATGTGTTAGCGGGAAAGAACACAGGGTCGTGTTCTTTCCAGTGTTAAATCTTTAAGAGGAGGGGAACGCTATGTTAGGTTGGAGTGTAATATTTTTTATTCTCGCAATTGTTGCAGCGTTATTCGGCTTTGGCGGAATTGCAGCAAGCATGGCGGGTATCGCAAAAATTCTGTTTTTCATCTTTTTGGTTATGTTGCTGGTTTCCATCATCATGGGGCTTTTATCCAAAAGACCCGGACATCGGTGATAAACCATTTGTATAGCCATTCACTGTGTAATTAAATCGTTGGAGGTTTTTATGTCCAAGATAGCGCAAATTGAAAATGACCCTACCGTTAAGAAAGCCAGTGGCGCAGCCCATGAAGCTGTTGGCGTTATCGCCTCAAAGCTTTCCGGTACTGAAGAAAAGTTACGTCATGTAGCAGCGGAAACGGCGCAGCGCTTATCTGATTCCCAGGAAAAAGCCCGTGTTCAAGCCAAAAAGTCCATGCAGTATATAAAAGTCACCAGCCGCAAAAATCCTTTGCTGGTAGCGGGTATTGCATTTGCTGTAGGTGCACTGGCAGCAGCTTTGTTTCGCCGTGACTAACGAGTCAGGTGCAGGTAGGGATACATAAGTAATAGGTAACATCAGGAATGTGTGGTTCGAAAGGATGCGAGAAAAGTAAAAGCCCGGTTATTGATAAGCGGGCTTTACTTTATGGTCTACCGATAACGCTTTCTGGCTTTCTGCTGTCTTAACTTTTCCTGCTGCTCTTTTGCCTTGGCTTTTTGAGCTTCGTCAATTTTTGCAGCTTCTTCTTCGGCGGTGGTCATCTCCGGCGTCTCTAGGCTTATAGGCCCCAATAGCCCTGCGCGTAATTCATTGATCAATAAAGCCGAGACTTTCTGTAGTTCAACGCCGCCACCTTTGCGAATGCACCCTCGCTGCACGCCAATCGCTTCCAATAGCTCGATGTCCGTTTCGGGCAGGTCCTGAATTTTATAACGTTCCTGCAATGACTCCGGGTACGCCTTTAGCAGGTAATCTGCGGCAAACAAGGCAATATCCGCATAATCGAAAACCGTATCCTTAATAGCCCCGGTAACGGCCAGGCGGTAGCCGCATGACGGTGGACTGAGTTTGGGCCACAAAAATCCGGGAGTATCGGTTAGCAGCATATTGTTGGGTAGTTTAATTTGTTGCTGCGCCTTGGTGACCCCCGCTTCATTGCCGGTTTTGGCGATAGTGCGACTGGCCAACGTATTAATGATCGTCGATTTACCCACATTCGGTATACCCATAATCATGGCGCGCACACCGCGAATTTCCAGATTTCTGTGCGGTAAAAGCGTTTCACATAGCGTTAACAACTGGCGGATTTTTTCGGGGGATTGCTGGGTGACCGGTAATGCGGTAATGCCACGTTCCAGTTCCATTTGTTCAACCCAGCGCGCAGTAATAGCGGGATCGGCGAGATCGGCTTTGTTCAACAATTTAATGCATGGCGTTTCGCCGCGCAGTTCGGGCACCAGTGGGTTTTCACTGGAGAAAGGAATACGCGCATCCAGTACTTCAATAATGACGTCCACTAATGGCATAACCTCCGCGATATCTTTGCGGGCTTTATGCATATGTCCGGGAAACCAGTTAATCATCGACATGCGGGCGTGGGGCTCTGTTGAGATAAAGGAGGCACATTTTACCAGTATTTGCGCCGTGTATCGCGTCCAAAACCGCGCAACCTGTACAAAAAGGAATGTTAGCTGCCAGACGGATAGTAATTAATTTAATGGATAAGCTGGATTTGCTGTGGACATCTGACGAACAAAAGAGGAAATAACCATGGATACGACCTTAACACTTGCTCCCCTGATTTCTCTCATCGCTGGTATTCTGATATTGCTGATGCCTAAACTGCTGAACTACATTGTTGCCGTTTATCTGATTGTTATTGGCGTCATTGGTGTTCTTGGTGATCTGAATTTGCTGTAGCTGTAAAACGCATCTGTGTCATGCAGGCCAGGTAGTTCCTGTGCCTGCATGGACTAATTTTGCTTGGGGAGTTCAAAGGAAAGTGAAAGAAAGAAGTGATTAATCCGGCTCAGACGCTTGAGTGGGCTTTTTCCTGGGTTTAAGAATACTGGACGTCATCAGCTGTTCTGCCAAGGGTAGAATTGACATTCGGTGACGCATGAACAAGCTGATTCCGGCTACCGCCATAGCGCCAAACCGCGCTGGCCCTACATACCAGAGCGCTGCGGCAGTTGCTGCTGAAGCCAATGGATGTCGAGTAAGGGTTCTCAGCAACATACTGCGCGGAAAATCACCCTCGTTTATCTCCTCTTCATAGGCTTCCTGGTTGTTTTTCAACTTCCATGAGGCGCGGGATATTTCCAGCACACTGCTGATCGTATCGCGCAGATGCTCCTGGTCTTTGACGTCGGTCATAGGGATTCCTTGAGAAATTTTATATCTTCAGCCAAATGATGTTTGGTTACAGCAAAGGCTTCCTCTTTGGATGGACGGCTTGCTGTATAAATAGCGATACCAGCTATCAGAACATCGACCAGCAGGACCCCCACAACCGCCCATACGCGAAACTCGGTATGCCAAAAAAAAGCTAATATAGCCGTATGAATCATGGCTAACGCAAAAAAAGCAAACAACGCTCCGATTCCTACCCATATGAGACGGCGAATGACCAGTGAGGTCTCGATCTTTGTCTCAGCTGCTACCAATTTACTGTAAAGCTCAACGCGATCTAGCAGGATAGCGACGTTGGCTTTGAGGTTGCGAAGTCCTGTAATCATTGTTCTATCCCATATGGGTAAAAATTTGGAAAAAAGCAGATATTAACGGCGACTGATCAGGGCGCCCAGTACCAACCCGGCCAACGCGGCAATACCGACGGATTGAAACGGATGGTCTTTTATCAGCTTTTCGGTGTTGTCGACGCCTTTGTGAGCGGCCTCTGAGGCATCTTCTGATAAATGATGCAGCTTGTCTTTAGCAACACTCAACTTTTCTGCAATCTGCAAACGAATAGCGGCTAATTCCTGGCCCGATAGTTTTCCTGCGCGTGCGACCAATTCCTGCAGATCAGCCATGATGTTGTTGAACTCGGTTCTTGCTGCTGAGCCGAGTTCATCGCCGGCGCTCATGGCAGCGTCGACCAGGTTATTGGCAGACGTTTTGGAGCGCTCGGCCAGTTTTTCAGCAGAGCGGGCTGCGCCATTGCCATTGGGGGAGGTAGGTGTGGTATCTGAAGTAGTCATAGCGGTCATCCTTTTAGTGAGTTAAAAATAAAAACAAACGGTTTGCTGTACATCAAAAACTTTTTTGCCATTTTATGCGCAGGGGTGTTTTGTCGCCTAAGCGTTCACGCTACTGTCATTTAGTTCTCATTTAGCTCTATTCCATACTCAGCAAATTGGATATGAGGAAAATCTCGTTTATTGCTGTTGATCATAATAACAATATGCCAATGGCATATGGGACAGATGACATTAACTATGCGGGCGATGCGGCAAAAATCAATGCCTTGATTAACTATCTTTGACATCACCCTTCGTTGCTATTTTAGAGCGTAGATGATTATTCATAGCGCCAACCTGGAGCAACCTTAGCTCCTTCTGGATTAGATGCTATTCATTGATAAAGTTTATTGTTATTGAAATATTTTTGTTTAGAAATGCCCTAAAAAATTCTTTGTTTGATAGCACACAGACCATGGGTTTGTTCGAAGCGGATGATGAACATGTCATATCAAATCGGATCAAAAAAATGTGTTCATGATAATCATTCGATTACTCAAAACAAAAGGAAGGAAAAATTATGCACATCTCCACCAAAAAAGAACGCGGAAAATTGCCGGGATTTTTTCTTGTGCCTGCTGTTGCCATGATTCTGGGTATATCGGCCTGCGCATCGGCACCCCAACTACCCACTGCTGAGATTGAGCGTGCAGAAGCGGCGATTAATCGCGCGGAGGAAGCGCGTGTCGCGGATTATGCATCGACTAACTTGCGTGCAGCGAGAGAAAAATTGGTCAAGGCGCGCAATTTGATGCAGGAGGCTGCCACTGAAAAGGATAATGATGCTGCCATGCGTGCGCGCATGATGGCAGAGCAGTCCATAAGCGATGCAGAGTTGGCAACAGCTAAAGCTCAGGAAGAACGTGCCAAAGAAGTTAACAAGGAAATGCAAGGCACGATCGATATGTTGCAGCAAGAAATCCAGCGTGATCAATAAGGGAGATGCAAATATGACTATCTTACAAAAAACACTGCGTAAATCGGGCGTGTTGGCATTGCTTTTTTCTGGTGTCGTGTTAACGGCTTGTCAGTCGACGCCCGAAGAAGATCCCGGTGTAAAACAGGTACGAGAAGATTTAATTAGTCTGCAATCAGATCCACAATTAGCTCATTTGGCGCAGACCGCCATCCAGGATGCTGAACGTGCGGTTCAGGCAGCGGAGAAACCGCAAAAAAGCGAAGCGGTAACCGAGCACTTGGTTTATATCGCTGACAACAAAGTGAAAACGGCACGTGCGCTGGCCTCAGCTCGCTTTGAAGAGGATAAACTTGAAAAGCTGGGTGAACAGCGCAAGCAAGTGCAGTTGAATGCACGTACACGTGAAGCACGTCAGGCAGAAATGCGTGCCGAGCGACTCGAACAGGAACTGGCTGATATTAAACAGCAGCAGACGGACCGTGGCACCATCTATACCTTGGGCGACACACTGTTTGCCACGAATAAGGCAGAGTTGAAAGCCGGCGCTCAAGCCAGTTTTGATCGTCTCGCTCGCACGCTTAACGAATCTCCCGATCGAAAAATCGTGGTAGAAGGGCATACG
Source organism: Cellvibrio sp. PSBB006 (assembly GCF_002162135.1). NCBI lineage: Bacteria > Pseudomonadati > Pseudomonadota > Gammaproteobacteria > Cellvibrionales > Cellvibrionaceae > Cellvibrio > Cellvibrio sp. PSBB006. The sequence goes on along the minus strand of NZ_CP021382.1, from coordinate 1,385,117 downwards.
GATAGTACCGGGGCGGAAGATTACAATCTGACCTTGTCGCAACGACGTGCTGACGCAGTCAAGACCTACCTGGTAGCACAGGGCGTCGATGAAGCTCGTATCACGGCGGTAGGTAAGGGTGAAGGTTTTCCAGTGGCTAGCAATGATACCGCCAGTGGTCGCCAGCAGAACCGTCGGGTAGAAGTCATCATCGAAAACCCATAAACCGCTCGCTGACAGGTCGGCTGCCGTTCAGGCGCCGACCTATGATGCAGTTATGAAAGGAGATCCATCATGTTATACACCATTGCGGTAGTACTGATTATATTGTGGCTGCTCGGTCTGGTCACATCCACGGCATTGGGTGGCTTCATCCATATCTTATTGGTGATTGCAATCATCGCCATTCTGGTACGGATAATTAACGGTAAGCCGCCGGTTTAATGCGAAGGAGCAGAGGGTTTTTGCGGGAATCGATCCAATGCTTCTGTTGGGTCAAAATGATGAAGCAATAAATCCTCTGCGTGCATCTCGCCCTCGCAGGCGACGAGGGAAAGGTTGCGAAGATTCTGTCCAAAAGCATCATCGCCATACAATTTTTCCTGCATTTCTTGCCACAATGTTTCCGGCAGTTCAGTAAAAAAATTAAAGTGTAGATGGCGAACACCTTTTTCCTCAAAGTCATCTATCTCGGGCGACCTGCCCATTGCCCTGACCCGTTGCAAAAATTCAGCTTTATTAAAATCAGAAACGGCATCAGGTTTGATTTGAATACTCAGGCATCGCATAAAAGTCATCCGGTCTGGTTCGAGAATACACACAACCGAAGTGTACGCCATATATACGTCTTTTCCCCGTTTTTTATGGCTGGGTGTCAGAAAAATATGAACCGATTGGCTTCACAAATATTGACGTAATCTTTAAAACCTTGTCTGCTAAACTAGCCGTCATTGTTTCCCCCTGATGCCTCCTGGAACTGTTGTGATCGCTTCTCTCTTTCGCCCCATTGCGCTGGGGATTTATCTGCTGTTTTTTATCGTTGGTGTCGTTGGCGCACTGGTTTTACCGACCTTAAGCGTTTTCCTGGCCAAGGAAATTGGCGTGCGTCCCTTATTGGTTGGTATTCCTTTCGCGGGCATTGCCCTGACCAGCATTATTTATAACCAGTGGATTGGCCATTGGTCCGATAGCCTGGCGGACCGCCGGCCGTTGGTGGCGGGCTTTTGTTTTGTCGGAACATTGTCCTGTGTTATCTTCGCTTTCTCGCGCAACTATTGGTTGGTCGCTGCTACAGCCATATTCCTGTTCAGCCTGTCGATGGTGTCTTTTTCACAAATGCTGGCTTACAGCCTTGACTACGCTGATCGTCATATCTCGCCGGAACGCATTCCCCTCTTTAATGCCATTGTCCGGGCCCAGATTGCCTTTGCCTGGGTGGCTGGCCCGCCAGCGGGGTTTATCATGGCGTCTTATCTGGGTTTCAGCACAACCTATGGTGTTGCAGCAGGCCTTTTTGCCATGGTGGGTGTTATCAGCATCAAACTGTTGCCGCGCCTTAATCGCGTGGAAGAATCCAACATTGAAGGCCATCTCGCCAAGGCCTCGTCTGCTATGGCGACGCTTTCACCAGACACCAAGCGCTCATTAATTTTTTGTCTGGTGGCTTTTTCACTGATGTGGGGGGCCAACAATGCCTACCTGATCAGCTTGCCGCTGCATTTGAAAGACAACCTGAATATCGACACTGAATGGAGTGGCTGGATCATGGGTACCACCGCGTTCCTGGAGGTGCCTTTTATGTTGATGGCGGGTCATTTGGCAGCGCGTATCAGCTTGATTGCGATGATTCGCCTGGCCGGTGTGGCCGCGCTCTTGCTGTACGGTGGAATTGTGCTGGCGGATTCTCTGTGGCAGCTATTTGTTCTGCAATTGTTTAACGCCATTTTTATCGGCGTGCTGGCAGGGCTCGGTGTATCGGTGATCCAGGAATTACTACCCGGTCGCTCCGGCAGCGCATCCGCGCTTTACACCAACACGACTCACATGGGGAATCTGTTGAGCAGTTTGATGGTAGGGCTGGTGGCAGATTACTTTGGTTATCAAAGTGTTTTTGTGGCTAATCTGGTGGTGGTGGCGCTGGCAATTCTGGCTTTCGGGCTGGTTAAACCAGCCCGTGCCTATTCGTCAACTTAATCCCGGTCGTCAAGCATATCCTGCAACTGCTCATCAGTCAGCGCTTGCAGGCGTTGGCGTAATTCCTGCTCGACCTGGGGCAGTACCGCTGCAACGAGATCGCGGATTAATTGTTGCCGACTGATAACCGGTTCGGTGGCTGTCTTACTCGCTGCGGTAATTGGCGGCTTCTCAGCGGCGACAGGGTCAAACAGCGGCGGCGGATTATTGCCGTGCAAACGCGCGCGGATATGTTGCGGTAAAAATGGATTCTCTCCACTTGCTTTAGCCAGGGCAGGGCGCGGTGGTGGTGTAATGGACTTACTGACGGCGTAGTTGAGTGGCTGGTTGAAACCCGTATCTTTTATTTTCCCCTCCGTTTCTGGCTGGAACTCCCCGGTCGAAAGATCATCATCCAGCGATTCATCCAGCAGGTCGACCGTTGCCTGATCAAGATAATCCTGATCAGCATCATTTGGTTTTTGTCGACCTGATCTGCCCTCAGCGAACAGCGAGCCTTGCGTGCCGGCTGGTTCAGTTTTGACAGGCGGTGTTTTGGTGGTGGGTTGGACAAACGCATCCAGTAAACCGGGGGATCGAGTCGCGGGTGCCGCCGAGACATGCGCGCCGATTTTGCCCGACGCATTCCTGATGTTATGGCTCAAGGCTTGAAAGACATCGTGGAGTTCGTCCAGGTCGCGCTTGGGCAGTGGACGGCTGGCCCCAGTTCCGCTGTCCGCGATCGTTTCCTGCAAAATAGGAATCTCATCGTCTTCCAGCAGTAATCCTTTTATGGACTCCAGTTCATGGAGGATAGCGGCTTTGGTTTTACCTTTGTTGTCGGCCATAACCCGGTTCCGGCGAGAGTGTTGAATCTACGTGTTCAATTTATACGTTGCGATGTTGAATAGGATAGCCTCGTTCCCGGTAAAAGCTGTAGTGCTCGCGCGTATTTTTTAGTATCTCTGGTTGCTGAATCACAACTTCGCTCAAACGTTCAAAACGGCTGAAGTAGGTTGGTACAACACGACTCAGATTGATCAGCACATTGTGATGGTTATGCAGCGGGATTTCGGAGTGCAGGTCCGTGGTGATTTCAACCTGCTCCTGTGTATCACTTGGCAGTCGCGTATGGGGGATAAAGCTTTCCGGTTTAAAGGTCCAGAGCAATTCGTCGAGATGCTCAGCCTCTGCCGGATCATCCAGGGTAACCAGCACGCGATGGCCCAGCCGGGTCACCTTGTCGATCAAACGACAGACGAAATGCCAGCGGGCGGTGCTGGCATCGTCAGACAAAATATAAAAATCGATATGCGTCATGAGGGTTATTGATTATTGAGCAGGTATTGCACTAACAACGGCACCGGGCGTCCGGTAGCGCCTTTGGCTCCGCCGGATTTCCAGGCCGTCCCGGCGATATCCAGATGCGCCCAGGCAAATTTTTTCGCAAAGCGAGACAGGAAACAGGCCGCCGTTACACTACCTGCTTCGCGCCCGCCGATATTCGCCATATCGGCAAAATTACTGTCCAGCTGCTTTTGATATTCATCCCACAGCGGCATATGCCAGGCGCGGTCATTGGCTTCCTGACCGGCTTTGAGCAGTGCCTGCGCCAGCTCATCGCGATTGCTGAACAAGCCGCTGGCGTGATTGCCGAGTGCAATCACGCAGGCACCGGTGAGGGTGGCGATATCGATCACGGTTTTGGGTTTAAAGCGCTCGGTGTAAGTCAATGCATCGCACAGTACCAGGCGGCCCTCTGCGTCGGTGTTGAGAATTTCGATAGTCTGGCCGGACATGGAGGTGACGATATCGCCGGGTTTGGTGGCGTTGCCATTGGGCATATTTTCGCTGGCGGCGATCACACCGACTACGTTTATGCTTAAGTCCAGTTCAAGCAAAGTGCGGAATGTGCCGAGCACGCTGGCCGCACCGCACATATCAAATTTCATTTCGTCCATACCTGCGCCGGGTTTGAGGCTGATGCCACCGGTATCGAAGGTAATGCCTTTGCCTACCAGTGCAATAGGCGCATCATTTTTACTGCCGCCTTTGTATTCCAGCACAATCAGCTTGGCGGGTTGATCACTGCCCGCCGCCACCGACAGCAGGGAATGCATGCCCAGTTCCTTCATCTGTTTTTCTTCCAGCACCTTCACACTCAGCTTGGTCTGGTTGCGGGCGAGGCGTTTGGCTTCGCTGGCGAGATAGCTCGGCGTACAGACATTGCCCGGCAGGTTGCCGAGGTCGCGCGCGAGGTTCATACCCAGGGCTATGGCTTTACCGATTTCCAATCCGCGGGTGGCGGCAGCTAACTGCTTTTTATCGCAGCCAAAGACCAGTTTGGTCGGTGCAAAACCATTTTCGGCAGCCTGGCTTTTGAATTTATCGAAGCGATAAGTGGAAAGCTCCAGTGCCTCGGCAAGCTGTCGGGCTTGCCAGGTTATATCCTGGTCCTTGACCTTCACCTCTCCCATGCACGCAGTAATTTCCCGTGATGGTGTGGATTTGAGGGCATCCGGGATGCGGGCCACGGCTTTGCGGAAATTGTCGGCACTGATGGCCCCTTGCTTGTCTGTTGCGCCTAAGCCCAGTACCAGCAAACGGTCCGCCGCAATACCGGCAGGATTCAACAAGAGTAATGTTTGTCCCGCCTTGCCTTGAAACTCCTCGCGTTTGATCAGCGCTTCCAACTGTTGTTGGCCTGCGGCATTGACGGCGGCTGCGGTATCAGACAGCTTGGCGCCTTCGTAGCAGGTGACAACCAGGCAATGGCTGCGTTGTTTGATGGCATCGAGTGTTTTGGCGGTGTATTGCATGGCGCTTCCCTTGGACTGAAAGACCCGGGTGGCTGCGGGGAATTGCTGAAACGCTACGGTACAAGCAGGGCGTTTAAAAATTGTCCTTCTTTGTGACTCGGTATTTCGGTAATTCCGCGAGGCGGCTGCGGGCTTGTTAAATTAAGAAAATCGGCTCAAGACAAAAATCTTTCTGTGCGTGATAATGCCACACTTTTGCGCGGCTTGCCTTGCGCGTCGAACAGTTTTCCCCGTGTCTGATGCCTGGTGCGATGCGATTATGTGGACGTGCGCCGTTCTTTGTCAGCAACTGTGCGGCAGAATATTTGTCCATCTGCCGGATGCTGGCGCATTATGAACCTGCAAACGCCGTTAGACAGAATAAAATGTGAACGCTTATATCTCGGCGCCGTCAATGAGCGCTACTTGATCGGGATGTTGATGTGATTATTTTTCGTTACCTTAGCCGCGAGATCCTGCTTACCATGTTTGCGGTAAGTAGCATCTTGTTGCTGATTACCATGAGTAGCCGCTTTGCCCGCTATCTGGCAGAAGCCACTACCGGCAAGATTTCGGTGGATATTCTGTTCAGCCTGATCGGTTACCGCCTGCCCGGATTTCTTGAGTTGATTGTGCCTTTGGGTTTTTTTATCGCCATCCTGTTGGTGTACGGGCGGCTGTATATCGAAAGCGAGATGGTGGTGTTGTCGGCGTGCGGCATGAGCCAGCGCCAGCTGGTAAATATCACCCTGGTGTCAGCGGTGCTGGTAGCCGTCATGGTGGCGGGCTTCAGTCTCTGGTTGAGCCCCATGGGCGCCCGGCAGACAGAATTAATGCTTGATGAGCAGCGGCATCGCAGTGAGTTCGACAGTTTGCAGGAGGGACGTTTCCAGTCCCTCGGGCGCGGACAGGCGATGACCTACGTTGAGAGTGTCAGCAACAATCGCAAACAGCTGAATCATGTGTTTGTCGCCCAGGTGGTGGGTGATATGTCGCAGGAAAGCGTTGCGGTAATCGTTGCTGAATCCGGCCAGCAGATGGTTCACCCCAAGTACGGGCAGCGTTATCTGGTGTTGCACAACGGCTATCGTTACGAAGGTTTACCCGGCAATAACAACTATAAAGTCATGGAATTCGGCACCTATGGTGCTTACCTCACACCCGCCGACAGTTCGGCCGCTTTCACCAATGAAGCGGATACCCGAACCACCCGCGAATTACTTGAAGCGGATGACCTTGAAAGCCGGGTCGCGCTGCAGTGGCGCATCTCTATGCCCATTCTGGTATTGATCGTCGCTATTCTTGCTGTTCCCCTGAGTCGCACCAATCCCCGACAAGGGCGTTATTTGAAGATGTTACCCGCTATTGTTATTTACCTGTTTTATCTGGGCGCGCTGATCGGTGTCCGCGGTTTGATGGATTCTGGCAAGTGGCCGTTGATGCCCGGTCTGTGGATTATTCACGTGCTTTATCTGGGGTTGGCCTTGTTGATGGTGAATTGGCACAACCTGCGCCTTTGGCAACAAAGCCGTCGCGGCCGCCCTGCGGGGGTGAGCCATGCGTAAGATCAATCGTTATATCTTCCGTTCGGTAACCGCAGCGATTGGTATGGTGTTGCTGGTCATCATGGCGTTGTTCTTTGTTGCAGCCCTGATTGATGAAATGGATGGGTTGCGCGCTAATTACACGGTCCTGGAGATGCTGATCTATATCGGCTTCACCTTGCCGCGCCGGTTGTATGAAATTATTCCGTTTGCATGCCTGATCGGATGTCTGGTCGGGCTGGGTATGTTGGCCAGCTCCAGCGAGCTGGTCATTATGCGCGCAGCCGGTGTATCCACGCGTCGTATTACCTGGATGGTCATAAAGCCGGTGCTCTGGTTCATTTTGTTGGCGGTGGCCTTGGGTGAGTTGGTCATTCCTTACACCGATCAGGTGGGTGAGAGCCGCAAGGCAATCATGTTGAACAAGCCCCAGGCAAAAGCCGAGCAGGGCAGTATGTGGAATCGTGAGGGTGACGAGTTCATGCATTTCAACGCCGTGCTGCCCAATGGGGTGCTTTACGGTGTGACCCGCTATAAGTTTGATGATGAACGTCATCTGCTGTCAGCCAGTTTCAGTGAGCAGGCGATCTACCAGAATGGTTATTGGCAGGAAGAAGATATTGCCGTGACCTATTTTGAAACCATGGATGCGTTGCAAGTGGCTGATGTGGGCGAAAAGCTTGATGAATCGTCTGCCGATGAAGCGCTTATAGAAGCGGTTGATGAATCGACAGCTTCCGCGCCCTCGAATCCGGACGCCGCGCGTCATTTGGTCACTCGCAGTGAAACCTTGCCGACCCGTCGTTGGGACACGCCACTCACGCCGACCCTGCTTAATATTGTTGTCGCCGAACCGGAAACCCTGTCGATCAGAAGCCTGTATTACTACATTGATTACTTGAAAGGTCAGGGGCTGGGCAGTAGCGACTACAGTCTCGCGTATTGGGAGAAATTACTGCAGCCGCTTGCAACGGTGAGTCTGGTGTTGATCGCCATTTCGTTTATCTTCGGTCCCTTGCGTGAAGTGACCATGGGTCAACGGATTTTTACCGGCGTGGTATTTGGCGTAGTCTTTCGATTGGTGCAGAGCTTACTGGGGCCGTCCAGCGTGGTCTTTGGTTTTGCGCCGATAATTGCGGTGGCAATTCCAATCCTGTTGTGCGGTTTACTGGGTTTGTATTTATTGAATCGTACGCGCTAAATGCGCTTCGGTGCGTTTTATTTCTTCTCTTTCGGCTGCACGATCACCTGGGTTTTGCTCAGGCGATCGTGCAGCGTCATTTTTTGTGGGTCGAACCAGCGCCAGAAATAGCCTAATCCACCGAGCAACAACGAAAAGGGTGCAACGAGACAACGTATCGCACAATGTTTAAAACCTGGTGTGCCGTATTCAAGGTCGACCAGTTTCATCCGCCAGGCGCGCATGCCCAATGTTTGACCGGATCTGCGCCAGAAATAACAAAAGAAGCTGGCCAGCGTCAGCATCCAGCCAATAAATACCAGAATATTCCAGTGGCCCCACTGCACCTTTTGCCCCTCCGGCGGTTGTCCCTGAATCAACACGTTGATGAGCAACGCCAATCCGCCATAACCGATGCTGATGGCGAGCAACAATAAAGCGTCATAAACAATCGCTGCGAAACGACGCAACACGCCAGCAGTAGGAATAGGGGGTGTTTCAGTTGCAGCAGCAGGGGTTTCGATATCGGTCATAAGAAATAGGTAATTAAAGGATAAAGTTGACGCGGATTGTAGCAGTTCTGTCTGGGTAGGGAGTCAGGCTAAAGCTGATACTGAATCAACCACTCCCCGGCAATGTCTGTTGGTTGCCCGATACCAATAGCACCGGTACCTTGCAGTGGCAGCTCCTCGCGGCGCAAATAAATCGGTGCCTGATCGGTTCCGCACACATAAGTACCATTGGTGGAATGGTCGACCAATACATATTTACCGCGGCGAAATTCAATATGGCAGTGATCGCGGGACGCTACATGGTTATCGATTTGCAAATGCGTCTGCTCCGGGTCGCGTCCGATTTTGTATGGCATTTGATCGGGTAGCAGACAGATTTCGCGTTTGCCTAACGTAAGTTTCAGCTGAAATTTTTCAATAAAACGCGTGACTTCATGAGTTGCCATAACCATGGTGGCGGCGCGCTCGCGGTGCAATGATGTCTCCCACAGCAAACGGTAAATAACCGTTTTACTACTATCACCTTTGGTGTGGATGCTGTCGTACATCTGGCATTTCTCCAACAGGCTTGCAGAGAGTTGATCCACGACCGATTGCGTCAATACAATTTGTCCGGCGCGGGCAATATGCGCTACACAGGCCGCATCATTAACGGTATCGCCGAAGACATCATTCTCGGTCAGCAGTGTTGGCCCAAACGCAATGCCGATACGGATGGAAAGGCCGACCAGTTGGGGTTCCTTAAGGCAGCGGTGTTGAATAGCACAAGCGGTTTCGCATGCCTGGGCGCAATCATCAAAACGCGCCATGATCTCATCGCCAATGGTTTTAACGACGGTGCCTTCATGCACAATCGTCAAGGCGACCATAAAATTGATGGCTTCATCGACGATGGATTTGGCTTTTTCGTTGCCAACCTGTTTATAAAGTGCCGAGCTGCCGGACACATCGGCAAACATGATGGCATGTTGTTGAGTCGGTGTATTGGATAGTGTCATGGCCGATAGCAGCTGATCGATAACACATGTGGATCTCGAATAGTCTCTGACTATAAAAAATCTGCAAGGTCTACGATGTTATTTGAATGGTTGTTAAGCTCATGGCTTAACGCCTGTGGCAGCATGATACCGCTTGCGTATGACAAAGGGCTATCCATGGGTGGGGACTGATGCAACTCAATGCGTCATTTATTGCTCAATGCTCATTCGTTGAAAATACTGGTGCTATACGGAGCGAGAAATTTACAGGGTATAAAACGAGGCGGGCGCTTTGTGGTACCAGAGGTCGTGACAAGTAAAGAGTTGCTTGCAGGTTCTATCCCATCGCAATAGAGCCGGGTGGCGCCACCCACGCCTTTGGTGTTGTCGTGTGATTGTCGAGCTGGTTTTTGCCTATGGTCTACCAGACCGGCCATTTATCCGCACGGTAGTGGGCGAGGGGGTAGGCCTGCCCCGGTGGAGCCTGGCGAATTGGTTCACCAGGCCGCCCCCGGCGTTTACCAACGCGCTGACAGCGCCGGCAACTGGCACCGCCTGAACATCACCACCGCCAGCGATCAAAACACGAAAATCGGGCGTGATCTGAAACAACGGATAGGCAATATCGTTGATTCGTTGGCGGTGGCCAAACAGCTGATAAAAGTTAATGATGGTGGCAAGGTGTGGTTGGGGAGCGAATCGGTGAATGTGTTGCAGATACTCAGTGATTTAATTCAGGTGGTGGCGGATATAGCGAATACGGCTTCATCGCATACGCATCCTTACACCGATAACGGTTCACCGATGAACACGCAAGCACCGAATCAATCAGAGGCATTTAGTGGGCAAAAAAGTAGTGCGAATGGATTGACCAGCCGACTAGATCCGGTAATCGATGTATAGGAACATGGTTGGCCCCTTGCTTGTGCTTGTTAAGCTTATAGCTGCACATTGATTGGCCGCTTACTTCGATCCAAAATTACGTTTCCCTTTATAAGTTTTTCAGCGATCCACTCTAGCTTTCTAAGAGATTTTTTCTCTTCAACTCGCTTCGTTAGTAGCGTCATATATAGAATCACATTTGGGTAATCTAAGAATATTGAGTATTCAATAGTGTCGCCCATCTCGACAGTATCTATAACTCTCAAAGTTAGAGAACAATCCTCTCGTTGCACTGTATCCAAGTGCTCAATTTTCGGATTCTTGTAATGTTTTCGAGCTCCGTCATTTTGCTTTGTAAGAAGATCTGGCAAATCCGGGCAATCCTTATCTTTATGGCTAAAGGCCAAATACAAAAACGAAGATGTATGAAATGCCTCATCTTGTGATAGTCCGGCTGGATAGAATGAAGCTACATATCCGTTTCCACCGGAAGCATCGACAATCCAACCAGGTGGTGCGGAAACTATTGCGCACTCTGATTTCGAATAGGGGATAGCCAGAAACCCTTGAAAGTTCTCAAGGTCACCAAAATCAATAATTCTTAACTCAATATCTTGGGTGTCATAGGTTGCTCGGTTGTACGCAGCCTCGGAATAGCCATTATTTGTAATCAGTATTCCTTTGCTTGCTTTTAAGTCTTGAAGAAAGCTCAAGAATGACTCAACATCCTTAACGTCGACCTTCTTATTGAAGTATTTACAATCAACAATAATTTTAAGATCGAAACCGGCCACTCTGCCTTCAATTAAAATATCGATTTGTCGTTTTGTTTTAGAAATAAGTCCTTCACGACGCACATTATGCTGAATGTCCGTCTCGGGAAATAGTCTTTGAAGATGACGTGTTATGTATATTTCGTATTCTTTCCAGCTCATTCCATTCTTCTTTGTGACAGCTTAACGCCGCTATTTGTGGAAAATTTTGTGGAGTTGTGTTGTGGGGATTAATGGCGACGCCGTCCCACAACAAAGCGGAGCAAAGGTTTTCCGCAAGATAAATCACTTCTACAGTTTAAGATAGCTGCCAAATACTTGGTTCATCTGCGACATTTCATCGCGGATTTTGGCCATAATAGCGTTCTTATCTTCATGCCGAGATTCTTCACCGGCCAGATTGAGGTCGAGCCCAATTCTCAATATGCGTTCAATGTATTTTTCCTCCAAAGGGGAGAAAATAAATCTGGTCCCTGCCGTCTCTGTTAAAAACTCCATCTCATCTTCAGAACGCATCTTTCGATGCGCACCTAAACGGCCTAAAAATCGGCTAGTGGCGTCGTACACCTTGTACCGGCGATCAAACAGTTCGTGCTTAAAACGCTTATGATTTGTATACCATTGCAATCCTGCAAACACTAATGCCACGATAGCTATTACACTTGCAAATTCCACTTCGATCTCCAGAGAGAAATGAACTTACTATTAGATTGATCTTCCCCACCAAAAGTAGACACAGCTTCAAGCGCACATTTTTTCATAAGTTGCTTCAAAATTATTCGGGCTTTTGTAACCCAGCGTGCTGTGTCGTCGGTGGCTATTATAAAATAATTCGATGTAATCAAATACACACGAATAAGCTTCTTTCTTCGTGCTGACATCTTCAGCGTAGAGTGCTTCAACTTTGAAGCGAGCGAAGAAGGACTCCATCGCGGCGTTGTCCCAGCAATTACCTTTACGGCTCATGCTAGGCCGGATCTTCTCGTCAAGCAATAGCTGCTGATACTCCCACGAACGGTATTGCACACCACGATCCGAATGCAGGATCAAACCAGGTTCCACATGACGCGAAGTAACCGCCATCTTGAAGGCGTCCATAATCAACTGGTTAGTCATGGTGCTGTCGAGTGACCAGCCAATTATTTTTCGTGAGAATAGATCCATGATAACGGCGAGGTAAACAAAGCCTTTTTCAACTTTGATGTAGGTTATGTCCGACACCCACTTCTCGTTGGGTTTGCGGGCCTGGAAGTTGCGCCGCAGCAGGTTATCACTGACATGGTTTCTGGCTAAGACATCAGGAAAGTACTTGTAGCCTTTGCCATTTCTCGCTTTAAGTCCTTGTTTGGCCATGAGTTTCGCCACTGTGTTCTTGCTGATAGACACGCCGGTTTCATTCAGCTCAACCGTCATGCGCGGCGCTCCGTAGCGCGATTTAAAGCGCGTAAACAGGTTAATCAGCTGGCACTCCGCGTCGAGCCGTCTCAGCTCAGTTTCACTCGGTTTGCGCGAGCGCCACTTGTAGTAACCAGACCGGCTGACGTGAGCCCAGCGGCACATCTTGGTCACGGCATATTCATTACGCAATGACTCAATGAAGGCGTACTTCACCATTTGTCTTTGCTGAAGTACGCCGTCGCCTTTTTTAGAAATTCATTCTCTTCTTTCAGATCTGAGATCTGCCGCTTGAGTTTGCGGATTTCTTCGCTCTCGTTCATAGAATAATCCACCCCCTGGATGCTATTAAACTGCTTGTCGGACAATCGCTTGTATTGTCGACGCCAGTTATAGATTTGGCCGGGGTGAATTCCGAGTTCTTTCGCTACCTCGGCAGCACTGGTATTGGGGTCGTCCGCACGGCGTACCGCTTCGCGCCGAAAATCTTCCGTATAGTGGTTGTACTTGTTTCTGGTTTTCTTTGTCATTTTCTAGACCCTCGTTAGGTGGTAGTGAGGTGTCTACTTTTCTTGGGGAACTCGGTATGCTAACGCCAAGCACAACGGCAGTTTGTAAGTTTTGACTTTGTGGATTAATTTTGCGCAGCAAAACCACAAAGGCGCAACTTACAAACTGTCCAGCCACGCAGTGGCGAGTTGCTGCGCCTTGTTAAGGTTTTCTATTTTTTGTTCCAGTTAATTTAGGAATTCCTTAATGCCTTCATAAAAACTTCATCAATAATTCCGTCAAATTTCCCTGACATATACTGCTGGTCTGTTAAGAGCGGAGTATAGTCTTCTTCGGAGGCTCCTTCAGGTAGTTCAAAAGGATAGCCATTAATTGCCATAGCCATGTCAAAGCGCATTTTGCTACCACCAACAGTTAGCTCATCAAAGGTCTCTGCTTCAAGCCGTTTTGCGAGCCTTTCTTCAAGCGCCTTCTTAAATTGTTCTTTTTCCATTGTTTCCTCTCGAAGTTTTACTTATTGATTTTGATGAAAAGAGCTATGTGTGACGGTACTACCGCTTACCTTAACAGTCTGTTAATGAGGCCATCCAGCCTCATAATAATTATTAGCGTGAATGGACATTAATTTCTTAACCTAGCCTACATCAAACGCTAAGTCCTTGAATTTGAAAGAAAGAGCTGGTCCGTTGGGTATTCAACCCAGTTATTATCGTGAAATATTCACGATAATCGCTTTTCGCTCAAGGAAAAGCGTGAAATTAATCATATGCCAACGAGCTTGGTTTCGCCACGTTTACAGCTTCACCGCTCCGCAGCCACATCGAAAACTTTATGTTGCCTCAGCCCTTTAGCCGCCGGGCGTTTATCCCTTTGGCGAAGACTTGTTCCGAATCAGGTGAGATCAAGATCGGAATGACAGCGTGTGTGATTAAGCCCGTGATTTGAGGAAGGCACGTTTTTACTGCTCGTGTTAGGTTGGCCGAAAAATCACTCCTCCCCGATCTGCGCGCTTTAGCAAAAATTAAACGTTTCTGAATCTCAAAGGTGAAGCGCAGCCAGCGTTTTTGCAGCGCCAGTGTGCAAGGTGTTTTCAGGTTTTGAAATGGAATGAACAACTGTGAAGGGTGAGCGAGCGCATCAAAACGAACGCAATGCCAGCAACGACGCGGTTTTCAAAACCGGTGCCCCCATGGTGCCCCCGTTGGTAGTGCTAGCGCATTCGGACAGGCAAAGAAAAAGGGCTTACATCTCTGTAAGCCCTTGTTTCGGAAGGTGGTACCAGAGGTCGGACTCGAACCGACACGCTTTTAAGGGCGGGGGATTTTGAATCCCCTGTGTCTACCAATTTCACCACTCTGGCAAAGCGGGCGCCATTATATCAACGACTTTTGCTGCGTCAACAGGTAAAAGCGCTTCCGTGCCAGGAAGCATAATTATCCGGATTTTTCTGTGTTCGCCGGATCGTAGCCAGCACCGCCGATTTGCTATAACCTTGCCCACCTTTCAGTCAACTCATACAGATATTGTGTTCATGCGTCGCCAGGATTTTTTTTACCATCTGCCCGAATCACTTATAGCGCGCGAGCCGACAAAAGAGCGACGCGGGAGTCGGTTGTTGTGTCTCGATGGCAATGCCGGTGCTTTACACCATCGCCAATTTCCCGATTTGCTTGAATTAGTTGAGCCGGGGGATTTAATGATCTTCAACGATACGCGCGTTATCCCGGCACGGGTGTTTGGCCAAAAAGCCACGGGTGGTCAGGTAGAAATTCTGGTAGAGCGAATCCTGGATGAACAGCGTGTGTTAGCGCACACGCGAGCCAGCAAATCGCCGAAAACAGGGTCCGACATCTTATTGGAAGACGGTACCCGCCTGACCGTAACCGCGCGTCACGATGCCTTGTTTGAACTCTTGTTTCCGGCGGACCAGCGCGTACTCGACGTATTGGATCGTATTGGGCATATGCCTTTGCCACCTTATATAGATCGCGCTGATGCAGCAGAAGATCGCGAACGTTATCAGACGGTTTACGGTCGGAAACAGGGGGCAGTGGCCGCGCCGACTGCCGGGCTGCATTTTGATGAAGCCTTGTTAACGCAGTTGCGTGAAAAAGGCGTGCAGATTGCGTTTGTCACACTTCACGTGGGCGCCGGAACATTTCAACCGGTGCGGGTCGAGCGGGTCACTGACCACACGATGCACAGTGAAGTCATGGATGTTGGTGAAGAGGTGTGTCGTCTGGTGACCGCGACGAAAGCGGCGGGTAAGCGGGTTATTGCCGTCGGCACCACCAGTGTACGTTGCCTCGAAAGTGCCGCTCATAGCGGTACTATTCAGCCTTACCAGGGCGAAACCTCCATCTTTATTTATCCCGGTTATCAATTTCGTGTGGTTGATGCGCTGGTCACCAATTTTCATTTGCCTGAGTCAACGCTATTGATGTTGGTGTCAGCCTTTGCCGGATACCGCAACACCATGGGGGCTTATCAGGCAGCAGTGGAACAACGCTATCGGTTCTTCAGCTACGGCGATGCCATGTTTATTACCCGAAATCCTGCTGCTCACACCGAGCAAGTGGGCGACAACCGTTAATTCTGAGCCAGCCAAGAAGGTTATACCGTGAATCGACAATCCTTTATGCAGTTTGAACTGGATTCTCAGACGGGCTACGCCCGCCGTGGACGTTTGAAGTTTCCGCGTGGTGTGGTGGAAACGCCGGCGTTTATGCCGGTGGGCACTTACGGTACGGTCAAGGGCATGCTGCCTCGGGACGTGGTGGATACGGGAGCGCAGATTATCCTCGGCAACACCTTTCACCTGATGCTGCGCCCCGGTACTGAGGTTGTGAAGTTGCACGGCGATCTGCATGATTTTATGCAGTGGTCAGGTCCGATCCTGACAGATTCCGGTGGCTTCCAGGTGTTTAGTCTGGGTAAGTTGCGCAAGATCACCGAAGCGGGGGTTTCATTTAAGTCGCCTATCAACGGCAGTCCGGTTTTCCTTGATCCGGAAACCTCCATGCAGGTCCAGCGCGATCTGGGTTCGGATATCGTCATGATCTTTGACGAATGTACGCCGTATCCGGCGGATGAGGCGAAGGCGCGGGAGTCCATGGAGTTGTCGTTACGCTGGGCGCAGCGTTCCAAGGTGGCCCATGGTGACAGCCCCTCCGCGCTATTCGGCATTGTGCAGGGTGGTATGCACGAAGTGTTGCGCACCGAATCGCTGACGGGTCTGGTCAATATCGGCTTTGATGGTTACGCGATTGGCGGGTTATCCGTTGGTGAACCCAAGGAAGATATGTTGCGGGTTCTGGACCACCTGGCGCCGGACATGCCAAAAGATAAGCCGCGCTACCTGATGGGCGTCGGAAAGCCGGAAGATCTGGTAGAGGGCGTGCGTCGGGGCATTGATATGTTCGACTGCGTTATGCCTACCCGCAATGCGCGTAACAGCCATCTCTTTACGGCGGCAGGCGTGCTGAAGCTGCGTAATGCCAAATACCGGACCGACACTGGCCCTCTTGATCCCACCTGTGATTGTTATACCTGCAAAAACTTCAGTCGCGCTTATCTGCATCATCTGGATAAATGTAATGAGATGCTGGGTGCCCAGCTCAATACCATTCACAACCTGCGCTATTACCAGACCTTGATGTTGCGTATCCGCACCGCCTTGAGTGAAGGATCTTTCGACGCGTTTCTGACCGAATTTTATAGCGGTCAAGGACTGGAAGTGCCGCCAGCGCCTCAGCCGCTGTGACAGATGTAACAACATGTGCCGGCGGCGCGCGTTGTTGAATCCTGTTAAATCGGTATAATCCGGCCCTTTTATGGCGGGTTTATCGAAGCGGCACTATTCGCTCGAATGCCGCACCGGAACCCACGCAGTCTTCAAGGTCAGGCTTTGACGGCTGTGAATAACAAGTCTGTTGCCCGTTATGTCACGTCTGCAGGCACCCAATAACTAGCCACAGCGAAAAATTGTCACGGAAAATCCTATGTTGAACCGCTATCCGCTTTGGAAGTACCTTCTTATTTTATTTGTGGCCGCTCTTGGCTTCATTTATTCGGTTCCCAATCTTTATACCCCTGATCCTGCGGTGCAGATATCCGGTGATTCCAGTGGTACAGACATCGATCAGGCGGTGTTGCAGCAGGTCGAAAAAGCGCTTAATGAGGCTGATATCGACTACTTCGGCGCGGAAGCCAATGGTAAATCTGCATTGGTTCGCTTCCAGAATGGTGACCAGCAAATTCGCGCGCAACGCGCCCTGAAAAGCGCTCTGGGTACCTCATATATTGTTGCCCTTAACTCTGCACCCACCACGCCGGATTGGCTGAGCAGCCTGGGTGCTGCGCCGATGAAGCTCGGCCTGGATTTGTCCGGTGGTGTTCACTTCCTGATGGAGGTTGATACAGCGGCGGCCATCGCCAAACGTCAGGAAATCACAGCTGACGAGATCAAAGACAAGTTGCGTAAGGCGCGGGTGCGTTACAGCGATGTGGCGGCGAACCGTGACAATGTCATCGTTGCACGCTTTCGTTCTGAAGAGTTGCGCGATGAAGCGTTGAGCGAAATTCGCGGCGACTATCCCAATATCCTGTTCAATGAACCTGACGCTCAGGCCGATGAGTTTGTCTTTACTGCCGAGTTGAGCGAGGCGGCCGTAAAGGAAATTGAAGATTATGCGCTGAGCCAGAACCTTATTACCCTGCGCAACCGGGTTAACGAACTCGGGGTGTCTGAACCCATTGTTCAGCGTCAAGGGAGCAACCGGATTATCGTCCAGTTGCCGGGTGTACAGGACACGGCTGAGGCAAAACGTATTATTGGTAAAACAGCCAACCTGGAGTTTCGTCTGGAAGCTTCACCGGATGCGTTGGTTTCGGCCAAAGAAGAATTTCCCTATCGCAGTGAACTTGACCAGCGTCGGTTTGGTAATGAGTTCCTTGAGCGGCAGCTGATTTTGACCGGTGACCATGTCGCCCATGCCAGCAGCAGCTTCGACCCCGAAACCAATATGCCCCAGGTCAACATCACCCTCGATAGCGCCGGCGGCACCAAGATGCACCGCGCCACACGTAATAATGTAGGCCGTCGTATGGGGATTCTATTTATTGAATACAAAACCCATCTACAGACCCGGACCAATGAGGCCGGTGAAACGGTAGAAAAGCCGGTGCAGCTGGTTGAGCGCAAGATTATCAGCCTGGCCAATATTCAATCTGCGCTGGGGGTTCAGTTCCGCATTACCGGTCTGGAAAACTCCGCAGAGGCTTCCGAGTTGGCGCTGCTGCTGCGCGCGGGCGCCTTGGCTGCACCCATGTACTTTGTGGAAGAGCGAACCATTGGCCCGTCTTTGGGCGCAGAGAATATCGCGCTGGGTATGAGTGCGGTGAAGTGGGGTATGTTGATCGTGTTGATCTTCATGCTGGTCTATTACCGTGTGTTCGGTCTGTTTGCCAATATCGCACTGGGTTTGAACGTGTTGCTGATTGTGGGTGTTATGTCCATCCTGGGCGCGACACTGACCCTGCCCGGTATGGCCGGTATCGTATTAACTATTGGTATGGCCGTTGACGCCAACGTACTGATCTTCTCGCGTATCCGCGAGGAACTCAAAAACGGTTCAACCCCCCAGGCGGCGATATACAGCGGTTACGAGCGTGCGTTTGTCACCATTCTGGATGCAAACATCACCACCTTGATTGTGGCGGTCATTTTGTATGCCGTCGGAACCGGGCCGGTCAAAGGGTTCGCGGTGACCTTGTCAGTGGGTATTCTCACCTCAATGTTTACCGCCATTATGTGCAGCCGCGCCATGGTGAACCTGGCGTACGGACGCCGTAAAAACCTTCAGAAACTTTGGATCTAATCAGCGAGAAGATGGCTATGACACAGGAACCTAAAGTGATCAATTTTATGGGGGTGCGCAAAATCGCATCTGCCTTCTCAATCCTGCTGGTAATTGCTTCCATCGTTTCGCTGGCGGTCAATGGCTTGAAGCTGGGGTTGGACTTTACCGGTGGAACCCAGATGGAGGTGGGCTTTGAGCAGCCTGCCGATATTCCCAAAATCCGCAGCATCCTCGTGGACGAGGGGCTTGCAAGCCCGGTTGCAGTACTCTTCGGTTCAGAAAGTGAAGTGCTGATTCGTACCCAGGGCTCAATGCAGGATGGTGCGCTGATAAAAATCGAGCGCGAACTTTCCGCTATAGGCGAGGATATCAATGTTGCTGCGGTAGAGCGTGCCCCGCGTGAGAAGGAGCGATTTGCACATGAGCTGCTGGTAAGCAATGTCGCGCCGGATCAGCTGCAACAGGCAGGAGTATTTTCTGAAAGCGGTTTTGGCGAAGTCGAATTTGAAGCGCGCGGCGCCGATACGGCCGTGGTCGTTGAAAGAACGCTGGACTCGGTTTACACCGCGCATTTGCTAACGCGTTTGTCCAACGAGGCTGGTTCAACGGCTGAATTGCGTCGGAGCGAGTTTGTCGGTCCGCAGATCGGGGAAGAGTTACGCGATGACGGCGGCCTGGGTATTTTATGCGCCTTGCTCGTAGTCATGTTGTATGTGGCCGTGCGTTTCCAATGGAAATTTTCCGTGGGCGCGGTGGTTGCATTGATGCACGACGTTATTATCGTGTTGGGTATCTTCTCAATCTTTAAACTGGATTTCGATTTAACCGTACTGGCCGCCGTGCTGGCGGTGATCGGTTATTCAATCAACGACACGATCGTAGTATTCGACCGCATTCGCGATAACTTCCGCACCTTGCGTAAAATGGAACCGGCAGAAGTGATCAACTATTCACTCAGTCAAACGCTCGAACGTACGATCCTTACATCGTTCACCACCTTACTGACGTTGTTTATGTTGTATATCTTCGGCGGTGAGTTGATCAGTGGTTTCGCGCTGGCATTGATTATCGGTATCGGCGTGGGTACCTATTCATCGGTTTACATTGCGGCCTCCATCTTGATGGGGCTCGATATTGCCAAAGAGGATTTGCTGCCGCCTGTGAAAGAGGGCGCCGAGTTCGACGAAGCTCCCTGATGTGGATCTAAACAGCGCCTTAGGGCGCTGTTTTACTATGGGCTGGCAATCGACGTTTTTCTGGTTTATCGTTTCATTCACTTCTGTTTTCGACAAGAACCACCACCCATGGCCCGACACCTCAGCTTTCGCGATGACCTCAGCAACAGCGATGATGTAAATACATTGCGTCAAACACTGGCGCGCTTCCAACGCATCTTTAATGGCAGCGGCTATGGTTTTTGGGAGTGGGATCTGGCCACCCAACGTATTGATTGGTCTGGTGGATTTTGGGAACAATTAGGCTATGGTCCGGAAGACGAAGCCGCTATCAATGACGCTCGCCAGCTATACGCGTTTATTCACCCGGATGATGTTGAGGATGTCCGTGAAGCAACGCGGGAACATTTGCGCAGTGGCGAGCCGCTGAATACTTGTTATCGTATTCGTACAAAACAAGATGATTATATCTGGACCCAAGCCAGAGCCGATTCTATCCGCGATGAAAATGGCCGTGCTTTATATATCTCCGGCGTTAATTTTGACATCACCGAATTAAAAGAAGCCGAAGCGGCGTTGCGCGAAAGTGAAGCGCGACAGGTGCGTATTATCCAGGCATCCAACGATGGCATTTGGGAGTGGTACGCCGGCCGTGGTGGTTTTCATTTCTCCAGCCGTTGCTGGGAATTATTAGGCTACGAGGATCAGGATGATGTACTCACTCAGGGAGAGGATCGCCTGAAAGTATGGCGTAACCATATTTACCCTGACGATTTGTCAAAGTTTGATCAAGCCCTCGCCGAATATCTGCAAAACAAAGGCGCTTTTGATTTTGAATACCGCATTATCAGCACGCAAGGTGAAATCCGCTGGATTCGTTGTCGCGGTCGCGCTTATTTCAATGAAGAAGGCCGTGCGATACGGATGTCCGGTACTAATATGGACATCACCGACATCAAGCGTGCCGAAGAGCGGGTAATGCAAGCCAAGGTTGCTGCTGAAAAAGCCAACCAGGCCAAGTCCGAATTTTTATCCAGCATGAGTCATGAATTGCGTACACCCTTGAACGCGATTCTCGGTTATGCACAACTGTTCGAATACGACGGCAACCTGACCCACAATCAGGTGGATAACTTGCACGAAATTCGCAAAGCGGGAGAGCACTTACTGCAATTAATCAATGATGTGCTTGATCTGGCCAAGATCGAATCGGGCAAGATGACAGTTTCTCTGGAGCCGGTATTAACCTCGCGGGTGGTAGCAGAGTGCTTTACGCTGGTTCAACCGCAGGCCGATGCAAAAAGTATCAAGCTGTATGCAAATCTTCATCAATTGGAAAGCACTTATGTTATTGCGGATAACGTGCGCCTGAAGCAAGCCTTGATTAATCTGCTGAGCAATGCGGTTAAATATAACGCCATGGGTGGCGAAGTCGAATTGCGTTTTGGCTTGCTGGAAACTAATGAAATGCGTATTGCGGTACGCGACAACGGTCCTGGTATCGCCGCTAATCGCCAGCGGGAAATGTTTCAGCCCTTTAATCGGCTTAATGCTGAATACAGTAAAGAAGAAGGCTCCGGTGTTGGTTTGGTGATCACCAAACAACTGGTGGAGATGATGAACGGTAAACTGGACTTTACCAGTACAGAAGGCGTGGGCACCGAGTTCTGGATTGACTTGCCATTATCAAGGGAGTGGAACCAGGATTTAATTGTTGCACCCAAACACCATAATAAATATGCCCCTACCGAATTATTGGTAAAGCAAACCAAAAAAATCCTGTATATCGAAGACAACCCATCCAATATTCGCTTGCTACAACAACTCTTTGCGCGCTACCCGCAATTGCAATTGGATGTGGCCGAAGAGGCATTTCTGGGAATCTATAAGGCGCGCAGTGAACAGCCGGATGTGATTATTCTGGACATCAATTTGCCGGGTATGGATGGTTACGAAGCACTGTCGGTATTAAAACGTGATTCGGTGACCAGCAACATTCCCGTAGTGGGATTGTCGGCCAACGCCA